>CANJKM010000031.1 GCA_947474805.1 Caulobacterales bacterium | reverse complement strand
GCGGCGAGCCGCGTGCGGATGGCGGTGGACTCAAAGCCCGAGGCCCTCGACGAGATCGATCGGCGGCTGGTGCAGTTGAAGATCGAGCGCGAGGCGCTGAAGAAAGAGACCGACGCGGCCTCCAAGGCCCGGCTGGAGAAGCTGCAGGAAGAGCTCTCCGACCTTGAGCTCCAGTCCTCAGAGATGACCAGCCGCTGGAAGGCGGAGAAGGAAAAGCTCGGCTCGGCCGCCCAGGCCCGCGAGGCGCTCGACCGGCTGCGCGCCGACCTGGTTCTGGCTCAGCGCCAGGGCGACTTGGCCCGCGCGTCCGAGATCATGTACGGCCAGATCCCGGTCATGGAGAAGCGGCTGAAGGAGGCCGAAGAGGCCGGCCAGCAGGAACAGGCCCCGATGACCCCCGAGGTGGTCGACGCCGAACAGATCGCCCAGGTCGTCTCCCGCTGGACCGGGGTGCCGGTCGAGAAGATGCTCGAGGGCGAGCGCGAGAAGCTGCTGAAGATGGAGGACGCCCTGCGCGGCCGCGTGGTCGGCCAGGACGAGGCCCTGGTGGCCGTGGCCGACGCCGTGCGCCGCGCCCGCGCCGGGCTGCAGGACCCCAACCGCCCGATCGGCAGCTTCCTCTTCCTGGGCCCCACCGGCGTCGGCAAGACCGAGCTTACCAAGGCCCTGGCCGAGTTTATGTTCGCCGACGAGGCGGCCATCACCCGGATGGATATGTCCGAATATATGGAGAAGCATTCGGTCAGCCGGATGATCGGCGCCCCGCCCGGCTATGTCGGCTATGACGAGGGCGGGGCCCTGACCGAAGCGGTGCGGCGGCGGCCCTATCAGGTGGTGCTGTTCGACGAGGTCGAGAAGGCCCACCCCGACGTGTTCAATGTGCTCCTCCAGGTGCTGGACGACGGCCGCCTGACCGACGGCCAGGGCCGCACGGTCGACTTCCGCAACACCATCATCATCATGACCTCGAACCTCGGCTCCGAATTCCTGGCGGGGCTGGAGGACAACGAGGACGTCGAGAAGGCGCGGCCGATGGTGATGGAGGCGGTGCGCCGCCACTTCCGGCCCGAGTTCCTCAACCGGATCGACGAGATCATCCTGTTCCAGCGCCTGCACCGCGCCCAGATGGACGCCATCGTGCGCATCCAGCTCGGCCGGGTGGAAAAGCGCCTGCACGAGCGCCGGATGACCCTGAACCTCGACCCCGGCGCCATCGCCTGGCTGGGCGAGCAGGGCTACGACCCGGTCTATGGCGCCCGGCCGCTGAAGCGAGTGATCCAGAAGGAGCTGGTCGACCCGATCTCACGCCAGCTGCTGGCGGGCGAGCTGGCGGACGGGGCGGTGATCGACGCGCGCGCCGGGGACGGCAAGCTGGAGATCGGGCGGGCGACGATTCAGTAGGGGGCTAGACTCCAATGACCACCCCCAACCAAGCCCAGATCGACCTCTGGAAGGGCCGCGTGGGCGAGAAGTGGGCGGCGCTGCAGTCGCGCATGGACGCGATGCTGGCCGAGGTCACCGCCGGGCTGAAGGCGCGCGCCGGAGAGGTCTCGGGCCTGCGCCTGCTCGACATCGGCTGCGGCTCGGGCGTCACCTGCGCCCTGTGGCTGGAGGGCGGGGCCGAGGTCACCGGGGTCGACGTCTCCACCCCCATGCTGGCCGTGGCCGAGAAGCGCACCCAGGGCCGGGCGCGGCTGATCGAGGCCGACGCCTCGGTCTGGCGGAGCGCCGAGCCCTTCGACCTCGTGGTCTCCCAGTTCGGGGTGATGTTCTTCGACGACCCCGAGGCCGCCTTCACCAACATCGCCAGGAATATCCGCCCCGGCGGGCGGCTGCTGTTCGCATGCTGGCGCGCGGCGGGCGAGAACCCCTGGGCGACCCGGCCCCTGGCCGCCGTCCGCGAACTGCTCGGAACTCCCGCCCCGCCGCCGCCCGAGGGGCCGCCCCCGCCCGGCCCCTTCGCCTTCGCCGACAAGGCGCGGATCGAAGCCGTCCTGAACGGGGCGGGGTTCGAGAAGATCGCCGTCACGCCCTTCGACTTCCAGGTCCGGCTGGCCGCCGAGGGCGGGGTCTCGGCGGCGGTGGATCTCGTGCTTCAGATCGGCCCGGCCAGCGCCGCCTTGGCCGAGGCGGGCGACGCCGGGGAAGCGGCCCGCGCGGCGGCTCCGGCGCGGCTGGCGGCGGTGCTGGCGCCCTATGCGGCGGACGGCGCGGTGCGGGTTCCCGGCGCGGTCTGGATGGTCGAGGCGATCCGTCCGGCCTGAGCCGCCGCGCGGGGAAATTCGTACTTTATTGAACTTGCGGCGCTAGTCAGGATCCGCGCCGGCTAGGCTTGGCGCCAAGACCGCTCGAACGATTGGAAACATGGCCGGACTAGACGCCCTTCAGGTGCTGATCGTCGACGACAATCAGCATATGCGCACCATCGTCGCCACCATCCTGGACGGGGTGGGCGTGCGCAAGATCCGCCAGGCCTCGAACGGGGCCGAGGCGCTGGACGTGCTGCGGACCTGGCCGGTGGACCTGGCGATCATCGACTACGCCATGGAGCCGCTGGACGGGGTGGAGTTCACCCGCATGGTCCGCAACGCCGCCGACAGCCAGAACCCCTATCTACCGGTCATCCTGATGACCGCGCACTCGGACCGCACCCGGATCGTCGAGGCTCGCGACGCCGGGGTGTTCGAGATCATCGTCAAGCCGCTGACCGCCAAGGCGTTGATGGACCGTCTGCACGCGATCATCGAACGGCCCAGACCCTTTGTGCGCAACGACAACTTCTTCGGCCCCGACCGCCGCCGACAGAAGGACCCGAGCTACAGCGGGCCGCGCCGGCGCGAGTCCGACGGGGTTCTGGACTAGAAGTCGGCCGAAACGAAGACCGACAGCCGCCGGCTGTCGTTCAGCTGGTAGCTGTTGGCGGCGGCGATCTTCCAGGTGCGTTTGTCGAAAACATTGGCCAGGGTCGCCCGCAGGCTCATCGGATGTTTGTCGAGGGTGAAGCGGTAGCGCGCGCCCAGATCGACGGTGGTGAAGGCCGGGGTGAACAACTGCTTGCCGCTGAGCGCGGCGTAGGGCCGGGCCGAGGCGGCGCGGCGGCCGGTGGCGACCACGGCGGCGGTCAGGGACAGGCCCTTGAAGGCGGTGAAATACTCGGCGTCCATCCGCGCCACGGTGGCGGCCACCCCCACCGGACGGTCGCCGATCCGGCCCAGCGTCCGCGCCTCGCCGGTGACCACCGGGTCCATGAACAGCCCGCCGACCAGCAGGGTCAGCCGCTTGAACACCGTGCCGGAGATCGAGGCCTCGACCCCCCGGTGATTGACGGCCCCCAGTTCGGTGAAGCGGTTGGCGGCGTCGAGGTTGAAATAGGGCTTCTTGATCTGGAAGGCGCTGGCCGCCAGGGTCAGGGTCCCGAGCTTGCCCCTGACTCCGGCCTCCATCTGGGTGGTGCGGGCGGCGGGCAGAGCCTCGTTGCGGTTGGTGGCGTTGTCGGGCGCGACACCGCTTTCCTCCAGCCCCTTCACATAGCTGGCGTAGGCCAGCCAGCGGCTGCCCGGCGCCAGCACGGCGGTGGCGTTGAACAGCCAGGGATTGTCGTTGATCTCGGTCTTCAGCGTTCCGCGCTGGAAGGTCTGGCGGTAGCGGGTCTTCTGCAGCCCGAGGTTCAGCTGTCCGACCTTGGTCAGCCGTCCCATATAGCCGATCGCGCCCGTCACCTGGGTGACCCTGTTCTGGTCGACCGCGCGGAAGGTGAAGTCGGGCCTCGCCTCCGGGTCGAGCTCGCCCAGCCGCACCGGGCCAAGGTCGCGGGTGTCGGCGCCGCCGCTCTCGGCCAGCTTGTTGCGGGCGCGCACGGTGAACAGCACCCGGTTCTTCAGCCGCTCCGAATCCTGACGCCAGGTCAGCTGAGCCTCGCCCGAATAGGAGCGGGTGCGCTGGGCCGGGTCGGCGGTGACGCTATGGCGGGCGTTGCCGAGAGGGTCGGAGACCACGAAGACTTCGCTGAAGGCCTTGTGCTTGAGCTGGCGTGAGAAGAAGACGCCCGAACGCATCGACCAGTGGTCGTTGAAGTTCTGCCGCCAGATCGGGCCGACGTTGAGGTTCTCGGCCGTGCCGATCGCCCAGGCCTGGCCAAGGTATTTGCCCACCTCGGGCATGGGCGGCAGGAAGGCGCCGGGCGTGGCCACCACGATCCGGCTCTTGGAGCCCCGGGTGCCGAAGTGACCGAGCACCAGGGTGATCTCGCCGCCGTTCAGCCGCAGCCGCGGCACCGCGCCGAAGCCGTAGTTCTTCAGCCGCGAGCCATCGACCCCCTCGTCGCCCTGGAAGCTGAAGCCGCCGGTGATGCTTAGCCGGTCCTTGACCAGCGGCCCGCGCAGGTCGAGCTCATACTGGCGCCCGCCGTAGGGCATGACCGCCAGCTGGATCGAGGCGCTGTAGTCGGGCGTAGGGGTGCGAAGCTGGAAGTCGACGATGCCCGTGGGGGCCGGGAAGGGATAGTCGAGCGCCGCGTTCCCGACCCGGATGCGAGAGCCGCCGCGCGCGCGGCTGGCGATGAAGGTCTGCTGATCGATATAGACGCCCTCGACGCGGATATTGCCGGCGCGCAGCGGGCTGAAGCCGCGGATGTCGCCCTCGTTGTAGATGCCGGTCTTCTCATTGCCGACCGTGCTGCCGAAGGCGTCGTCGGCGGCGGTCAGGGCGTTCTCGGCGCTGCGCTGCTGGGCCGAGGCCTGGCCGGCGCCGCACAGGGCCAGGGCCAGGGTGAGCAAGCTAAGCGCGCCGCGGTGATCTCCCCGCGGAGACAGGCCTCTGATCGTCAACTGGATGGTCCCCGCAAGCCGCGGCTTGAAGCGCCGCGTGCAGGGCAGTGGTTAGCCCAGCCGGATGTGTTCGCCCTATTCCAAGACTGACGGCGTGGAAGAAAACGCCAGGGCGCCTAAGGGAGCGGCGCCAGGCCGCTTAGCGCAGCACGCCCTTCTTGATCATCGTCCAGGCGTACCAGGCCAGGAACAGGCCGATGGCGGTGATCACCGCGCTGAAGACCGGGGCCTGGGGGCCCATGATCCGGGCGCCGTCGGTCAGGACGTAGCTGTGGATCAGCATGCCGGCGATCCCGACCAGCGAGACCAGGAAGGCCTGCAGCGCCCAGTGGCGGCGCAGGATCAAGAGGACGCTCCCGACCACGGAGGTCCAGACGCCGAGCGCCCAGCTACAGTCCATCCACAGCGGCAAGCCGGCGAAGTAGGCCTTCTGCTCGGGCGTATAGGTCGCCAGGTAGCCGGCGTTCTGGGTCTGGGTCATCAGATAGTCGAACCCGCCGTAGCCGTTCCACAGCAGCGACAGGATGGCGACGATCCAGAAGTGCAAGGGCGGTTTCGTCATCGGGCTTTCCTCCATGGCCGTCATCCGGCGCGGCGCCGGAAGGGGACGACAGGCGCGCGGCGCGCCGCCGGGGCGGGGCAGACGCCGGTCTGGGCGGCGGGCACGGTCAGAAGCTCGTCAAAGACCAGCCGCCAGCCGACGGAGCGGTCCCGCCACAGCCGGACATAGTGGCCGCGCCTCGGGCCCTCGGCGGCGGTCCAGCAGGCGTCGCCGAACGACCAGACCAGATCGCCCGCGGCCGAGGACACCCGGCCGAGGTTTGAGAGGTTGAGCTGGGCCGGGCGCTGTTTCAGCTCGGCGGCCTGGCCGGCGGCGCCGTCGCCGGGCGGGAGCTCCGAACCGGCCAGCCGGCCTTCGGGGGCCATGACCGGGCGATAGGCGGCCGCTGCGTCGCTGCGCGCCATGCTGGCCAGGGCCGCCTCGACGGTGGTGATCTCGGCCAGGGCTCTGGCGGCCGAACCGGCGGCGGGGGTGGCGCGCGGCAGAAGGGCGACCTTTTCACCCTTTTTGGCGGCGTCGGGCACGGCCGACGGCGGGCCGCCGTCGAAGATCCAGCGCCAGCTGCCGTCGGCCTGCTTCTTCCAGACGGTGAAATAGTAGCCGCCCTTCTCGCCGCCGACCGTATAGGGGCCGGTGGTGAAGCCAAGATCGCCCGAGCGGGAGACGCCCGCCCATTGCGGCCACCAGTCGAGAACGGGCGGGTTGGGATTGGCCGGCCGGTTGGCGAAGCTCTTGGCCACCGAAACCGGATCGGGGCGCAGGACCACGGCTTCCGGCGCGGCGTACTGTTGGAAGGAGGCGGCGACGCCCGACTTGCCGGCCTCGGTCGCGAAGGCGCATTCGGCCCCGATCACGGCCTGCACGCTGTCAGGATCGGCCGAGCCGAGCGACATGGCGAGCATCCATCCGATCATGGGCGCGACTCCCTGCGAACGGACGGCAGTGTCTCGCGATGTGGGCGCGCGGTAAAGCGGCGCCTAGGGAAGGTGCAGGCGGGCCGCGATGACGGGTTCGGCTCATTTCGCACTGGCGTCCCGCGCGCGGTCCCGGTGAGATGGGTCATGGCCTCGCCCCCGCTCGACCGCCGCGCCCTCATCGCCAGCCTCGGCGCCGTCACGGGTCTGGGCGCCTGCGCCCCGATGCGGACGGCGGCGGGGCTCGCCTACTACGATCGCCTGCCGCCGCTGGCCCCGATGCGGGCCCACGCGGATCGTCTGTTCAACATCACCGTCTGCCTGCGGCCCTTCCGCGCGACGGGGCCAAGGCTCGAAGTCGAGGAGGTCGCCGGCAAGCGCGTGGTTCACAACTACGGCCACGGCGGCTCCGGCTGGTCCCTGTCCTGGGGCTCGGCGGCCATGGTCGTCCCCAAGGCGATGGAGGGCGGGACAAGCAGCATCGCGGTGATCGGCTGCGGGGCCCTGGGCCTGACCGCCGCCATCACCGCCCAGCGCGCCGGGGCCCGGGTGACGATCTACGCCAAGGAGCGGCTGCATCAGGCGCGCTCGGCCCGGGCGACGGGCACCTGGTCGCCGGATTCCCGCGTCGCCCTGGCGGATGGCGCGGGCTCGGGCTTTCCGGCCCTGTGGGAGACGATGACGCGGACCAGTTTTCGCGCCCACCAGACCTATCTCGGGGTGCCGGGCGATCCGGTGGAATGGACCGACCGCTACATCCTGAACGACGAGAACCCCGATCTGCTGCGGGAACGCCGGCGGCTGGCTCCGCCGCCTCACTTCATCGAGTTGCAGGACCGTGTCCGCGACCTGACCCCCCGCACGGTGCTGATTCCGGCCGGCAGCCATCCCTTCCCGACCCCCTTCGTGCAGCGCAACTCCTCGGTCACCTTCAATGTCACCGACTACGGCCACCAGCTGATCAATGAGTTCCAGCTGGGCGGCGGCAAGATCGTGATGCGCGAGTTCAATTCGCCCGCCGAGCTGGCCTCGCTGCCCGAGCCGGTGGTGATCAACTGCACCGGCTATGGGGCGCGGGCGCTGTGGAAGGACGAGAGCGTCATTCCCGTGCGAGGCCAGATCGCCTGGCTGATCCCCCAGCCGGAGGTCAACTACGGGATCAGCTACAAGAACACGACCTTCCTCTCCCGCCGCGACGGGATCGTGGTGCAGCACAACGGACCGGACGACACCCAGGGCTGGCAGGACGATAATGAAGCCCCAGACCGCGCCGCCGCCGAAGCGGCGGTCGCGACCCTGGCGGAACTGTATTCACGGATGAGAGGCTAGCTCCGGCTCCAGGCCAGGTCGAACGGTTCGCGGAAGGCGAAGCGGTTGAGGTGTTCGGTCACCACGCCCTCCATCCGGTCGAGGCCCTCGGGCGAGGCGTCCAGCGTCAGGGTCAGGCCGGTCTCGTCGGCCGCCAGGGTCAGGGCCCCGGCGGGCAGGGCGATGCTGCCGTTTGTGTCGTCGAAGGCGACCTCGAACTTGTGGCCCCAGTGCTTGCACAGCTGGATCATGTAGCGCCGGCCGTTGGCCGTCTCCGCGCGGGCGGTCGAGATCATCAGCTGCGCTCCACTGCGAGCGCCGCCGCATCGAGGGCGGCGGCCATGGCCTGGGCCTGGTCTTCGGTCAGGCCGCCCTGGCCGAGCTTCAGCTTAAGGGCGGTCCGCAGGTTTTCCATCGCCCGCAGCACGGGCGGCGGGGCGCCGCGGCCCTTGGCCTCGTCCATGCGGGCGGTCAGGCCCTCGACGGCGGCCCGGTTGGCCTCCAGATGGGCGCGCCCCTCCTCGGTGACGGCGTAGAGCTTCTTGGCCCCTTCCGACGGGACCTGAGCGGCGTAGCCCAGCTCCTCCAGCAGGGTGAGGGTGGGGTAGATGACCCCCGGCGAGGGACTGTAGGCGCCGCCGAGCCGGTCCTCGATCGCCTTGATCAGCTCGTAGCCGTGGGCCGGCTTCTCGGCCAGCAGGGCCAGGACCACCAGCCTCAGGTCGCCGTGGTCGAACATCCGTCCGCCGCGCCCGCCGTGCATTCCGCGTCCGCCGCCGTGGCGATCGCCCATCATCCCCAGGCCGTGGCGACCGCCGAAGCCGCGCCCCCGCCAGCTCATGTCGTCGCTGCCGTGGCGGCATCGTTTCCAGTGATTCAACATAACAAGAGCCTATTTAGATATATCTGGCATCCGATATATCTAAAGCAATCTGCGCGCGCAAGCCCTTCCTTGCGCGGGCCGTCGGGGTAGGGTCTGGGCATGAGCAAATCAAAAGAAGACTACGAAGCGGCCTTGGCGCGACTGCAGCTCGCTCTGGTCGAGACCCAGGTGAAGGCCATGGCCGAGGGCTGGAAGATCTGCGTGGTGCTGGAAGGGCGCGACGCCGCCGGCAAGGACGGAGCGATCAAGCGGATCACCGAACACCTGTCGCCGCGCAACACCCGCATCGTGGCCCTGCCCAAGCCGTCCGACCGCGAGCGCGGTCAGTGGTTCCTGCAGCGGTATGTCGCCCAGCTGCCTTCGGCGGGCGAGTTCGTGATCTTCAACCGCTCCTGGTACAACCGGGCCGGGGTCGAGCGGGTGATGGGCTTCTCCACTCCAGCCGAGCAGGAGACCTTCCTGCGCGAGGCCCCGGCCTTCGAGGCCATGCTGACCGACAGCGGGATCAAACTGGTCAAATACTGGCTCGACATCACCAAGGAAGAGCAGGCCGAACGGCTGGACGCCCGCCGCTCCGATCCCCTGCGTCAGCTCAAGGTTTCGCCGCTCGACGCCGAGGCCCAAAAAAAGTGGGACGCCTATTCCCAGGCGCGCGATGACATGCTGATCCGCACCGACAGCGAAGCCTCGCCCTGGTGGTGCCTGACGACCAATAAAAAGAAGCGGGCGCGGCTGAACCTGATCCGCCACCTGCTCGGCCAGCTCGGCGCGCCCGACATCGAGGCGCCCGACCCCGACACCCTGTTCCGCTTCGAAGCCGAGGCGATCAAGGACGGCCGGCTCGCGCCCTAGCCCTTCAGGATCGCGTCCACCCGGGCGGCGAGGGCGTCGATGGCGAAGGGCTTGTCGATCAGGCTCATGCCGGGCTCCAGGTCCTCGCCCCCGACGGCGGCGTTGTGGGCGTAGCCGGTCATGAACAGCACCGGCGTGCCGGGCCGGGCCTGGCGCACCAGCTCGGCCAGCTGTCGACCGTTCATCCCCGGCAGGCCGACGTCGGTGACCAGGAGGTCGAGCCGGGGCAGGCTGTCCAGCCGGGCCAGGGCCTCGGGCGCGTCGCAGGTCTCGACCACCCGGTAGCCGGCCTCCTCCAGCGTCTGGACGACCAGAATCCGGACCAGCGCCTCGTCCTCGACCACCAGCACGATCTCGTCGCGGCCGGAGGCGGCGGGCCTCGACGCGACCGGCTCGGCCGCCGCCTCGACGGGCTCGACCAGGCCGCGATGGCGGGGCAGGTACAGGCGAACGGTCGCGCCCTTGCCGGGTTCGCTCTCGATCATCGCCTGCCCGCCCGACTGTTTGGCGAAGCCGTAGAGCTGCGATAGGCCCAACCCCGTGCCCTGGCCGATCGGCTTGGTGGTGAAGAAGGGATCGAAGGCGCGGGCCATCACCTCGGGCGTCATGCCCGCCCCGGTGTCGCTGGCCGCCAGCATCACATAGTCGCCGGCCGGCAGGTCGTGGGCGCCGCCGGGGATCAGGGCGACGTTGCGCGCTTCGATGGTCAGACGGCCGCCGTTCGGCATGGCGTCGCGCGCATTGATGGTCAGGTTCAGCAGGGCGTTCTCGACCTGGTTGGGATCGCACCAGGTAGGCCACAGCCCCTCTTCGGCGGCGAATTCCACGACGACGCCCTCGCCCAGGCTGCGCCGGATCAGCTCCTCCATATCGGCCGCCAACCGACCCAGATCGGTGGCCTTGGGCGCCAGGGCCTGGCGGCGTGAAAAGGCCAGGAGCCGCTGGGTCAGGCTGGCGGCGCGGCGGGCCGAGGCCATGGCTCCGTCGACATAGCGGTCGACGTCCTGGTTGCCAGCCGCGAGGCGGCGCTGCAGCAGCTCCAGATTGCCGGTGATGGCGGTCAGAAGGTTGTTGAAATCGTGCGCCACCCCGCCAGTCAGCTGGCCGATGGCCTCCATCTTCTGGGCCTGGTGCAGGGCCTCCTCGGCCTGCTGACGGTCGGCCACCTCAGCCAGCAGCATGGCGTTGGCCTCGCGCAACTCGGCCGTCCGGGCCTGGACCTGGGCCTCCAGCACCTCGCGCGAGCGGGCCAGGGTCTCGCGGGCCTCGACGATGTCCTGGATGTCGGTGCAGACGCCGAACCAGTGTTCGACCACCCCCGCCTCGTCGCGGATCGCCTCGCCCCGGACCTTGAACCAGCGGTACTAGCCGTCGTGACGGCGCAGGCGGTAGTCGATGTCGTAGGGGTGCCTGCCCGCGACGGCGCCCATCCAATGCTCCTGGACCCGGGCGCGGTCATCCGGATGCAGCCGCTCCAGCCAGCCGAAGCCTAGCTCCTCGCTCTCGGGCACGCCGGTATAGGCGACCCACTGCGGCGAGACGTATTCGCAACTGCCGTCCGGCAGACAGGTCCAGACCAGCTGCGGCAGGGTTTCGTGCAGGGTGCGCGAGCGGGCCTCCGACAGCCGCAGCGCCGCCTCGATCCGCCGCTGCTCGGTGATGTCGGTGTTGGTGCCGAACCAGCGGGCCGGCAGATCCTCGATCGTCTCCCGGATCGGCACGGCGCGCGAGAGAAACCACCGGTACTGGCCGTCCGCGCCGCGCATGGGGAAGGTGTCCTCCCAGGGCTGGCCGGCGCGCAGCGACTCCAGGAACCGTTGGCCGACGGCGTCCCGATAGTCGGGGTGGATGACCTGTGCCCGCGCGGCCCGGTCGGCGGCGGGATCGAGGCCGGTGAATTCGATCCAGCGGCGGTTGAACCAGAGAATGTCGCCCTGTTCGTCGGCCATCCAGGCCAGCTGGGGCATGGTGTCGGCCAGGGTGCGGAAGCGGGCCTCTGAGGCCTCCAGCAGCTCCTGGGTCCGGCGTTCTACTGTGCGGTCGCGCAGAATCTTCAGAAAGCCCTGGCCCTGGCGCAGCGGCAGAAGGCGGCCAGCGCCCCAGAAGCGGCTCTCGTTGCGCCGGACCCGCCAACCCTCTTCCTCGGCCCGCCCGGCGGCGGTGGCCATGGCCACCTCGCGCGCCGGAACGCCGGCGGCGCGGTCCTCGGGCGTGAACAGCATCTCGAAATGACAGCCGACCGTATCGGCGGCTGTCCAGCCAAACAGCGTCTCGGCCCCGACGTTCCAGCTGGTGATAAGGCCGGCGCCGTCCAGGGTCATGATGGCGTAATCCGACGCGCTGTCGAGCAGCAGGCCCGTGCGTTCCTCGGCCTGGCGCAGGGCGTCTTCGACGGAGCGGCTATCGGCCGTGCTCACGCCCGGCTCCCGTCGTTGTTTGCCCGCCCCGCCGCCCGCATGGACAACAGCTATCGGATCGCCGAAGCGGCGCCCAGGCCCGCCACCGCGCCGGCGATGTGGTAGAAGGAGCTGGCCGGCGCCGGCTCGTCGATAAAAACCCCGTCCGGTCGCATTCGGTCGAACCAGAGGCCCCGGACGGCGGTGTCAAGGTACAGCCCGAGCCCCGCGACCGCGGGCGCGACATCCTCCGGCGCAAAAAGGGCGGCCGCCTTGATCCGTTCGGTCTGGGGCCATAGCCGCGCCGTTTCATCGAGCGGGGCGAGCGTGTCGTCCATGGCGTTGAAGGCGACGCCGCGCGCGGGATCGACGCCCCTGGTCCGACCGACCTCATAGAGTTTCAGGGCCTTGGCGCGCGCGCCGGCATGTTTCCGGTCGCGGGCGTAGCGCTCCAGCAGCCAGGCCCATTCGAACTGATGCCCCGGCTCGACCACCCGGCCGTCGGGGCCGGGGGCCGGCGACCAATCGGCCGCGAAGAACTCGCGCAGATAGCCGCCCTCCGCGTCGATGAACCTGTTTTGGGCCAGGGTCGCGATCTCGTCCGCCAGGGCGGTCCAGGCCGGGTTCGGCGCTGTCGCCTCCCAGGAGAGGGCGGCCTCCAAGAGGTGCATATGGGGGTTGGATTGATAGCGCCGGGCGCCGGCTTCCAGAAAGCCGCCTGCGGGATTTCGGGGCAGGGCGGCCCGGATCCCAAGCGCGTGCGCCTCCAACTCGGGCAGGCGATGCGGCAGGGCGCGACCGGCCTCGGCCATGGCGTAGAGGGCGAAGGCCTGATCGTAGAGCACGGCGGTGTCGTCGAGCACGGAGCCGTCGGGGGCCACCAGCGCGCGGACCAGGCCATCGGGGCGCAGATAGCGCGCCAGCAGAAAGTCCAGCCCGTGGGCGCAGGCTTCCGCCCAGGGCCCGTTCCAACCCAGCGCGCCGGCCTGGGCGTAGACGGCGCTCTGACGGGCCTGGACCCGCAGCCGGCGCGGGGCGGGCGTCGGACGCCCGTTCTCCTGGCCGAGCGATTCGTGGAAACCGCCTTGCGCGTCCGCGCCGATGCTCCACCAGAGCGGCAGGGCATCGTCCAAGAACCAGCGCCGCAACCGGTCGGCAGTCATGGGCGACGTCATCGCGATCTCAGCTTTTCCAGCAGGTCCTTGACCTCCTGGGCGCGGTGCTTGGGAGCGACGATCACGGCGTCTCCGGTGGCGACCACGATCAAGTCCTCAAGGCCCAGCACCGCCAAGGTCGGGCCGTCCGACCAGATCAGAGACCCCTTGGTGTCGATGGCCAGGACGTCGCCGCGCAGGCGGTTGCTGCCCTCGTCGTGCGGGCCGAGCCGCCAGAGCTCGCTCCAGGAGCCGACATCGGCCCAGCCAAAGTCGCCAGGCACGACGGCGGCGAGTCTGGTTTGCTCCATCACCGCATAGTCGACCGAGTCCGAAGGACAGGCGGCGAACAGTGCGGGGTCGAGGGCGATGGTCCCGTCCGCGTCCTGAGGCGAGGCGGCCAGGGCGTCGTGCGCCGCCTCGAGGATATCGGGCCGGCTCTGGGCCATCTCGGCCAGCATGGTGTCGGGCGAGAAGAGGAATATGCCGGCGTTCCAGCTATAGCCGCCTTCCGCCAGATAGGCCTGCGCCACCTCGGACTTGGGCTTCTCGGCGAAGCGGGCGACGCGGAACACGCCGGGCGCCAAGGCCTCCCCCTGCTGGATATAGCCGTAGCCGGTTTCAGGCCGCGAGGGGGTGATGCCGAAGGTGACAATGTGGTCGCGCGCGATGCCGGCGGCCCTCGCGATCGCCGCGACAAAGCCGTCGCGGTCGGCGATCACATGATCAGCGGCGACCAGCAAAGCCAGGGCGCCGGGATGGAGTCGGGCCACCAGCTCCGCAGCGATGGCCGCCACGGGCGCGGTGTTGCGCGGCACGGGCTCAAGCACCACGGCGGAGGGCTCGATCCCGGTCTCACGCATGTGTTCGGTCACAAGGCCTCGGTGGCGTCCGGCGCAGACGATGATGGGCGGCAGGAAGTCGACCGGGCCCTCGCCAGAGGTTCGTCGGGCGGTCTCCTGAATCATAGAGGCGTCGGAATTGAAGGCGTGGAACTGTTTGGGACGCTCGGGCGTCGACAGGGGCCATAGGCGCGTGCCCGATCCGCCTGACATGATCACCGGAACGACCCTGGGACGTTCCTCCCTGTTCGTCATGAAAGTCCTGTCTCCCGCCGCTCCACGCCGTCACGCGGCGCCTGATCCCTCCTTAAGGCGCCTTACCGCGCCGCCAAAGGCTCAGTTGCGCCAACTCCGGTCCTTCAGGACGGTTCCCGGCGTTCTGGTTCATTTTGCTATAGAGCCCCGGCCGGGCGTGATTGAATTGAACTGGTGCAGGCGGGAGGCGGCATGGGCGACACAGGCGATAGGCAGGGAGCCGCCGCGGAGCCGCCGAGCGACCTCGCCGCCGTATTCGCCGCCGCTGTGTGTAGCCATCAGGCCGGGCGCCTCGCCGAAGCCCAAGGCCTGTATCAGCAGGCGCTGGCCCTCGACCCCGATCATGTCGGCAGCCTGCACAACCTGGGAATCCTCGCCCGGCAGTCTGGGCGCGGCGAGCAGGCCGTCGCGCTGATCGGCCGGGCGGCCGCCCTGAACCAAGACGAGCCCAGCTTTCAGCTCAGCCTTGGCGCGGCCCTGAGGGCGGTCGGTCGAGACGACGAGGCGGTCGGCGCCTATAGGCGCGCCGTCGCGCTCCGACCTGATCACGCTGAGGCTCATGCGGGCCTTGGCGCGGCCCTCTTGGCCCTTGGTGAGGCGGCTGCGGCCGAGACGGCCTACCGTCGCGCGGCCGAGCTTGAGCCAGGCCAGGCCGAGGCCCACGCTCGGGTCGGCGACGCGCTTCAGCTACAGGGCCGTTTCGCACCGTCGGTGGCCGCCTATCGGCGGTCTCTCGCGCTGAAGCCCGGGCTGTCCCAGGTATGGATCAACCTCGCCAACGCCTTGCAGGCGCTTGGCCGCTTTGAAGAGGCCGCCGACGCCTGCCGGAATGTTCTCGCCGCTGAGCCCGGCAACTCGATAGGCTACGTCACGCTTGGCGCCGCCTTCGCCAGGGCTGGAAGGCTGGAAGAGGCGGACGGCGCCTTTCTCCTCGCCATCGCCGCCGATCCGGACAATGCGGCGGCCTACAGCAACCGTCTCTTCAGTTTGAATTATGCGCCGGACAAGAGCGCGCAAAACATCTTCGCCGCTTACCGGGACTATGATGCGCGGTTCGGCCGGCCGTTGCGGCGCCCGGATCCGCAACCCACGCCGGTGGCGGAACGAAAGCTGCGGATCGGCTATGTTTCGCCGGATTTCAGGGCTCATCCCTGCCGCCACTTCCTGGAGCCGGTCTTCGCCCACCACGACCGGAACAGCTTTGTCATCCACGCCTACGCTCAAAGTGTGCGCGACGACGATGTGACTGAACGATATAGGCAGCTGAGCGACGCCTTTGTCCGCACCAACGATCTTAGCGACGATCAGCTCTTCGACCGTATCCGGGCCGACGACATAGATATCCTGGTGGACCTGGCCGGACACACGGATGGCGCCCGGCTGGGGGTCTTCGCCAGAAAGCCCGCGCCGGTCTCGGTAAGCTGGCTGGGGTCCGGCTACACCACCGGACTTAGCGCCGTCGACTATTTCCTCTCGGACGCGGCCATGGCCCCGGCCGGGAGCGAGGACCTCTTCTCCGAGACGCCCTGGAGGCTGAAGGCCGCCTATGTCTACCGCCCCGCCGAGGGGATGGGCGAACCCGGGCCGCTTCCGGCCGCGGCCCGAGGCCATGTCGTCTTCGGGGCGCTGACCCGGGCGATCCGGATCAACCGGCATACGGTTCGCGTCTGGGCGCGGCTGCTGGAGCGGGTCGAGGGCGCGCGGCTGGCCATCAACAGCCGCGACTTCCAGGACCGGTCTATGCAGCACCGGCTCGCCGACGCCTTCGGCGCCCACGGAATCGAGCGCGAGCGGCTTCAGATCGGCTTCTCCACCCCGCCCTGGGACCTGCTCCGCGGCATCGATATCGGGCTCGACTGTTTCCCGCACAACTCAGGCACCACCCTGTTCGAGAGCCTCTATATGGGTCTGCCCTTCGTCACCCTGGCCGGACGGCCGAGCGTGGGACGGCTGGGAAGCTCGATCCTCACCGCGCTGGGCCGGCCCGACTGGATCGCCCAGGACGAAGACGCCTATGTCGAGATCGCCGCCGCTCTTGCGGCCGACCCGGAGGCTCTGGCCGAAATCCGGGCGGGACTGCGGGGGCGGATGCAGGCGAGCCCGCTGATGGACGAGGCCGGGTTTGTCCGCGACCTCGAAGCCGCCTACCGGCGGATGTGGGCGCGGCGCTAAACCTCGAACATCGCCGCGCCGATTTTCCACAGGCGCTCGAAACAGAGGCGGCCGAACGCCAGCCGTTCCTCCGGCGACCCGTGCGCGAAGACCGGGTCCGACAGGATGTCCGCGATCGAACGCCGCCCGTCGATCCGTTGCACCACCGCCGTCTCGGCCGCCGTCATCTCGAAGCGCAGCCCCATCAACCCGACCCGGCACGACCCGTCGGGGCGGAGCTCGGCGATTCCGGATTCGCGTTTGAAGCTCGGCCGGTAATGGGGCCAGTCCTCGCCAGAGAAGTCGATCAGCCGCTCCTCGCCCGGGTGGCGCAGGATGAAGGTGTGGTTGCCCATGGTCGCGACCAGGGATTCGACGATCGGCCATTGCTCCCGGGCCGGCAGCAACCGGATCATCCGCCGGGTATCGGGCTCGACCAATGCGTCGGGGTAATAGAACTGGTTCTGCACCCAGGACTGGAATGCCAGTCCGTTCTCGGTGACCCAAGCGAGCAGTTGCGGCACGGTGTAGGCCCGGTCCTGAGGGTGCAGGAAGGTGTCGACGATCGCCGTATCATGCTGGAGTTCTTCGGCCGCTCTCAGATAAGTCTGGACCGGATGGTGCGCGGGCAGGGAGGCGAGCGTGCGCCGAACCAGGGCGATGCTATCCTTGGATTGATTGAGGCCCAAGCGGCGGAAGGCGTCCTGAAGCGGATAGACCCCAACCCGGCCGAGCGCGCCATAGACCATCAACGCCATCGCGCCGCCCGGCGCCAGGACAGAGGCGAGGGCGCGGAGGCCCTGCGAAGGGTCGGCCAAGTGGTGCAGGACGCCGGTCGAGATGATCAGGTCAAACGTCCGGCCGATCTGGCCGACCTCGCGCAGGTCGCCCTGATAGAGTTGCAGGTTGGCCAAGCCGTGCTTGTCGCGCAGATAGCGCTGATGGGCGAGGCTGGTCTCCGACAGGTCGACCCCCAAAACCCGGGCGGTCGGATTGTTGAAGGCCATCAAGGCCGCCTGCTGGGTGCCGCATCCGGCGACCAGGACGTCAAATTCGGCCCGTGGCCGCCCCTCCGGCCAGATCAGCGGAGCGATAAGCGAGGGGTCGGTCAGCTCCATCTTCCCCGCCGCGACCGCCTCGGCCAGATCGTCGAGGGGCTTGGGATAGGCGTGCTCGCCGTACTGACGGGCGACCCTGGCCGTCACCTCTTCCATCATGCGGCTCCCGACGGGCAAAGCTGGTCGAGCAAGGCCAGGGCGCGGACGGCGCCCGGATCGTCCGGGCCCAGGTCCATGCGGGCGAACAGCCGTCCTAACTGACCGGCCGTCCGCATCCGCGGCAGGGCGGCGGCGGTCGCCTCGATCAGCGGTTCCAGCACCGCGATATAGCGGTCCTGGGTGAAGGTCTCCGTCGCCCATGCCGAGGCGGCCGCGCCCATCCGGCGGCGAGCGGGCTCGTCCAGGACCAGCGGCTCCAGGGCGGCGGCCAAGGCGGCGGGGTCAATGGCCGGGTCGACCTTGACCACCAGCGCGTCCGGCAGTTCGGCGTAGAAACCGGCGTCGGCGACGACCGTGGGCCGGCCCGACAGCATCCCTTCTATGGCCGAGGCCGAGGCGCCCTCCAGCACGGGCCTCCTCAGGCAGATCAAGATATCGGCGGCCTCCAGCCGCTGCTCCAGTTCGGCGTCGCTCACCGGTCCGAGCATGGTCAGCCGGACGCCGAGACCGTCCGCCAGCCCCTGCAGCCGCGCCCGCTCGCCGTCCTCGATTGGTCCGGCCAGGACATAGTCGAGCCGGTCCTTCAGGACGGGAGAGCGACCGATGGCCTCGATCACCGCGTCGCAGCACTTGTTGGGGTTCATCACCCCCACGGTCAGGGCGACCACCCGTTCGCGTCGCCGTTTGCCCAGAGACGCGACCGCGCGGCCGCGCCAGGGCAGGCGGGCCGTGTCGACCGGGCCGGGGCAGGAGGCCTCGAGCCGCGGTCGGTAGAAGTCGGCGTGGGCGACAGCGCCCTGGCAGCGGCGCGCGACCCATTCGGTCATGGGGATCTTGGCGGCGATCTCCTCCAGGCTCAGCTGGCCGGCCAGGGCGGGCGCTGAAAGGGCGCCCGCCGCGCGGCCATAGATCTGCTCGACATTGGCCAGGTGGCCGTGCGGCGGCTGGTCCGTTCCCCAAAGCCAGCCCACGAACAGATTGTGGATGAAGACATCGTGGAAGATCCCGACCGTCGGGATGCGTTCCAGCACCTCCAGCCCGCCGGCGTGGAACAGGAAGTTGTCGCCGAAATTGACCACCGCCAGGTCGAAGCCGGAATGGTCGAGATCGACCTCGCCGATCGGGCGCATCGGCAGGCTTGTTGAGTGGCGTGGTTCCGCGGGATCGTAGTCGAACTCGCTGGCCCAGATCTCGACCTCATGGCCGCGCGCCGCAAGCGCCTGCGCCGTCTCGACTCCCGCGCGGCCGATGGCCGAGCGTAGGTTGATCGGGGTGACCCAGGCGATCTTCACGGTCTCGGGCTAGCGCGGCAGGCGACGGACGGCCCGGCCGCCACGGCGCACGAAGACGACATTGACCGACTCCACCTCGGCGAGCTCGTCCGGCCCGGCGGCGTAGCAGCGGCCCTCGCCCTCATGGATCGCGAAGGGCTCGAAACCCTTGGACTCGAAGGCCGCGAACCAGTCCTTGGGCGCAATACCGACGCGAGCCAGGTGGGAGGGGCCGTATTCGGCCGCCAGCGCGATCTCCGGGCTCTCGGCCAGCACCCGCTCCATCCCGGCCAGGACGTCGAGTTCGGCGCCCTCGACATCGATCTTGCACAGGTCGATCGCGGTTCCGGGCGGGACCACATCGTCAAGTCGGACCACCTGCACCTTGACCCTGCGCGGCTTCTCCTCGGCCGGCAGGGCGAACAGCGAGGAATGGCCCGGGATCGATGAGACGTTGAAGGTCTGGGTTCCGCGCTTCATCCCCACCGCCTCGGAGCGCAGCTCGACGCAGCTGAGCCCGTTCAGGTGCAGGGAGCGGGCCAGGAGGCCGCGGTAGACGTCCTCGGGCTCGAACGACCAGATCTTGCCGGTCGGGCCGACCGCGCGGCCCATGGCCAGGGTGAGAAGCCCGATATTGGCGCCCACATCGGCCGCCTGCATGCCGGGGTCGAGCAGGGCGCGCAGCACCTTGCGGGAGCCGGGCTCAAGGCCTCCGGTGGTGGCGTCGGCCAGCATCGACAGGAGGATCGGTTGGTCGCGCGGGGCCAGGATATAGCCGTCGCCGAGCCGAACCGCATAGGCGTCCTCGCCGAAAGCCAGGATGGGACGCAGTTTCAGTTCGAGCTCGTTCAGGCGGTCGCCAACGCTTGACCACATCTCGCCGACGGCTTCCCGCTGGCGCTGCTCCAGCTTGGCGGCGACGGCGTCGAGACGGGTGGAGAGGCCCTTGAGCCCGTCCAGGGCCTGGGCCTGGGTGTGGGCGGCGCCGGAGGCGAGGGTCTCGATCATGGCGGTGCGGTGATCGAGCGTGCCCGCGACGATGCTCTCGGTCACGGCCGCCCGGTGCGCCAGGATCGCGAGCCCGGCCTCCAGGGGCGCCAGCCGGGCCTCGATGGGGGCCAGCAGGAAGCTGCGGGCCCGCCAAGCCAGGCTTCTGAACGGGGTCAGGACCAGCCGAACTAGGCCTCGGCGGCGCGGAGGGACGGGCGGAGGTGGTTCGGGAGGAACGGCGACCGCGGCCACCGTCTCGATTTCGGCCTCGGGAGGCGCGGGTCGCGCGGCGTTGAGCAGACTGATGTCTAGCCGTGCGGGCCTCAAGGGGTCGGTCTCCAGGCGCAGAGCCTTGCGGGCCGCGCTAAGCGCCGCAAGCTAGAGCAGCGCGTTCGCTTCGTGAAGCGTCACGGCCGTGCCGATCAGGCTGACCGAGCTGCCGTCGTCGAAGGTGAATGTCAGGCTCTCGGCCCGGGTCAGCACGTGCGGGTCGGTCATGATCCGGCTGTCGTAGATGACGATGCTGTGCCCGTTCAGCACGATTTCGGTCTTGCTGGTATGGCTGACGAAGTAGGCGATCACGTCGTCGATCAGAGGGTTGCGGCCTGGCGCGGCCGGGGTCTGGACGACGTCGGCGGCAGGGGCGACGACGGAGGGCGCATCCACAGGCCCACCCGGAGCGGCCGCCGGAAGATTATGCGGAATCTCTATGCCGGGCGCGGTCGGGATGACGAGGCCGGTTTCCAGATGTTCGCCCTTGGCGATCAGCTGGGCGAGAACGTCGGGAAGTTGTTCAAGCTTCAGCACCGCATCCTGGCTGACGCCGGAACCCACGTCGCGGACCAGGCGGACCGCGGCCACGTCGGGCAGGGCGGCGGAGTTCAGTTCGACGATGAG
>CANJKM010000030.1 GCA_947474805.1 Caulobacterales bacterium | reverse complement strand
TCGGTTTCATCGCCGGTCACGACTTCCTGGACGGCAAACTGCACGTGATGGGGTCGGCCGAGTACAACTCGACCAAGGGCATCCAATCCTCGTCCTACAACCCCCGCCCATGGATGGCGGCCGGCTACAGCACCATTTCCGGCGCAGGCGGCGTGCGCTACCAGGGCAGGGACTTCCAGCTAATCAACCAGACCGACGGCGGGATCATCAACGCCGCGAACGGCGTCTCGGTGGCCGCATTCAACTCGACCAGCCCTCTGCACGGCATCGCCTTCAACTCACTCGGGCAGCCGTACAACTTCATCTATGGCGACAACAAGGGCAACAACACCGCCACCTCGAACTTCGGCGGCGACCCCACCAACAAATACCAGAACAACGGCGACACCTCTTCGCAACTGCTGCCGCTGAAGCGCTCCAGCTACCTATTCCGGACCAACTACGACTTCACCGAGCACTTCAACGCCGGCATCACCCTTCAATACGCCACCGATGAGACCGAGCACCCGACGGTGACCAACCGTTGGCCGGGCGGCTCGGGCATCGCCCCGGTCAGCTGGGTGATCCAGCGGACCAACCCGTTCCTCCCCGCCTCCGTGGCGGCGATCATGGACGCCAACAGGATCACCAACATCACCCTTGGCAAGGTCCTGCACGAGTACGGCGCCTTTAACGTTCACGCGGAAGACCAGACCTATCAAGGCAGCCTGGACGCGCTCGGCGACTTCGACGCCTTCTCCAAGAACTGGAAGTGGGACGCCCACGCCGGCTACGGCAAGGTCGACGTCTTCACCGCCAACCTGAACAACATCAAGGACGCCAACCTCCAGAACGCGATCAACTCGATCCGCGATCCGGCCACGGGTCAAATCGTCTGCTCGGACGCCGCCGCACGGGCGGCCGGTTGCGTCCCGATCAACCCGTTCGGCGGCGCCTCGCTGTATCAGCCGGCGACCGGCGTCATCACAACAGCGCTGCGCAACTACATCACCGGCCAGAGCCTCCAGTATCTGCGGACCAGCCGGACCGACCTGAACTTCAACCTGCGCGGCGAGCCGGTCTCGACCTGGGCCGGTCCGGTGTCGATCGCGCTCGGCGGTGAATACCGCCGCGACTTCATCGGCCAGACCTCGGACATTGAATCCCAGCAACGTCGCTTCTACGGCGACAACAACATCCCCTACTCGGGCCGAATTTCGGTCTATGAGGGCTATGCGGAAGCCCTGGTGCCACTGGTCAAGGATGTGACCCTGATCAAGGCGCTGGACTTCAACGGCGCCATCCGCCAGGCCAAATACAA
Source organism: Caulobacterales bacterium (assembly GCA_947474805.1). GTDB lineage: Bacteria > Pseudomonadota > Alphaproteobacteria > Caulobacterales > Caulobacteraceae > CANJKM01. The sequence continues at coordinate 19,312 of CANJKM010000030.1, read as the reverse complement.
CATCTCGGGCAGCGCGACCTCCTGGAAGATCGGCGGCACCTGGCAGGTGGTCGACGATCTCCGCTTCCGCGGCTCCTATTCGCAGGACGTGCGGGCGCCGAACCCGACGGAACTGTTCCAGGCGCCCCAGGCCTCCACGACCCTGACCACGGGCCGCCTGCCGACCCAACCGTTCAACGCCTCCCTGCCGACCGAGCAGGTGCCGCTGCAGGCCGGCCAGGTGTCGGTGCAAGGCGTCGGCATCAGCCAGGGCAACCTCGCGCTGAGCCCGGAAGTGGGTCGGACCTACACCTATGGCGTGGTGGTGACGCCGACCTTCCTGCCAGGCTTCCGGGCGGCGGTCGACTATTACCACATCAGGATCGGCAACGCGATTTTCACCCCGGCCGTGCAGGCGATCGTCACCAACTGCCAGTCCGGCCAGACCGCCTACTGCGCGAACCTAGCCTACACACAAGGCGGAACGAACTTCCAATTCAAGCTGCAGGCGCTGAACATCTCGGCCCTTGTCAACAGCGGGTTCGACATCTCCCTAGCCTACAATACTCCGCTGTCGCGCATCTCGGAGTCGCTGCCGGGCGTGCTGGCCGTCAGCGCCAACGGCAACTACACCAAGAAGCAGCTGTTGCAGGTCCCCGGTGCGCCTGACGTGGATACGGCCGGTCAGGTCGGCGGCGGCGTTGTCCAGGGCGGCACGACCAGCGCGCCCCACTGGATGTGGGACGCCAACGTCAACTACAAGGTCGGCATCGTCGGTCTGAACGTCCACTTCCGGAGGATCGGCGCCGGCGTGCTCGACATTTCGGCCACCCCGGGCAGCGCGAACCTCGCCTTGTTCACCTTCCCGAACCACGCGCCCTCTAAGTTTTACACCAACTTCGGCCTCACCCTGGCCATCCCGACCAAGTACACGATGGGCAAGGAGCTCGAGCTCTTCGGCAACCTCAACAACGCGTTCAACGTCGCACCGAACATCTTCGGCCGCGATCCGTCGAGCGACATCATCGGACGCTACTACTCGGGCGGCTTCCGCCTGAAGCTTTAAGCAGCCTCACGATCCCGGAAGAGAAGCCGGCCCAGACTCCTGGGCCGGCTTTTTCTTTGCCCGGAGGCCGTCAGCCACACCAGGCAACGTCCTACCGACTATAGGTTTGCCTCATCGCCGGCGGCCCGTTTCGCCCTACCGGAGCAGGGTGATCTTTGTTTATAATGACAAATAACAAAACAAGATTCAGGGAGTCCTCAGTGCAGTCCAAGGCCACGATCATCGGGTGGAGCGCCCTTGCATCGATTTCGCTTGGGGCCCTCGCCGCCGGTGTGGCCTTGGCCGCCGTCGACCCCAACGCCGCGCCTCCCGGAAATGTCGCGGCCGGACGCATCGCCTATGAGGCCAAGTGCGCCTCCTGCCACGGCGCCAACCTGCAGGGCGGGGTCGGTCCGGCCATGGTCGGCCGCGCCTTCCGCGACAAGTGGAACACGTTGGGCGGCACGGGTCCGCTCTACAAGATCATCCACGACACCATGCCGCTCGGCCTGCCCAAGCTGACGGAGAAGGAATACGCCGACGTCTCGGCCTTCGTGGCCCAGAACGCCGACATAGGCGTCGCCCAATCGTCCGGCCCGACCTATCCGAAGCTGGAGTCCGGGCCGCCGATCGCCAACACCGTCAAGCGCGCCTTCGAGCCGACCGCACCACTGAAGGTCGACACTGTCGCGTCCACCAGCCCGACCGACGCGGAACTGAGCAACCCGTCGCCGAGCGACTGGCTGATGTACAACCGCAATCCTCAGGGCGACCGCTATTCGCCGCTGAAGCAGATCACCCCGGCCAACGCGGGCAAGCTGCAGGTCAAGTGCATCTACCAGTTCGGCGAGGCGGGGCCGTTCCAGAACAGCCCGGTGATCTACAAGGGGGTCATGTACGTCAACACGCGGTGGAAGACCTTCGCCCTGAAGGCCGACACCTGCGAAAAGGTGTGGGAGCACACCTTCATCCAACAGAACGTCGACAACGCCATCGCCGCCGCGCGGGGCGTGGCGCTCTATGACGGCAAGGTGCTGCGCGGGACCGCCGACGGCCACCTGATCGCGCTGGACGCCGCCACCGGCAAGGAACTGTGGGACGCCACCGTCCACGACGCCCAGGCCGGCTATTCGATCTCGATGGCGGTCTCCGCCTACGACGGCAAGGTCTTCGTCGGCGAGGGCGGGGCGGACAAGGGTATCAAGGGCCGGGTCTTCGCCTTCGACGTCGACACCGGCAAACCGGTGTGGGCGTTCGATCTGATCCCGACCGGCAATCAGACCGGCGCCGAGACCTGGACCGGCGGTCAGGATCAGGGCGGGGCCTCGGTGTGGTCGACCATCACCATCGACCCCAAGCGCGGCGAGGTCATCACCCCGACCGGCAACCCCGGCCCCGACTTCAACGGCCGGGTTCGCGGCGGCGACAACCTGTTCACCGACTCCATCGTCGCCAACGACATCAAGACCGGGAAGCTGAAGTGGTGGCGTCAGCAGGTGCCGCACGACACCCATGACTGGGACACGGCCGCCGCCCCGACCATCTACACCATCAAGGGCAAGGACCGGATCGCCTTGGCCCAGAAGAACGGCATCCTCTACATCTATGATGGCGACGACCATAAGACCCTGGCCGAGGGCCACATCGCGCTCAAGATCACCGGCCAGGAAGTCGAGACGGTCGCCGGCAAGGCGCTGCCCGTCTGCCCGGGCGCGCACGGCCAGTACAACGGCGCCGCCTTTGATCCCGCCATGGGATGGCTGTTCGTCGGCTCGGAGTTCTCCTGCATGTCGGTCGAGGCCGAGGAGCAGAATTACGTCCTGGGCCAGAACTACTACGCCGGCCGCTCGGGCCGCCCGCCGGCGGAGCTCGCCACCCCGACCATCGGCCTGATCCAGGCCTTCGACGGCGTCACCGGCAAGACCATCTGGCAATACCAGACCAAGACGGCGATCAACGCCGCCGTCACCCCGACCGCGGGCGGCGTTCTGTTCAGCGCCGACACGGGCGGCAACTTCCTGGCGCTCGACCAGAAGACCGGCAAGGAGCTCTACAAGTTCTTCACCGGCGGAGCGGTTTCGGGCGGCGTTTCAGTCTATGGTGTAGGCGGCAAGGAGTTGATCGCCGTCACCTCGGGCAACTCCTCGCGGGCGACCCGGACCGGCTTCGGCGGCTGGACCCTGGTCGTTTTCGGCCTGCAATAGAAGCGAGGCGATCCCCATGAAGCGTTCAATCGTGCGGATCGCCGCGCTCGGCCTCGCCGCCCTGGTCGCCGGCTGCGGAGAGAAGCCCGCCGAGCAGCAGGCGTCAGCGCCCGCCGCCTATCGCCTCTATGTCACCAATGAGATCGCCGGCACGGTGACCGTCATCGACGAGCCGTCGCACACGGTGGTCGCGACCGTGCAGCTCGGCAAACGGCCGCGCGGGATGCAGGCCACCGCCGACGGCCGGCAGATCTTCGTCGCCCTCTCAGGCTCGCCCATCGCGGGCCCCGGAGTGGAGGAAGACAAGCTTCCGCCCAAGGACCCGGCCGCCGACGGGATCGGGGTGCTCAACACCGTTTCCCTGAAGCTAGCCCGTATCCTCAAGGGCATCGCCAACCCCGAGCAGCTAGCCATGGCCCAGGGCCGGATCTATTCGGCCAGCGAGGAGACCGAGCTGCTGTCCACCCTCGACGCCGCCTCGGGCAGCGTCCTGTCCACCGTGCCGACCGGCGAGGAGCCCGAGGGCGTCGCCGTCAGCGCCGACGGCAAGACCGCCTATGTGACGGTCGAGGGCGACGACACGGTGGCGGTGATCGACACCGCCAAGGGCGCGATCATCAAGAAGATCAAGGTGGGCGACCGGCCGCGCAGCATGACCATCGCGCCCGACGGAGCCCATGCCTATGTCACCGACGAGAACGGCGCGACCCTGACCGAGATCGACACCAAGACCCTGGCCGTCACCCGCACCGTGCCGGTTCCCGGCGAAGGCGCCAAGCCGATGGGGGTGGTGGTTTCGCCCGACAGCAAGCGCATCTATGTCACCACCGGCCGCGGCGGCCAGCTCGTGGCCTTCGACGCCGCCACCCTGGCGGTGCAGAAGTCGGTGGCCGTCGGCGGCCGGCCCTGGGGCGTCGCCGTCAGCCCGGACAGCAAGCTGATCTACACCGCCAACGGTCAGTCCGACGACGTCTCCGTCGTCGACGCGGCGACCATGACGGTCGTGACCAAGCTCAAATCGGTCGGCCGCCCTTGGGGCGTGGTGGTCGCGCCGCGCTGCTGCGGCTGAGATGACCACCGGGTCGCTGCGACAGGCGATCGGGCTGGTCGCCGTCCTGATGCTGGCGGCCCTGGCCGCCATGGCTCTCGTCCTGAGCGTCGGACTGCAACGCGCCGACGGCCTGCTCGACCGGCTCAGCCGCTCGCAGAACCAGATCGCCCAGATCACGCGGATAGAGGCCGACATCAACGGCATGCTGGCCGACGCCGCCAGCGGCCGCCGCACCGACTCCGAGCTCGCCGCCTCCGCCACGCGAATCGAGACCGAGTTCCGCGACTACCGCGTCTCGATCGGAGCCGAGGGCGAATTGGTCGGCAAGGGCGCCGCCGCCCGCCAGGCCGATGAGGCCCGCGCCGCCGAGGCCCTGCGCAAAGTCTTCTCCAGCCTGGCCGTCGACCTGCTCGATTCCGACCCCGGCTTCCGGCTGGCGGCCCGGACGCGTATCGAAGCCGGGCGCGACCTGTTCGCCGAGCTGGCCGGCGATGTCGTCTCGCGCGAAAATCAGGAGGTGACGGAGGCCTTCGCCGACATGAAGCGGCTGCGCGGCGGCTTCACCTGGCTGGCCCTGTCCATCCCCCTCGTCGTCGGCCTGATCGGCGCCGCCGCCGCCTGGTTCATGCTGACGCGGGTGGCCAAGCCCTTGCGCGACCTGGAGGCCGCCGCCGAGCGCGCCGGGCGGGGCGCAAGCCCCTCCCGGCTCAAGGTGCAGGGCTTCTCAGAATTCCGAAGCCTGGCCCGGGCCTTCAACCGGATGAGCGAATGGATGGGCGCGCGCGACTCCGGCCTGACCCTGGGCGCCCTCACCCTGGACCTGCGCGCCCGCGAGGCCCGCCTCGGCGGCGTGGCGCTGGGCCTGCCCCGCCGCGAGTTCGAGGTGCTACGGCGGCTGGCCGAGACCCCCGGGGCCGACGTAGCGCGCCACGATCTCCTGGACCGGGTCTGGGGCGAAGAGGCCGATGTCACCGACAATCTGGTCGATGTCTATGTCGGCTATCTGCGCCGCCGCCTCGCGCGCCACGCCGGGGCGCCGAGGATCGAGACGGTGCGCGGCGTCGGCTTCCGGATCGTCGAGGCCTGACTAGAACTGGTAGCGAACGCCGCCCCAGAAAATCCGGGGCGCGCCGGGCGCATAGAAGGTCGCGCCGAGCGCCGGCCGCTCCCCATCGACGATGGGCCCCGCGAAGGGCCGCGCGATGAAGGCGCCGTTCGCCGTGAAGCCGGTGTTCCCGAGCTGGGCGGCCGAAGCGTAGCGCTTGTCGAACAGGTTGTTCACCTGAAGGAACAGCTTCAGATGCGAGCCTACCCGATAAGCGCCGCCGAGGTTGAATACGGCGTAGCCCCTGGTCTTGCCCGGCCCGATCGAGAAGACCCCGTCCGGCTGGTGCAGGTTGTTCTCATTACCCCGCGCATAGACGCCGCTGGCTGCGAACATGTCGGCGTCGATGTCGAAATTGCCCATCACGGCCCAGCTCACCCGCGCCTTCACGACATGGCGCGGAACCAGGGGAATGCGGTCGCCGGGGCTGATGTCGATCGAACCCTCGAAGCCCGGCCCGGTCTCATTGGTGCTGTTGCCCGTGCCGTTGACCTCTTCGGCGCTGCTGAAGGTGGCCTCCAGCAAGGTGTAGTCGCCGCCGAAGCTGAACCGGCCGAGACGGCTGTCGAAACCGACCTCGATCCCCTGGCGGCGGGTCTGCCCGAAGTTCTTGAAATAGCCGAAGCTCGACGTCCCATCGACGACGAAGATAATGTCGTTGTGGTTGTCGGCGCTAAACACGCCCGCATGCCAGCGGGTCGCGCCGAGCGCGCCGCGCAGGCCGCCCTCCAGGGTCTTGGTCACCACCTGGTCGAGCGGCGGATCGCCGGCCAGGGCGTTGGGCAGGCGGCAGGGGTTCTCGGGGTCCGAGCAGCCGAGCTCGATCGCGGACGGCGCGCGGGCGCCTTCATTATAGCCGAGGTAGGCGGTCATGCCCGGCGAGACACTGTAGGTCAGGCCGACCGCGGGGTTCAGCCGGTCGAACCTGTGGTCGGCCGTCAGCGAGCCCGAGCCCGAGGGCGTGACGGCGTCGCGGTTCTTCACCGTGTTGGTGTTGTAGCGGGCCGATAGGGTCAGGTTCAGGCCCGTCGCCAACTCCAGGGTGTCGGTCGCATAGAGGCTGAAGGTCCGCGTCCGGCTTCGCAGGTTCACCCGCGCGTCGAAGGCGTTCTCGGAGTCCTGGGTCCCGTCGGCGAAGGCGCCCCGACCGGAGACCCCGGTCACGCCGCGATCGGGGGTCAGTAAGCCGAATTGCGAGGATTGGGTGAAATGCGCCCGGCCGGCGTTGTAGGCGGCCCCGACGATGAGGCTGTTCTTCCGCCCGTCCACGGCCGAGTTGAAGGTGAGCTGACCCGACAACCCCGCCTCGCTTTGCTCGCTGCGGCTGCGGTTCAGGAGGCCGTTGCACTTCTCGCCGGGCTCGGCGTTCAGGAGCGCGTTGGCGATACAGCGCCAGGAGGGAAACGGCGTGTTGCCCGCTGTCTCACCAGCCAGCGGAAAGCCGGTGTAGCCCGCCGCCGTGAGCGCCGTCCGTTCGGCCGCGCTCGGCTGATAGACGGACTGCGTCAGGCTCTCGTCGTTGATGTCGCCGTTCAGGCTCCTGGCATCGATCTCGCGATAGTAGGCGACGCCCGAGAAGCTGAGCGTGTCGGTCAGCTTGTGGCTGGCGGCGAGGTTCAGGTAGCTCGACTGGTTCTTCGTATTGTCGGGCTTTGTGTAGATGCTGGCGCGGTCACGATCGAGAAACCGCTGCTCCTGCAAGCCGTTGCCGGTCAGGTCGGTGTAGGCGAGCGCGCCGGACAAGGCGATGTCGGTCCGGTCGTTCGCCCAGCCCAGCTTCCCGAACGCCTGGGTCGCCTTCGACGGCGAGAAATCCCGCCAGCCGTCGTCCTCGAACCGGTTGGCGGTCAGGTACCAGTGGAAGCCGCCTCGCCGGCCGCCAAGCTCGGTCTCCGCTTGCCAGCGGCCATAGGAACCATAACCCAGCTGCACCGCCGCGCTCGGCGCTGTGCGGCCGTCCTTGGTCCGGATCGACAGAGCTCCGCCGAGGGTGTTGAGGCCAAACAACGGATCCGAACCGGGAGCCAGGGCCACGCTGGCGATAGCGCTCTTGGGGATCAGGTCCCAGCTTACCGCCTCGCCGAACGGCTGGTTCAGTCGCACGCCGTCCATATAGATCGACAGTCCCTGGGGCGTGCCGAGCAGTGGTGAGGCGGTGAAGCCGCGATAGTTGAGGTCGGGTTGCAGCGGGTTGTTCTGGATGTCGTTGATATAGACGCTGCCGAGCGTCCGGTTCAGCGCCGCGCTGAGGTCGATCGCGCGGCTGCGCTCGATCTGCTCGGAACTGAGAGTCTGGACCGGCGCGGCGATCACCCGCAGCGCCGCCGCGTCATAGAGCGGCGTCGGCGCGGTCACCTGCAGGCTCGACAGGTCGGCGGCGGGTTCGGCCGCCGCCAGGGCCTGGCTCGAAACACCGGCCAGCGCCGTCGCCCATATCCAACTGAGTTTCATCGCTACCAACACCCCGCGCGCCGGCTCCGCGGCCGAGTCGGCTGCACGCTAGGCGGGACGCCCCTTTGGTGTCTTGAGAACGCCCTTAGAAACCGCGACGAGGCGATTTTACAGCTTGGCGTTGACCTTGCGGAGCACGGCGAACAGCTCGTCCAGCTCGGTCTTACCCAGCCGCTCCTCCAGCCGCTGATAGAGACCGCTGAAAGTCGGCAGGATTTCCTCGACCTTCGCCCTGCCCTTCGACGTCAGCGAGATGCTGGTCCGGCGCTTGTCTCCCGGCACCTTGTTGCGGGCGACAAGATCGGCCTTCTCCAGCCGCGGGATGATGCTGGCCACGCTCGGCCGCATGATCACGCAGTCGTTGGATAGCTGGTTGATCCCAGAATCGCCCCGCTCATAGAGCACCCGCAGGATTCGCCATTGCTGGTTGGTCAGGCCGGCCTTGCGCAGGGCCGGCAGGAAGTCACGCCGGACCTTCTCGCGCACGCTGAGCAAAAGCAGCGTCAGGTTGCCGCGTTCCTCGCTCATCGGTCACACCCTCGACAAATAACAGAACTCACGGCCACAGGCCCATTCGCTCCAGCACGGAATTGGCGCCGAGCGCGTTCGAAAACAGTTCTAATAAGGAGCAAGGCTCAGCGACGTATAAATTTTTAGTTTTACTTGTAACCAAAATTTGGTGACGGGCGAAAACACGCCGAAATTTACGGTGCCATGGATAGATGTTCATTTCAACTCAGAAACAACTCTCCTTCGGACTACAGCCTGAGATTTACCGCGCTTCATGTAGCCATCGATTCAGGGCGCAGACAATATGTAATATCTTGTGCGGAACACCCGCCCCGCGAGAGCCCCGTCGCCGTGAAGCCGATCTGGCCGGGGTTGCTAGGCGCTCGCGAGGACTTCGGTCGGCTCGGCCGTCTTGTTCGGCACGACTCCCAACGCCTGCAGGACCGACGCCAGCGAGACGAAGGCGAAGCCGACCGAGGAATCGGCGATGCCGTAGGGGATGAAGAGATCGCGCCCGACCACCATGGCCCCGCAGGTGTAGACGACATTGGGGACATAGCCGTTCCGCTCGCCGTCGAGCGGGGCGATGATCGGCTCATGCGTGCGGCCGAGGACCTTGGAGGGATCCTCCCTGTCCAGGAGCACCGCTCCGATGGAATATTTCCGCATGGCGCCCACGCCGTGGGTCAGGACCAGCCAGCCCTCCGGCAGTTCGATCGGCGAGCCGCAATTGCCGATCTGGATGAACTCCCACGGGTATTTCGGCTGGATCAGCATCTGGCCGTCGCCCCAATCCTCCAGGGTGTCCGAGCGGATCAGAAACAGGTTCTCGCCGTCCTGTCGGCCGATCATGCAGTAGCGGCCGCCGACTCTGCGCGGGAAAAGGGCCATGCCCTTGTTGACCGAGGCGCTGCCGGTGAAGGGCTCCAACGTAAACTCGTGGAAGTCGCACGTCCGCATCATCTCCGACTGGATGCGTTTGCCGTCATAGGCTGTATAGGTCCCGATCCACTCGCGCCGGCCGTCGTCATGGTGGAATTCGACCAGCCGCAGATCCTCCAGCCCATTCCTCTGGGCCTCGGTGATCGGGAAGATGACGGTGCCGGAAAGCGTACTCTCGGGATTGCGGTGCACGACGACACGAGGCGAGCTCTTGGCCATGTCCTCGAATAGCTGCGACGCTGCGGTAGCGAAGGGGGGCTCGGGTTGGAGGTGCAGCTTGCGCCCCGTCTCGACAATGCCCTCGCGGAAGACGATCGAGCTGATGTGCCCCTCCCCCACCGCGCGAAGGCTCATGACAAAACGGATCTGGCCTGTGCGCAGCCCGCTCTGGTCGACGTGCGGCACGACGCTGGGGTTCATCAGGGCCGCAGCGGCGTAGGTGTATTCGTGGCAGAAATAGGCGCCGATCAACTCGCGCTGCGGGCCGGCCAGCCCCTTTAATTGATCATAACCGCGAAGCTCGAACTCTTTTGCCAAGTCTTCGAACCGGCGCTCGAACACAAGCCGCGTCTGCCAGTGCCGCTGCCCGAAATCGCGATAGACGATAGCCAGCTCGGTCTCGACGCCAACCGCGTCGAGTTGCATGACGCGCCCGATCAACCGGGCCGTCCGGCTTATCTCGATCCCCGCCGCCTGCCAGGACAGATGGAAGGGCCGCACGACGACGCGCGCCGGGTCGGCGGTCAGTCGCAGCGGGTGATTGTAGATGTCGATGGCGCGAGCTCCCTCGCCTGAGCGCCTCCGAGCTTTAGCCAGCTTCGGCAAGTCTTTCGAGCCCCGCCTTCTTGGTCAGGCGCTGATACGCACGGACGCCGAATTGCCAGGCGAGCACGGACTCGGCCCCGCTGTTCAAATTGATCCCAACGGGAGTGAGCCCATCGAAGCACTCGCCCGACTCCGGCGAGACGATGGGCATACCCAAATCGTTTTCCCCCAGAAACCAGCGATAAGCGGCGCGCGCGCGCTCATGCCAGACCCGATCCCCCGTCGCCGCGAAGGCCGCTCCGCAAGCGTCGATCATGGCCCAGGCCTCTAGAGGTTGTTGGTCAAAAGCGTGGGGCGCGCCGTAGGGCTCGCCGAAGCTCAGCGTGCCGATCGGCCTGAAATGCCCTAGCTCGGCCGTCTGCATCTTGACCGACCATTCCAGGCTTTCCAGACCGGCGCGGGTGAAGCCCGGCTGGCCCAGGGCCTGACCGGCCCGGATCAGCGCCTCGGGCAGGCGGGTGTTGTCATAGGCCAGCGCCGACTCGAACCAGACCCAATCGGCGCGCCTGACGCTGCCCACGAGCGAGCAGAGCCGACCGCCGAGGTTCTGAGCCAGCACCAGCGACTGGCCGTGACCGGGGTGGGCTTCCAGCATGGCGACGGTGCCGAGCATGGCGAAGGCCTGGGCGCGCGGCGAGTTCATCTCGCGCATGCGGCTAACCGTGCCGTCGAACATCTGGGTCGCCCAGCGCCGCATCAGCACATCGGGATTGCGGGCCGCGGTGACCCCGAGCGCCCATAGGGTGCGGCCGTTGCTGTCGTCAGAGCCACAGGCCTCGAGCCATTGGCGGTCATAGCCCATGAAGTTGCGGTAGCAGCCCTCAGCTTCGTTCCAAGCGTGTTGGACGAAGGCGGCATAGGTTTGGGACAGGGCGTCTCGCCTGCCGCGCGGCAGGTCCGCCGCCTCGCTCATCAGCATCAGGGCGCGGGCGTTATCGTCAATGCAGTAGCCGTGGTCGCGGTTGGGCACATTGAAGACGCTGTGCTGCAGGATGCCGACCCCATCGGTCATCCGTTCGACCGGGACGAAGGCGACGGGGGCGGCGCGCTCAACGACCGCCGCCGGCAGCTTGGCCGCCACCGGTTTCTCGATCTCGCCCAGCCGGACCAGGAGGGATTCGGCCAAGCGGGACCAGATCATGGTGCGGCCGCGAGCGTAGGCGCGCCGGGACAGGGCGTCGCGCTGGGCGTCGTCGCTGAGCAGCCCGGCGATCTCGCGTGCCATGCCGGCGCTGTCGCGGAAGGGCACGAGCTTGCCGTGGTCGTCGGCCAGGATCTCGGTGGCGTGTACATAGGGGGTTGAGACCACCGGGCGGCCCTGGCCGATGGCGTAGCTGAGTGTGCCCGAGGTAATCTGGAAGGGGCTGCGGTAGGGGGTGACATAGACGTCGGCGGCCGAGAGATGGTGGGTCAAGTCATCCAGCGTCATGTAGCGGTTCACAAAGCTCACGGCGTGCTGGACGCCGAGGGCTTCGGCCTGGCCCTGCAGGCTCTCGCGATAGGCCTCGCCCTCTGACTTGATCACGTTGGGATGGGTCTGACCAAGGATCAGATAGTGGGCCTCGGGGCAGGCCTGCAGGATCGCGGGCATGGCCTCGATCATCTCGGCTATGCCCTTGTCGGGCGACAGCAGCCCGAAGGTCAGGATCAGTTTCCTGTCGGCGAACCCCAGCTCGGCCTTGGCGGGCGCGGTGTCGACCAGGGGCCGGTCGGGCACGCCGTGCGGGATGACAGTGACGCGGGCGCCGCCGACGCCATAGGTTTCGGCCAGGATTTCCCGGCCCTTCTCGGCCATCACCACGATGGCCGAGGCGCCGGCGATCATCGCCTCGAACACCTGGCGCTGGTCAGCGTTGGGCGCGGCCAGGATAGTGTGCAGCATTAGGGCGTAGGGAACGGTCAGGCGGTCGAGCAGGGCCAAAAGATGGCCGCCGGCCGCGCCGCCGAAGATGCCGAACTCATGCTGGATCCAGAGCATCTGGGCGCCGCTGGCGTTGATGCGATCCGCGAGCTTGCGGTAGGCGGCGAGATCCTGGTCGGGAACGAGGGCGGCGACCTCGGGCGGGTAGTCGTCGACCGCGCCGTCGTCCATTGCAAAGAGGTCGATCCGGCTCTCGGGCAGGGCCGTGCGAAGCGCCAGATAATTGTCCTGGGTGAAGGTGGCGATGCCGCAGCGGCGGGGCGGGTAGTTGCCCAGCATGGCGATGTGCCCCAGTCGGGCCTTGGCGGTATGTTCGATGATGCTCGGCTTCGTATGGATCATCGAAATTTCCCTTACGCACTATGCTGACGCCCTGTCAGGACGAACACACGCGCCAAAGGTTCCGCAGTGGAGCGGAAAATCGTCGGCGCTTCGGGGGATGAACGCATCAGCTCGCTAATTGGGCGCAGCTCACGATCAATTATTAGGCGGTAGGTGTGGCCCAGGTAAGGCGACCCCGACCGCCTGGCTCGATAATCGTTGACCCTGGCTCGGCCTGCGGAGAGGCTGAACGCAAATCACCATAACCTATCGGCGACCTCCGCCTGGGTCAGAACAAGACGTGGGAGCAAGCCGCATGGCCAAGCCGCCAGCGGGGGCGATCGACATCGCCGCCGTGATCGATCAGCAGCCGGTCGGCCGCTATCAAATCCGCCTCCTGCTCCTCTGCGCTGCAGTCCTGTTCATCGACGGCTTCGACACCCAAGCGATCGGCTATGTCGCGCCGGCGCTGGTCAAGGACCTCGGCATCACCCGCCCCGAGCTGGGTCCGGTGCTGTCGGCCGCCCTGTTCGGGTTGATGCTGGGCGCCCTCTTTCTTGGGCCACTGGCCGACCGGTTCGGCCGCAAGCGGATCATCATCGCCAGCGTGCTGGTCTTCGGTCTGTGCAGCCTGGCGACCGCCTTCGTCCAGGACGCCTCAAGCCTCTTGGTCATACGCTTCATCACCGGGCTGGGGCTGGGGGGCGCGATGCCCAACACTGTCGCCTTGACCGCCGAATTCAGCCCGCATCGGCGGCGGTCGACCATGGTCATGACCATGTTCTGCGGCTTTTCGGCCGGTGCGGCCCTGGGCGGGCTGATCGCCGCGGCGGTCATACCGGCCTTCGGCTGGAGGGGCGTGTTTGTGATCGGGGGCGTGGCTCCGGTGCTTCTGATCCCGCTCTTGCTCGTCGCCCTGCCCGAGTCGATCCGCTTCCTCGCTCTGTCGGGGAAGCCCGATGCCATGGTGAGCGCGCGTCTGAAGGCCGTCTTCCCGGCGCTCGCCCTGCCGGAGGCCGCCCGCTTCACCGTCTCGGAGCCCAAGCTCACCGGCCTGCCCGTCGCCCACCTGTTCAGCGAGAACCGCGCCCTGGCCACCCTGCTTCTCTGGGCGGTCTTTTTCTGCAGTCTGCTGGTGCTCTATTTCCTGTCGAGCTGGCTGCCGACGGTGATGAGCGACCTTGGCGTATCGGTGTCGCTCGGCGCGACCATCAGCTCACTTCTGCAGTTCGGAGGCTGCGCGGGCGCGCTTGTTCTAGGGCGGTTCATCGACCGCTTCTCCTTCCGCGCGCTGACCCTGATGTATCTGATGGCTGCGGCTGCGGTGGCGCTCATCGGCCAGGCGACCCACTCCCTGCCCATCGTCGCGGTCGCGATCTTCGGCGCCGGCTTCTGCATCGTCGGCGGCCAGTCCGCGTCGAACGCGCTGGCCTCAGGCCTCTATCCCACCGCGGTCCGGTCGACCGGCGTGGGCTGGGCGCTCGGGATCGGTCGGCTCGGCTCGATCCTGGGGCCGCTGATCGGCGCGAAGCTGCTGGACCTCCCTAACCCGTCTCTATTCGCCATTACCGCGCTTCCGGCCGTGGTCGCGTCCTTGGCGGCGTTCGGTCTCAGCCTGATTTCGCGCAAAGCCGTAGCGCCGGCCATTGCCCAGGATGCCGCCGCAGAGTAGCCGAGTTCCCATGTCCGATACGATTTCCAAACCGCAAGTCATCATCGTCGGCGGCGGCCCCGTCGGCCTTGGCCTCGCCATCGAGCTGGGCCAGCGCAGGGTCGCCTGCACGGTGGTCGAGCGCAACACGACCGTCTCACCCATCCCCAAGGGCCAGAACCTGACCCAGAGGACGATGGAGCATTTCCACTTCTGGGGCGCCGAGAAGCAGTTGCGCGAGGCGCGGACCTTCCCGCCCGATTTCGGCATGGGCGGGCTGACCGCCTATGGCGAGCTGTTCGGACCCTACAGCTACACCTGGATGCCCCGCGAGCTGGTGGCCCCCTACTATTTCACCGAGAACGAGCGCCTGCCCCAGTACGCCACCGAGGAGGTGCTGCGGGCGCGCGCGGCCGAGCTGTCCAATGTCGAGGTGCTCTACGGCTGGAAAGCCGAGACAGTCGGCGAGGATCAGACGGGAGCCTTCGCGGAGATCGCGCCGGTCGCGGGCGGGGCAATCCGGACGCTGAGCGCGCCCTATCTCGTCGGCTGCGACGGCGCCTGGTCCACCGTCCGCCAAGCCGCCCGCCTGACCCAGACTCTGACCGAGCACGACAAGGTCATGGTCCTGCTCGTCTTCCGATCCGAGACCCTGCACCGGATGCTGACCGAGCGTTACCCCGGCAAATGCTTCTTCAGCGTCATCCACCCCGACTATGAGGGCTATTGGCAGTTCTTCGGGCGGGTCGATCCGGACGCCAACTTCTTCTTCCACGCCCCGGTTCCGGCCGGCACCACACGCGACAACTTCGACTTCACCGCCCTGCTCCGCCGCGCGGCGGGGGCTGATTTCGACGTGGAGATCCAGCACGTCGGCTTTTGGAACCTGCGCTTCGCCCTCGCCGACTCCTACGGCCAGGGCCGCCTCTTCATCGCCGGCGACGCTGCCCACAGCCACCCGCCCTACGGCGGCTACGGGGTGAACACCGGTTTCGAGGACGCCAAGAACCTCGGCTGGAAGCTGGCCGCGACGATCCAGGGCTGGGGCGGGGCGCGCCTCTTAGACAGCTACAGCCAGGAGCGCCAACCGGTGTTCCGGGGCACGATCGACAGCTTCATCGAATGGTCGATCCTGCGCGACCGCGACTTCTTGAAGAGCTTCAATCCCGACCGCGATCTGGACGCCTTCGAGCGCAAATGGCAGGAGCGCAGTTCCGGCGCCGAAGCCGAGGTCGGCGCGTTCGAGCCCAATTATCAGGGCTCGCCCTTGGTCTGGGGTCCTCCCGGCAACGGGCCCGGCGCGGTCGGCGCCCATGCGCTCAAGGCCCGCGCGGGCCACCATCTGTCGCCCCGCCCGCTCTCCTCCGGTCGCAACGTCTATGACGAACTCGGCCCACTTCACCTTGCTGGCGCTCGGCGGCGACCCCGCCGGCTTCGTCGCCGCCGCGCGTGAACTCGGCGTCCCGCTCAAGCTGGCCGAAGACACCGCCCAAGGCGGGCGCGAGGCTTACGAGGCCGACCTGGTGCTGGTGCGGCCCGACCAGTTCGTCGCCTGGACTTCAAACGATGAGCCGTCTGATCCGAAGGCTATTCTCGCAAGGGCTTGCGGCGCATAGGCCTTCCCGCTCAGACTATCCAAAGCCAATAAGAATGGGCGGAAACATGCAACGCAGAACCTTGCTCGGAGCGGCCGCCGGCGCCGTCGCCGCCGGAGCCCTCGGGCCGATGGCTCAAGCCGCCCCCACGCCCTCCCGTATCAAACAGGGCCTCTGGAAGATCAACTTCGGGGCCGCCCCGAAGATGACTTTCGATGAGATGTGCGCCTTCGCGGCGCCCCTGGGGGTGAAGGGCTTCGACATCATCGGCCCCGAAGAGTGGCCGATCCTGCGTAAGCACGGGATGCAGCCTCTGCTCGTGCGCCCCGACGGCATCGACTATCTGACCGGCGCCATCCACCCCGAGGCGCACGACAAGGTGGTCCACGAAATGGGCCTCCTGACTGAGGTCTGCAAGAAGGGCGGCGCCAAGCTGATCGCGCTCAACGCCGGCGAACTGCGCGGCCTCTCCTACAAGGCCGCCGCCGACAACGCCGTGGCGCTGCTCAAGCGGCTCGCCCCGATCATGGAGGCGTCGGGCTGCGAGATCTCCATGGAGAACGTCAACGACCGGCGCGGCGACGACGCCGACCTGGCCCGCAAGGACATGGCCTTCGGCCACTGGGACTGGGGCCTGGAGGTGGTGAGCCGGGTCAATTCCCCCAACATCCGCCTGCTCTGCGACATCTACCATCTGCAGATCATGGACGGCGACGTCAGCTGGCGGCTGAAGCGCGACATCAATTGGATCAACCACATGCACGTCGCCGGGGTGCCGACCCGCAAGGAGATCGACGCCGGCCAGGAGTTGAACTTCCGCTACATCGCCGGCGTAATCGCGAGCCTCCCTTACGAGGGCTACGTCTGCCACGAGTGGCGGCTGACGCCGGGCCGCGACTACAAGAAAAGCATCGCCGAAGCGCTGGCGATAATGAACGCCTAGACCGACCGAAAGCTGGCGCGCCCCCAATAGGCGTCTACGAGCAGATCGCTGATAAGACCGCGCTCAATCGGCCGAGGATTGGGATATGGCGTGGCCACGACCAGATCGGCAACCCGTTCGAGCCCCTCTTTCCGAGCGCCAATCTCTTGCAGCGACTGCGGGGCCTCCAGCGATCGGGCCAGATCATGCAGACCCACAGCGGCGTCCCTCACACCCAGAGCCCGGGCGATCCGGGCCATGGCCTCGGGCGCGACGGTCGCATTGAAGGCGGTCACATAAGGCAGCATCACCGCGTGGGTCTGGGCGTGCGGTAGGCCCAAAGTCCCGCCCAGGGTGTGGCAGAGCTTGTGGTGCAGTCCGAGCGACACCGATCCCATCACCGCGCTGCAGGCCCAGGCGCCGTAGAGGGCGTCGGATCGGGCCTCGACATCGCGGGGGTCGACCTTGATCCGCGGCAGGGCCGAAGCCATGGCGCGCAACCCCTCCTCGGCCAGGAGCGAGATGGGAGGGTTGGCGTCGACGGCGTAGAGGCCCTCGACCGCGTGGGCCATGGCGTTGATCCCAGAGGGAAGGCTGATCTCCAGCGGCAGGTCCAGCGTCAGGTCGACGTCATAGACGATCACCTCGGGCAGGATTTCCGGGCCCCTGCGGGTGGTCTTCACTCCCTCGCGGGTCTCGCCCAGGATGGGCGTCGCCTCCGACCCGGCGTAGGTGGTCACCACCACGATCTGCGGAACATTGGTGCGGGCGGCGATGGCCTTGCTGAGTCCAACCGCAGAGCCGCCGCCGATGGAGACGACGCCATCAGCGCCAGTCTCGCGCATGACCTGCATGGCACGCTCGGTCACCTCGACCGGCGTGTGCATGGCGGCGCCGTCGAATAGGCCGACGCTAAGGTCGCCGAGGCATTGAACGGCGGCCTCGCCCATGGCCCGACGACCGGCGGTCGACAGCACCAGCACGCGCTTGCAGCCCTGCCCCCTCGCCTCATCGGCGATGGCGCTCAGCACGCCCGAGCCGAACACCACCCTCCCAGGCATGGCGTTGTAGATGAAGGGCTTCATAGGGCTTTCCTCAGCAAATCCCGGGCCCGCTCGATTTCGTCGTCGCAGACGAGGTGGTCGCGGCCGGGGTAGATTTTCAGCGTCACCGCCCCGCCCATAGCGTCGAAGACCCGGGCCGTCTCCTCCATTCGGCTGGACGGCACCCAGGTGTCCGCGTCGCCGCTGCTGAGCAGGACAGGCGTGCCCTCAAGCCGGCCCCCGAGGTCCCACGCAACGCCTTCGGGGCCGATCAGTCCGCCGGTCCAGGCGACCAGCCCCGCCCAGCGCTCTGGGTTGCGATAGACGTACTCGGACACGAGGCAGGCGCCCTGGGAAAAGCCGACAAAGGCGATGCGCTCGCGGCTGAAGCCCTGCACCTCCAGGGCGCGGACCTCCTGATCCACCCGCGCCAAGGCGGCGGCCAGCTCCGGCTGCTCCAAGGCGCCGGGCTCCATGAACCTCAGCGGATACCAACTCGCATCCGGCGCGGCTGGCGCAACCCAGGTCGCCTGCTCCGGATCGATCCGCCCAACCAGATCGACCATCTCCTCGGGCGAGCGCCCGCGCCCATGCACCAACACGATGGCGAGTGACGCGGGCGGCTGACTCACGCGCTAGAAATTCAACTTTTCGAGGTAGTTCATGATCTCGTCCTTGCGGTGGGCGAACACCGGCGGGACCTGGAAAGCGGAGCCCATCTCCTCGTAGGTCTCGTCGATCAGGAACCCTTCCTGCTTCGACACCGTCGCCTCGAACAGGGCGCCGCCGGGCGTGCGGATATAGACGCTGTTGAAGTAGCCCCGGTCCTTGACGTCCGAGACGTCCGTGTAGCCGAGGCCCTCGAGGTGGAACTTCACCGTCTTCTGCACATCCAGGTCGTCGACCTCGAAGGCGCAGTGGTGGACAACGCCCTCGCCGTACTGCCAGCTGCCCTGGGCCAGGTTCTGGTCGACCGCGAAGTCGACGATGGTCCCCGAACCGCCGGCCCCGACCTCGTAGCGGATGTGATTTCCATCGGTGCGGCGCTTCCGGCCGCTCCAGCCGTAATGCATGAACTCCTCGGAGTTCTCGACGTCGCGGATCGCCACCGTGATCCCGTGCGTGCCGCGGATGCCGTATTCGGACGGCACGGCGCCGTTAGAATAGGGTTTGCGGTCGTCATCCTCGATTCCGACCAGCTCATAATCGATGCCAGCCGGGTGGGCGAAGGCGATCACCTTCTCGCCGAACCGCTCCATGACCTGCGGTGAGAAGCCGTGGTCGGACAGCCGCTTCTCCCAGAAGCCCATCGAGGATTCCGGGATCGACAGCTTCAGGGTCGAAATCTGCCCCGAACCCTTTCGCGCCTTGCGGCCAGACTGGCGCATGGCGAAACAGGTGACGAGCGTGCCGACGTCCCCCAGATCGTTCCCGTAATACATATGGTGGATCGGCTCGTCGCCGTCGTAGAGCGCGGTCTTCTTGACGCTCTTCAGGCCCAGAAGCTTGGTGTGGAAGTCGTAGTCTTCCTGGACGGTGCCCACGTTCAGGGTGATGTGATGATGGCGCCGGATGTGGTCGTTGGTCCGCATGATTTGGCTCCCAAACAGTCTTCTTTGCCTTTGGAGCGGTCGTGGTCGCTGACGTGACCCCCGTTTCTCATCCAGCCATAACGAGAGTCCTGTGTTGATCTGAGCCTTGGTCTTCGTGGGTGGCAAGAGGCGTCCGCGCGGAGCCTCCAGGCTGC
>CANJKM010000029.1 GCA_947474805.1 Caulobacterales bacterium | reverse complement strand
TCGGAACCAGTCCGAGGATGACGGTGTGGTAGAAACAGGCCGTGACCGTTCCAGATCCCAAATCGCTGATTCGCGCCGAAGCCCTGGCCCAGGGATTCGAGGCCTTCGGCGTTGCCGACGCAGCGGCGCCCTGGCCGGCGGGCGCTAGGCTGGCGGAATTTGTCGCGGCCGGCCGTCACGGCGAGATGGCCTGGATGGAGACCACCCTGGAGCGCCGCGCCCACCCCACCGCCATGTGGCCCGCCGCCCGCTCGGCCATCATGCTGGGAATGAACTACGGCCCCGATCATGACCCGATGGCGGGTCTGGCCGACCCCGAGGGCGCCCTGATCTCGGTCTACGCCCAGGGCGACGACTATCACGAGGTGGTCAAGAGGCGGCTGAAACGCCTGGCCGGGGCCATAGCCGCCAGATTCGGCTGCGAGGTGAAGGTCTTCGTCGACACCGCCCCCCTGATGGAAAAGCCGCTGGCTCAGGCCGCCGGTCTCGGCTGGCAGGGCAAACACACCAACCTGGTCTCGCGCGTGCACGGCTCCTGGCTCTTCCTCGGCTCGGTGCTGACCGACATGGTCCTGGAGCCCGACGCCGCCGAGATCGACCACTGCGGCTCCTGCCGGGCCTGCCTCGACATCTGCCCGACGAACGCCTTCCCGGCCCCCTACCAGCTCGACGCCCGCAAGTGCATCTCCTACCTGACCATCGAGTATTCCGGGCCGGTGCCGCTCGAATTCCGGCAGGCCCTGGGAAACCGAATCTACGGCTGCGACGACTGCCTCGCCGTCTGCCCCTGGAACAAGTTCGCGGCGTCCGCTTCCGAAGCCGCCTTCCACGCCCGGGAGACCCTCAAAAACCCCCGCCTCGCCGATCTCGTTCAGCTCGACGACCCGAGCTTCCGCGCCCTTTTTTCCAAATCGCCGGTCAAACGCATCGGCCGCGACCGCTTCGTCCGCAACGTCCTCTACGCGATCGGCAATTCGGGGGAGCCTGCGTTGGCGGAGGCGGCGCGGGGGCTGCTCGATGATCCTGCCCCAGTCGTGCGCGACGCCGCCGAGTGGGCGCTGTCGCGGCTTAGCTCAGCGTCTCCACCAGTCTTGCCATGAAGGCAGCGCCGCGCTCGAGCTGGCTGATCTCCAGATATTCGTCCGGCTGGTGGGCCTGGTCGATGGAGCCGGGGCCGCAGATCACCGTCGAGAAGCCCGCCTCCTGGAACTGCCCCGCCTCGGCCGCATAGGGCACGACCCTGGGAGGGCCATTGTCGCCCGTCAGCCGCCGGGCGAACTGCTCCGCCGACCCGCCGGGCTCGAAGGCGAAGGCCGGGGTGCGCGAGCGGCTCTCCACATAGACCCCGCACTCGGCGAAATGGCTCTTCATCTCCCGGTCCATCCGCTCGCATTCGAGGAAGAAGGGCTTGAGGAGCTTGTGCGGGTCCATTCCGCCGGGCGTGCGCACGTCGAACATGAAGCTGCATTCGCGGGCCAAGATGTTCACCGCCGTGCCGCCGTGGATCAGGCCGATGCTGAGGCTCGCGCCCTTGGGCGTGAACGGGCTTTCCGGATCGGCCTCGCGCACCAGCTGTTCGGACAGCGCGACCAGCATCCCCATCAGCTTGATCGCCGCCATATTGGCCGAGAGGCCGAGGTGCGTCAGGGACGAGTGGGCCTCGTGGCCGGTCACCGTCACCACGAAGGTGGCGATGCCCTTGTGGCCGGAGACCGCCTCCATGTTGGTCGGCTCGCCCACCACCACCAGCTCGGGGCGCGGCAGCTCCGACGCAATGATGGCGATCATGTCGGGCGCGCCGAGACAGCCGACCTCCTCGTCGTAGGAGAAGGCGAAATGCACCGGCTTTTGCAGCCGGCCGGAGGCGAAATCGGGCGCCGCCGCCATGCACAGCGCCAGGAAGCCTTTCATGTCGCAGGTCCCGCGCCCGTAGAGCCGCCCGTCACGCGGGGTCAGCACCCAGGGGTCGGAAGACCACGCCTGGCCATCGACCGGCACCACATCGGTATGGCCCGACAGCACCACCCCGCCCGGGATCTGCGGGCCGAAGCTGGCGATAAGATTGGTCTTGGTCCCGTCCTTGTTGGGCACGCGGCGGGGGACGACGCCCAGGGCGTTCAGCTCGCCCTCGACATAGTCGATCAAGTCGAGGTTCGATCCGCGCGAGGTGGTGTCGAAGGCGACCAGCCGGGCCAGGATATCGGTGGCCCGCGCGGCAAGGGTTTCGGGGCTGAGGGACATCACCCGAGCCTAAACCACGGGGCCGGCCTTAGGCGAGCCCGCGCTGCGGGGCGGGCAGGACCCCCAGGAGCTCAATCCGGAACACCAGCACCGAATTGCCCGGGATCGAGGGCCGGTCCTGCTCGCCGTAGCCGAGTTCCGGCGGGGCGGTGACGATCCACTCCTCGCCGACGTGCATCATCGGAATGGCCTCGAGCCAGGCCTTCACCAGGTTGTCGAGCGGGAAGATCACCGGCGCGCCCGAGGCGTAGGACGAATCGAACACCGTCCCGTCGATCAGCGTGCCCTCGTAATTGACCTTCACCTCGTCGCCGAGCTTGGGCTGCTGGCCGGTCGGATTGGCGCGCACCACCTTGTACTGGAGGCCGGAGGCGGTGGTTTTCACCCCCTCCTCCTTCCCGTGCTTCTCCAGATAGGCCTCGTTCGGCCCGATCACCTTGGTTTTGGTCTTCTTGCCACAAGCGGCCAGGCCGAGCGCCGCAACGCCGGCAATCAGAAAACGTCGGTCCATCAGGTCGTCCTCGGCGGATAGCCGGCCGCGCCCAGGGCCTTGATGATCTCCTGGGTGTGGGCCGCGTCGCGGGTCTCGATCATGATGTCGAACTCCGCTCCCTTGGCCGACACATCCAGCGCCAGCCGGTTGTGGTTGATCTCGACGATATTGGCGCCCAGCTTGGCGATGATGTTGGAGACCTCGCCCAAGAGGCCCGGCCGGTCGTCGCCGATGATCCTGATCGAGACCAGCCGGTGGGCCCTGACGAGTTCGCGGGTCAGCACCGAGGCCAAAAGGCGGGTGTCGATATTGCCGCCGGTGATGACGATGCCGCACTTCCTGCCCTTGAACCGCTCCGGATAGGCGAGCAGGGCCGCGAGGCCCGCGCCGCCGGCGCCCTCGGAGATGGTCTTCTCGACATTGCAGAACAGGGCGACGGCCCGCTCCAGATAGGGCTCTTCGACCAGCAGCACCTCGTCCAGCAGGGGACCGGCCACCGCATAGGTCAGCTCGCCCACCGAGCGCACGGCGATGCCCTCGGCGATGGTCTGTCCGCCGATGATGGTCGGCACTCCGCGCATGCGGGCGGTGAAGGAGGGGAACAGGCTCGGCTCGACCCCGCCGATGCGGATGTCGGGATTGATCGTCTTGGCCGCCGTGGCCATGCCCGAGATCAGCCCGCCGCCGCCGATGGGTATAAGCAGGGTGTCGAGATCGGGCACGTCTTCCAGCATCTCCAGGGCGACCGTGCCCTGGCCGGCGATGACATCCGGGTCGTTGAACGGATGCACGAAGGTCAGGTCGCGCTCGGCGCATATCTGCTCCGCCCGCTCGCCGGCCTCGTCGTAGCTGTCGCCCAGCATCACCACCTCGGCCCCGTGGGCGCGGGTGTGCTCCACCTTCACCATCGGCGTGCCGTTGGGCATGACGATGGTGGCGGGCACGCCCAGGCGCGCCGCGTGATAGGCCAGGCCCTGGGCGTGATTGCCGGCGCTGGCGGCGATGACCCCGCGCGCCTTCTCCTCGTCGGTGAGCTGCAGGAGCTTGTTCAGCGCCCCCCGCTCCTTGTAGGCGGCGGTGAACTGCAAATTCTCGAACTTCACCCACACCTCGGCCCCGGTAATCTCGGACAGGGTCCGGGACCGGTTGCACGGGGTGCGCACGATATGGCCCTTCAGCCTTACGGCTGCGGCCTGGATCATTTCGAAAGTGACAGTGGTCATGACGGTTACGCGGCTAAAAAGTCGCGCAAACTAGCTAGGCGACTGCCTCAAAGCAAACCGAGGCCGGCGGCCAGGCCGACGCCCAGCGCCCGCATGGTGTCGAAGCGGCGCATCGCCTTGCCGGGCAGGGCCGACATCTTGCCGAGCGGCAGGGCCTCGCAGGCGCGGCGCACATCGTACTGGGCCCCGCGCAGGAAGGCCGCCGCCGAGGGCCGGCCGACGAAGCCGAAACCGACCGGCAGCTTGCCGTTGGAGAGCTGGTGCTTGAACCGGTAGTCGCCGGGGCCGAGGTCCAGCACCCGGTAGCCGTTTTCCGCCTGCCATTTGAGAATTTCGACCATCAGGATCACGCCGGGCGAATAGCGGCCATAGGCGTCGTCGTGGGCGATGAACCAGGCGTGCAGCACATCCTTGCCCCTCAGGGCGAAGTGGGCCGCCGCCAGCTCGCCCCCAATATGGAGGGTGAACAGGACCCCGCCAAAGTCGGGACAGTCGTCGATCCGCAGATTGTTCAACAGCTCCAGCGGCCAGCCGGCCGCGAAGATGTCGGTCTGGCCGGTCTTTTTGTATTGCTCCCGCTTCCAGCCGATCAGTTTGTCGAAGTCGGCCTGCGAGCTCGAGCGGGCGGTGAAGACCACCTCGCCCTTTTCGCGCTCGACCTTGCGCTTCTTCTTGGCGGTGTCGTTCAGGATGTCCGAATGCTCGCGTTGGGCGGCGGCGTAGGCCTCGAAGCCCTGCGACACATCGATCAGCAGCGATTCCTGGCCGCCCTTCAGATAGGGCGCGAAGGCCGCGTGGCCCTCCATGGCGTGGCTGAAGTCGAGCCGCTGGACGCCCAGTTCGGCGACCAGGGCGCGCAGGTCTAACGTCGCGCCGGGTTACGAGACCACGCCCTGGTAGTCGCACATCGGCGCCCCGGCCGGCATGGCGGTGAACCGCCGCTGGCGCAGCGGCATGAAGGCGCGCGCCCGGCCGTGCTCGCGTTGGATCACGATCTTCAGCCCCGCCGCGTCCGGCCCGTCGATCGACGCCAGGGCCAGCGGCCATTGCGGCGACAGGAAGGGACTGGCGAATGCCGGGTTTGAAGCCTGAATCGCTTCCCAGGCGGCGATGTCTTCGGCCGTCAGGGCCTGGGGCGCGATGATCTCGATCGACATGGCGGCCTTTGTAGCCACGCGACCCTTTAGGAAGGATTAGCCCCCTCTCCCTCCCCGCTTCGCGGGTCCCTCCCTCTCCCCAACGGGGCGAGGGAAGCGCGACCTCACCCCTCTCCCCAGTGGGGAGAGGTTAGGCGAGGGGGTCTAACCGAAGCTCAGCTCCGGATGCGCCGCGTCCGAATAGGCGATCTCGGGCAGGTGGCAGGTGAAGACCGCCCCCTGGCCGGGCTCGCTCTCCAGCGCGACCCAGCCGCCGTGCAGCTCGACCAGCGCCTTGACCAAAGCCAGCCCCAGGCCCGGGCCGCCGCGGTCGCGGCCGATGAAGCGGTCGAAAATATGCGCCTGGACGTGGAACGGGATCCCGCGCCCGGTGTCGGCCACCTGCACCTGGACTTCGCCGAGCGCCCGCCGGGCCGAAAGCGTCACCGAACCCCCGCGCGGGGTCGAGCGCACCGCATTGGCCAGCAAGTGATCGAGCGCCTGGGCCAGCCGCCGTTCGTCGGCCCGGATCACCCCGGTCTCGGCCTCGGTCACCTCCAGGGCGACGCCCCCGTCCTCGGCCGCGCGGGTGGCGCGGGCGGCGGCGGCCTTCATCAGCTCGACGACCACGACGTCGCCGAGGTTCAGCCCCATCTCGCCGGCGTCGATCTGGGCCATGTCCAGCACGTTGTCGATCGACCGCGCCAGCTGGGCCGCCGCCGAACGCACCGAGGCGACGTGGCTCTTCGACCGTTCGGGCAGGCCCTCGGCCTGCTCCAGCAGTTCCGAATAGCCGATGATGGTGGTGAGCGGCGTCCGCAGCTTATAGGAGACATTGCCGACGAAATCGCGCTTCAGCCGGTCGGTCTCGGCCAGGGCCGCCGAGCGCTCGGCCAGGGCGTGCTCCAGCCCGCGCGTGGTGGTGATGTCGGAAAAGGCCAGCAGCGTCGCCCCGTCCGGCAGGGGCCTTGTCTGGAAGGCCACCTCGCGGCGGTCCGACAGCCTGATCTCTCCGGCCACCGGTGCCCTTCCTTGCGGATCGGGGTCGCCGATCCGGGCCTTGAGGTCGCGCCAGAACTGGCGGTCATGCACCAGCGGGGTGCAGAGCTCGGCCACCCGGTCGAAATCGCCCGCCGCCTGCAGCGCCGCCGGGTCGATGCCCCAGAACCGCTCGAAGGCCTCGTTGTGCAGCCGCATCCGCCCGTCCGAGCCGAACACCGCCACCGCGTCGTTGAGCTTATCGAGCGTCGCCTGCTGGACCTGCACCAGGGCGTTGTACTGGGCGCGCAGGCGAAGCTCGCCGGTGATGTCGGAATAGAGCAGCTGCAGCCCGCCGAAGGGGTGGGGCTGGCGGATGACCCTGAGCGTGCGCCCGTCCGGCAGGCTCCAAAGCTCGTCCGGCGCCCCCTCCAGCGTCTCGTAGAAGCCGAGCTCGCGCGCCTTCCAACCGGCGTAGTCCGCCGTCTCGGGCAGGCGGCGGCGCTGGCGGAGCCGATCCAGCACCTCCGAATGAGACGGCGCCTCGGCCAGCCAGGCCGGCTCCAGCCCGAACAGCTCGGCGAAGGCGATATTGTGGAAAGCGAGCGTCTTGTCCGGCCCGAAGATGGCCACGGCGTCGGCCAGCCGGTTCAAGGTGTCGTCGTGGGCGGCGACGTGGCGCTTCAGCGTCTCGCGCGTCTCCTCGGCCTCGGTGACGTCGAGCGCCACCGCCCCTGCCCCGCCGCCTTCCAGCGGTTCGGCGGCGACCATGAAGGCGCGGCGGCGGCCGTCCACCTGGGCCCAGCGCAGGCCGGCGCGGTGCTGGCCGAGCCCCGCGGCCTCGGCGGCGAGGGCTTCGGCCCCCTGGTCCCAGGGGCGGTCGCGCGCGGCGGCGTCCTCGACCGAAGACGCGCCGGCGGCCGACAGGAAGGCCCGGTTGGCCCAGGCCAGCCGTCCGCCCGTACCGACGATCCAGGCCGGCTCGGGCAGGGCGTCGAGGAAGGCGGCGAACCGCGCGGCCGAGGGAAGGCCCCCGCCGGCGGCGGTGGAAAGGCGAATCCAGGCCAGGGCGCCGGAGGTTCGCCCCTCGACCACAACGGCGGCGCTCCCCTTGGGCAGGCGGGCCTCGAAGTCGCAGGGCTCGCCCTTGTCGATCAGCGCCTTGAGCCTTCGGGCGTTCTCGGGGTCGAGCTTGGCCAGGGCCTGAACGACATCGGGCGCGCCGGCCTCCTCGTCCAGCCCGAGCGCGGCGGCGCAGGCGGCCAGGCTGTCGGCTCCGGAGGCCAGGCGCGCGGCGCCGCCCTCGATGGTGACCACAGCGGAATCGAAGGCTTCGGCGGAGGCGTGGGCGGCTTCGGCCCGGCCCTCGAAGCGCGACAGGGCCAGGGTCAGCTCGCGCACCCGCAAGGTCGCGCTGCGCCTTTGGGCCAGCGCCCACAGGGTCGCCGCCAGCGCCAGGCTCGCGGCGCCGCCGGCGGCGACGAAGGCTGCGTCCAGGGCCATGGGGTCCTTCAGGCTCGAATCAGCGAACCATAGCGCAAACGGGGGACGTACGCGCTGAGGTGGAGGGCAGGGCTATTTCGGCCGCGCGGCCTTCTCGGCCAGCCCCGACTGGCCCTCGCGGGCCAGAAGCTTCTCGGCCACCGCGCTCGTCTCCACCCCCGCCGCCTGCAGCAGCACCAGCCAGTGGTAGATCAGGTCCGCGCTCTCCGCGGCGATGGCCTCCTTGTCGCCCGACATGGCGGCGATCACCGTCTCGACCGCCTCCTCGCCGAACTTCTTGCCGGCCAGGGCCGGGCCGCCGGCCAGGAGCTTCGCCGTGTAGGAGCTGGCCGGATCGGCGCCCGCGCGCGCCTTCAGCGTGGCCTCGAGCCGCGCGACAACCTCGGAAAACTCCGCCATCAGGCCCCCCTCACCGGCAAGCCGGCCTCTGCCATCGCCCGCTTGGCCTCGCTGATGCTGATTTCGCCGAAGTGGAAGATGGAGGCCGCCAACACCGCGTCGGCCCCGCCCGCCTTGACCGCCCGCACCAGGTCGTCCGTCTTGCCGGCCCCGCCCGAGGCGATCACGGGCACGCCCACGGCCCCCGAGATCGCCGACAGAAGGGCGATGTCGTAGCCGGTCTTGGCGCCGTCGCGGTCCATCGAGGTCAAGAGGATCTCCCCCGCCCCTTTTTCGACCGCCAGCCGGGCGTAGTCCACAGCATCCAGCCCCGTGTCCCTTCGTCCGCCGTAGGTGAAGATGTTCCAGCGGCCGGGCGCCACCTGTTTGGCGTCGACCGCCGCCACGATGCACTGCGAGCCGAAGGCGTCGGCCCCGCGCGACAACAGGTCCGGGTCCTCGACCGCCGCCGTATTGATCGAGACCTTGTCGGCCCCGGCCAGCAACAGCGCGCGGGCGTCCTCGACGGTGCGGATACCGCCCCCGACCGAGAGCGGCATGAAACAGACGTCCGCGGTGCGGGCGATCACGTCCAGCATGGCCCCGCGCCGCTCGTGGCTGGCGGTGATGTCGAGGAACATCAGCTCGTCGGCGCCGGCGGCGTCATAGGCGCGCGCCTGTTCGACCGGGTCGCCGGCGTCGCGCAGGCTGAGGAACTGAACGCCCTTGACCACGCGTCCGTCCTTGACGTCGAGGCAAGGGATGACGCGGACCTTGACCATCAGGCCGCCCGCCGCGCCGCCGTCAAAGCCTCGGCGGGGCGGATGGTGCCGGCGTACAGCGACTTGCCCAGCACCGCGCCGGCGATCGGCCTGCCCTTGCGGGCCTTCAGCGCCTGGATATCGGAGAGATCCTTGATCCCGCCCGAGGCGATCACCGGGATGGAGACGGCGTCGGCCACCTCGCCGGTCAGGTCGACATTGACCCCTGTCAGGGCCCCGTCGCGGCCGATGTCGGTGACGATCAGGGCGGCGACGCCGGCGTCCTCGAAACGGCGGGCCAGCTCGACCGCCCGCAGGTCCGAGGTCTCGACCCAGCCGTGCACCGCCACCCGCCCGTCGCGGGCGTCGATACCGACGGCGATCTGTTCGGGAAAGGCCAGGGCCAGCCGTTTGACCAGTTCGGGGTCCGAGACCGCCGCCGTGCCGAGGATCACCCGGCTGACGCCGGCCTCCAGCCAGGCCTCGGCCTGCTCATAGGTTCTGATCCCGCCGCCGACCTGGACCGGGATCGAGACGGTGTTCAGGATGGCCTGCACCGCCGCCTGGTTGACGCTCTTGCCCGAAACCGCCCCGTCGAGGTCGACGACATGCAGCCAGGAAAAGCCGTCCTTGGCGAAGCTGGCCGCCTGGTTGGACGGACTGTCGTTGAAGACGGTGGCCTGATCCATGTCGCCATAGAGCAGGCGCACGCACTGGCCGCCCTTCAGGTCGATGGCGGGATAAAGGATCATTGGGGCCGCCATTCCAGGAAACGTCCGATCAGGGCGAGGCCGTTGGCCTGGCTCTTCTCGGGGTGAAACTGCACACCCGCGACATTGGCCCGGGCCACCGCGGCGGCGAAGCGTCCGCCGTGGTCGACGCTGGCGACCGTGGTCTCGGGGTCGGCGGGGGTCATGGCGTAGGAGTGTGTGAAGTACATGTCGGTGCGCGCCGAAGCGCCCGCGAACAGCGGGTGCTCGCGCTCCATCTTCAGGTCGTTCCAGCCCATGTGCGGCACCTTGGCGTGCGGGTCGGCCGGCGCGAGGATCTTCACCTCGCCCGGAATCCAGCCCAGGCCCTCGTGCACCCCGAACTCGAGGCCGCGCGACGCCAGAAGCTGCATGCCGACGCAGACGCCGAGGAAGGGAGCGCCCCTGCCCTGCACCGCCTGTGTCATGGCCTCGATCACCCCATCGCGGGATTTCAAGGCGTCCATGCAGGCGCGGAAGGCGCCCACGCCCGGCAGCACCACCCGGTCGGCGGCGGCGATATAGTCCGGGTCGGCGGTGGCCACGATTTCGCGCTCGGCGGAAAGCGTCTTCGCCACCGCCTGCAGCGCCTTCTCGGCCGAGCGCAGATTGCCCGAGCCGTAGTCGATGAGCGCGATCCGCTCCATCAGAGGAAAATCCTTACAGCACGCCCTTGGTAGAGGGGGCGGCGCCCTGGGTCTTGGGGTCGATCTCGACCGCCGTGCGGAGCGCGCGGGCCAAGGCCTTGAACCCGCTCTCGGCGATATGGTGGCTGTTGTCGCCGTAGAGCAGCTCCAGGTGCACGCAGGCGCCGCAATTCATGGCGAAGGCCTGGTGGAACTCCTTGAACAGCTCGGTGTCCATGTCGCCGACCTTCGGGCGCGAGAAGTCGACCTTCCAGATCAGGTAGGGGCGGTTGGAAAGGTCGATGGCGCAGCGCGACAGGGTCTCGTCCATCGGCACATAGGCGTGGCCGAACCGCCGGATGCCCTTGAAGCCGTCCAGCGCCTTGGCGAAGGCCTGACCGATGACGATGCCGGTGTCCTCGACCGTGTGGTGCATGTCGATGTGCAGGTCGCCCTTGGTCTCGACCGTCATGTCGAAACCGCCGTGGCGGGCGAAGCTCTCCAGCATGTGGTCGAAGAAACCGACGCCGGTGGACACGGTCGAACGGCCGGTCCCATCCAGGTCGATCACGACCTTGATCCGGGTCTCCTTGGTCTCGCGGACCACCTCGGCCGTCCGGTTCGTCATGGTCTCTATCCTTACAGCCCCCGAATTGAGGCCCGATCTTTAACCCAGAAGGCCGCGCGACGCGGCCTGGGTCTTCAGGCTCGTCGCGGGGCGCGGTCCCAGATGGCCCACGACCTCGCCCGCCGCCATGGCCCCGAGCCGTCCGCAGGTCTCCAGCGGTCTGCCCCGGGCCAGGCCGAACAGGAAGCCCGCCGCGTATTGGTCGCCCGCCCCGGTTGTGTCAACGACGCGTTCGACCGCATCGGCCCGCAGATCCCGCCTTTCGGCGCCCCTAACCAGGGTCGCGCCGGCCTCGCCGCGGGTGACGACGAAGCTCTCGACCCGCTCCGACAGGGCGGCGATGGCGGCCTCCAGATCGCCCGTTTCGGCCAGACTCATCGCCTCGACCGCATTGGCGATGACCAGGGGCTGCTCTCTCAGCATGAAGGCCAGCAGCGCCTGCCGATGACGTTCGATCACCGACCGGTCCGACAGGGCGAGCGCGATCCTTGTCCCCGCGCGGCGGGCGAGACCGGCGCATTTGTCGAAGATCGCCCGCCCCGCCTCGCTCTGGAAGCTGTAGCCCTCCAGCAGCACGACCGCCGCGCCCTCGATGGTTTCGGGCGCGATGTCGTCGCTGGTCAAGGCCACCGAGTCCCCCAGCCAGGTGCGCATGGTCCGCTCGCCGTCGGGCGCGACATTGACCAGGCACCGCCCGGTCCCGAGCCCGCACACGTAGGGCGGAACGTCGAAATCGACCCCAATGGCCCTCAGGTCGTGGGCGAAGACCTCGCCGAGGTCGTCCTTGGCCACCTTGCCGATGAAGGCCGCCCGGCCGCCGAGCGAGACCACGCCCGCCAGGGTGTTAGCCGCCGAGCCGCCCGAGGCCAGCACGCCGGGGGCCATCTTGCCGTAGAGATCGTGCGAGCGGGCGCTGTCGATGGCCTCGCGGCTGCCCTTCCCCAGGCCCTCGGACGCCAGGAAGGCCTCGGTGGCGGGGGCGATCACATCGACGAGGGCGTCGCCGACGGCGACGACATCGTGTCGGGCGGTCATGCTTAAGACTATAGCCTGCCTTGAAGCGGCCAAAAGCCTTGGCTAGCGATAGAGGAATGCTTCCGCTGATCCTCGCCATGGCCATGGGCGCCGCCACCGTCCAGGCGCCCGCTCCCGACAGCCTCGCCGACCTCACCACCCGCCAGGTCCGGCAGAGGCTGGGCGAACCCTCGGTCGCCCACGCCGAGGGCAAGGGCGCGATGTGGACCTATCGCGGCGAGGATTGCGCCCTGATGGTGTTTTTCGAGGATCGCGGCAAAGGCCTGCGCGCCGCCGGCGCCGTCACCGGCCCGCGCAAACGCGGCGAACCGGTGCCCCAGCTCGACGACTGCATGGCGGATTTGAGGGTCTCGGCGCTGGGCAGGCGCTGACAGGGCGTGCGTGTTTCGAGACGCGCCCTTCCGGGCGCTCCTCAACATGACAAAACGATTTAAAGCCCACCCCCAACGTCATCCTGAGGAGGTCGCCCTCAGGCGGGCGTCTCAAAGGACGCAGACGGCCGGCCGCCTAGGCGTTGCCCTGGGGCTCGGTGGTGATCAGGTTGCCCTCGCGCTGGGCCCGCTGCGCCGCATAGACCGCCGCGAAATCGATCGGCTCCAGCATGAAGGGCGGGAACCCGCCGTCGGCGGTCGCGGAGGCGATGATCTGACGCGCGAAGGGGAAGAGGTAGCGCGGCCCCTCGATCAAGAGCAGCGGCTCCAGGATCTCGTCATTGCCGCCGACCACCTCGAACAGCCCGCCATAGAGCAGCTCCAGCTGGAAGGAGACGGTCCCGTTGCTGACCGCGGTGGTCGAGAGCTTCAGGTCGATCTCGAACAGGCCGTCCGAACGGCCGCGCGCGCGCATCTCGACCCCGAGGTCGATCTGGGGCTGGGGACCGTCGGCGCGCAGGCTGTCGGGCGCGCGGGGGTTCTCGAACGAGAAGTCGCGGGTGAACTGGGCCAGCACCCGGATGCCGGTGCCTTGCGGGGGTCCTTCGACGACGGGATCGGCGGCGGCGTCGGGCGGAACGTCGGTCATGGTCTGCGGCTCGTGCGGCTGCGGGAAATAAGGGCGTCGGTGGCTATCACGGCGGCCAGGAGGGCGCAACGCGGCGAGGTTTCACTCAGGCGCCCTGACGAAACCCCCGCAAGCGCCTATATCTGGTGCGAACCGGACGCTCGCGCGTTCACCGTTCGTCATTTCGGCGTCATCCTGTCGCCGTCTTCTCAAGCTTATCGTTGGGCCATGATCGAGCTCGTCATCTTCGCCGCCCTCGCCGCCGTGGTGCTGTTCCAGCTCTATACGGTGCTCGGCCGCAAGGTCGGCCGCCAGCCGGAGGACGCTGAGGCCGAGGCCGCGGGCCGTGTCTCGCCCAAACCCGCCGCCCAGCCGGTCGAGCCCGGCCCGGCCGTCGCCCCGGTCAGCGGCGGCGACTCCATCCGCGCCCGCGACCCATCCTTCAACGAAGCCGAATTCCTCTCGGGCGCGGCCCAGGCCTATCAGATGCTGGTCAAGGCCTATGCGACCAGCGATCGCGTCGTTTTGAAGGACCTGACTTCGCCTTCTGTTTACCAAACCTTCGATAAGGCTATCGCCAAGCGTGAGGCTGAAGGCGTCGTCGAGACCATCGACTTCCCCCACCCGCCCCGCGCCGATCTGGAGAGCGCAGAGATGGTTGGCGATATTGCTCGGGTGAAGGTCCGTTTCCTGGCCGAATACCGGAGCCGCAGCAAAGGACCCGAGGGCGAAGCGGTCGACGACCGCCGCACCGCCGAGGTCTGGACCTTCGAGCGCAAGGTGGATAGCCGTGATCCGAACTGGGCGCTCGCCCGGGTCGACGCGGCACAGGCCTGATGATCGCGGCCCGGGGCCAGGCCCGGGTCTCCCTGCTTCCGGTGCTGCTGACGGCCCTGGCCCTGCTGGTCTCGGCCTGCGCCACCGCGCCGATGAAACAGGCCGGTGTCGGCAAGCCGCCCGCGGCGGCCTACAAGTCCAAGGGCAAGCGCGGCAAGGTCCGACCCCCATCCGGCCGGGCGCAAATCCCCGCCCTGCCCAAGCCACGCACCTACACCCCGCCGCCCGCCGACCAGCCGATGCGGGTTCGCGGCCGGCTCTCGCCCCTGACCAAGCTCGAGGGCTGGGCCGAGGAGGATCACCTGGCCGCCCTCGCCGCCTTCCAGGCCGGCTGCCCGGCCAGCCGCGATCCGTCGCTGCGCGGCCTCTGCGCCCGCGGCCGCAATCTCGGGGCGACCGACGACGAGAGCGCCCGCCGCTTCTTCGAGGGCAATTTCCGCTTCGAGGGCGGCGACTCCGAAGGGGTGCTGACCGCCTATTTCGCCCCCGAATACGAAGCCCGTCTGGCCCCCGACGCCGAATTCTCCGCCCCCGTCCGCGCCAAGCCGGGCCGCGCGGTGACCATCGCCGCCGGACCGGCGCCCGCCGCCCCGCCCCCGGTCGCCGCGCCCGCTCCCGTCGTCGCCGCCGCCCCGGCCGCGCCCTCGACCATCGAGGATGTGCTCGATGGGGAAGAGGCGCCCCCTGCCGATCCGATCGCCCTGGCGCTGGCCCAGGCCGAGGCCCAGGCCCTGAGCCTGCCCGCCTTCCAGCCGCCGGCCGCCGCCGCCCCGCCGCGCGACATCGTCGGCTTCACCAACACCGACCTGGCCGGCGCCGACCGCCGCCAGATCGAAACCGCTCCGCCGAACGGCGCCCTGGCCTGGATGAAGGCCGAGGACCTCTTCTTTCTGCAGATCCAGGGGTCGGGCACCTTGCGTTTCCCCGACGGGCGGCGGCTGAAGGCCTCCTACAGCGGCGACAACGGCAAGCCCTTCATCGCCATCGCCCGGCCGATGGTCGAGGCTGGCCAGCTTGCGCAGAACAAGGCCTCGGGCGACGGCATCCGCGGCTGGCTCGCCGCCCACCGGGGGCCAGAAGCCCTGGCTGTGATGTGGAAGAACCCGCGGTACGTCTTCTTCACCCTCGCGCCCGATGACGGCAAGGAGCCGGCGGGCGCCGCCGGCATTCCCCTGCCCGCCGGCCGATCCCTGGCCGTCGATCCCAGCCGCCACGCCTATGGCGAGCTTTGGTGGATCGACGCCGAAGCTCCGGTTCTCGCGGGAGCCAACGCCAAATACCGCCGCCTGGCCATGGCGCTCGACACCGGCGCGGCCATTCGCGGCGAGGTCCGGGCCGACCTCTATATCGGCCGGGGCGACCGGGCCGGGCTGGAAGCCGGCCGGGTGCGCCACACCCTGCGGATGATGCGGCTGGTGCCGGTCGAGGCGACCGCTCAAAACGATCGCGATGAAGCGGACCTTACGCGCCGATGAGGTGAAGCTCTGGGGCGCGGTGACCTCCACCGTGCGCCCGGGGCCGGGCCGCGTCTCCACCATGCCGCCGGAAGCCTTCGACCCCGACGCCCCCGCCGCCCACATCCCGCTTCCGACGCCCAAGCCTAAGCGGACCACACCCCAGCGCGACCCGGACGGCATCGAGCCCAACCGCAAGCGGCGGATCGCCCGCGACCAGCACGCCATCGCCGCGCGGCTCGACCTGCACGGCTTCGACCAGGAAAAGGCCCGCGCCGTCCTGCACGGCTTCATCGAGCGCCAGCACGCCGACGGCGCCCGCGCCGTCCTGATCATCACCGGCAAGGGGATGCTGGGCGACGGCATCCTGCGCCGCCGGGTCCCCGACTGGCTGGCCGAGCCGCCCTCGCGCGCCCTGGTGGCGGGCATCTCAGCAGCCGAACGCCATCACGGCGGCGACGGCGCGCTCTATGTGGCGCTGAAACGGCGGAGTTGAGCCCCTCACCTAACCTCTCCCCGCTGGGGAGATGGAGTGGCCCCGCGAAGCGGGGAGGGGGACTACAAGGTCCCGTTGAAACTGTTCCAGATCGCCCGGTCCTTCAGCACCTTGGCGACGAAGGCGGCGTGGGCCTCGCGCTCTTCCTCGCTGCCGCGCGGCTCCAGCGGGCGGGGCCGCGCGCCATAGGCCAGGGCGGCGGCCTCCGAGGCGGCGACCGCGGCGTTGGCGGCGGCCGAGGGGGCGAGATCCAGGCTCCGGTCCTTGCCGCCGTGCAGCTCCAGATAAACCATCGACAGCAGGCGCGTATCGATCAGCGCCCCGTGTTTCTCGCGCTCGGCCAGGCTGATCTTGAACCGCTTACACAGGGCGTCGAGCGAGTTGTACATGCCCGGAAACTTCTGCTGGGCCAGCACATAGGTGCAGCGCCAGCGGCTCTCGGGAACGATCATCCGTCCGGCCCGCTCCAGCTCGGCATTGATGAAGCCCCGGTCGAAGGCGGCGTTGTGCGCCACCAGCGGCGCGTCGCCGACAAAGTCCAGAAAGGCGTCGGCGATCTCGGCGTCGGCGAACTTGGGCTTGCCGTAGAGGGACGCCCGCGAGATGCCGTGCACCCGCTCGGCGTCCGGATCGATGTCCCGCTCGGGGTCGATGAAGCGATGGAAGTGATTGCCCGTCGGCAGGAAGTCCTCAATCTCGATACAGGCGATTTCGATGATCCGGTGCCCGCGCGGGTCCAGGCCGGTAGTTTCGGTGTCGAGGACGATTTCGCGAGCCATGGGTTTTAAGTGACGCCGTTCGCGGCGGCGTTCAAGGCGGCCGATTGGCCCCCTCGCAAATCCGGCTACACCCGCTTGAGCGAGGTCCAGCCCGGCTGGGTCACCGCGGCGATCAGCGCCTTCACCTGCTGGCGCGCGGTCTCCACCCCCGAGTCGGTGTCGATGACGAAATCGGCCCGCGCCCGCTTGTCGGCGTCCGACATCTGCCGGCCCTTCAGGGCTTCGAATTTTTCGGCCGTCATGCCGGGGCGGGACAGCACCCGCGCCGTCTGGACCTCGTGGTCGGCGCTGACTACCGCCACGGCGTCGACCATCTGGTCGGCGCCGGTCTCGAACAGCAGCGGCACATCGAGCACCGCCAGCTTCGCGCCATCCGCCTCGCAGCGGTCGAGGAAGGCCAACCGTTCCCGCAGCACCAGGGGGTGAACCACCGATTCCAACCGGGCCAGCAGACGCGGGTCGGCCGAGACCCTCGCCCCTAGCGCCGCGCGGTCGACCCCCGTCTCGCCGACCACGCCGGGGAAGGCTTCCCCGACGCCGGCCAGGGCGCCGCCGTGCGGGCCGTAGAGTTTGTGGACCGCCGCGTCGGCGTCCCAGACGGGCGCGCCCTCCTCGGCGAACAGCCGGGCGGTGGTCGACTTGCCCATGCCGATCGACCCTGTCAGCCCGAGCACGATCATGGCGCGGTCTCCGTTTGACCGAGCGCCTTCAGGCAGATCGAGCGCACATCGACCTGCGCCGGCGGCGGGCGGCCGTAGAAGGCCTCGAACGAGGGGACCGCCTGGCCGATCAGCATGGCGAGACCGTCGACGCAGAGGAGACCCCGGGCGCGGGCGGCGCGCAGCAGCCCCGTCTGCAGCGGCCTATAGACCATGTCCATCACCACCGCCGACTCGGGCAGGGCGTCAAGCGGCAGATCCAGATCGTCCACGCCCGACAGGCCGACGGAGGTGGCGTTGATGACGAGGCCCGCTTCCTCGAAGGCCTCGGCCGCCCAGCCGAGCGGCAGGGCGAAGGCGCGTTTGTCCATGTCTGCCAGGGTCTCGGCCCGCTCCAGGGTCCGGTTGAGGATATAGACCTCCGGTGCCCCGGCCTGGAGCAGGGCGGCGAGCGCGCCCCGGGCCGCTCCGCCGGCGCCGAGCAGCACCACGGGCTGATTGGCGATTTCGAATTTTGGGGCCTGCTCGGTCAGGGCGACCAGCATGCCGAGCCCGTCGGTGTTGCGCGCCTCGATCCCGTCCGCGTTGAAGAGCAGGAGGTTGGCGGCGCCTGAGGCGGCGGCGAGCGGTTCGGCCCAGTCGGCCACGCCCAGCGCCTGCTCCTTGAAGGGGATGGTGACATTGACCCCCCGCAGCTGCTTGGCCAGATCCTGGATCCCGGCCCTGAACCCGTCGAGCGGCAGGAGAAATTTGCCATAATCGGCGTCGAGCCCCGCCGCCTCGATCCAGGCCGCGTGGATCATCGGGCTCATCGTATGCGCCACCGGATTGCCCACCACGCCGGCCCTGATGGTCATGACGGCATGGCCCCGTGCCGGCGCAGGAGATCGAGCAGGCCCAGCATCGGCAAGCCGAGAACCGCGAAATAGTCGCCCTCGATCTTCTCGAACAGCTGCGCCCCCAGGCCTTCGAGCTCATAGCAGCCCACCGACCAGAGGAGTTTATCCCCCTCCCGCGCCAGATAGTCGTCGAGCCAGGCGTCACTGAAGTCGCGCACGGTGAGTTTGGGCGAGGAGATATCGCGCCAGATCGCCACCCCGTCTCGGGCCGCGACCACGGCCGAATGCAGCCGATGAGTCTTGCCGCGCAGGGCGATGAGCTTGTCCCGCGCCCCGCCCATGTCGGCGGCCTTGTCGAACAGCTTGCCGTCCAGATCGAGCGTGGTGTCGGCCCCGATCACCAGCGCGCCCGGCAGCTTGCGCGACACCCGCAGCGCCTTCAGCTCGGCCAGATGGTCGGCGATGTCGCGCGGGCTCCAGTCCTCGGCCAGCAGCGCGGCCTTGGCGGCGTCCTCGTCGACGCCCGGGGAAAGACAGTCGAAGGCCAGGCCCGCTGCGGTCAGCAGTTTTTTCCGGATCGCGCTTTGCGAGGCCAGCACAACCTGGATCATGCCGGACCTCCGACGATCACCGGGCCCGGGCTGATGATCTGGCCGGCCCGGCGAGCGGTCAGCATCGAGATGATGGCGGCCGAGACCTCCTCGACCGAGCGGCGGGTGACGTCGATCGTCGGCCAGCCGTGCTTTTCGAAAAGCCGCCGCGCCTTGATGATTTCCTCGCGCACCACCTCCAGGTCGACATAGGAGCTGTCGCGCCCCTCGGCGATGGCCAGCAGCCGGCTGCGGCGGATCTGCACCAGCCGGTCGGGCGAGACGATCAGCCCGACGATTAGCGGCTTGGTCAACTCGAACAGCTGCGGCGGGATCGGTACGCCGGGGGCCAGCGGCACATTGGCGGCGCGCACGCCCCGGTGGGCCAGATAGATGGAGGTTGGGGTTTTCGAGGTCCGCGACACCCCGACCAACACCACATCGGCGCTCTCCAAATTCTGGGTCGCCTGGCCGTCGTCGTGGCCGATGGCGTAGTTGAGCGCCTCGATCCGATTGAAATAGTCGTTGTCCATCACGTGCTGGGCGCCCACCCGGGTCGAGAGGGCCGCCCCGAGATAACGGCCGAGCGACGCCACCAGCGGATCGAGCGCCGCGATACAGGGGATCTCCAGCCCCCGGCAGCCGGCCTCGAGCTCGGCGCGGAGGGCATGGTCTACCACCGTATGGACACAGACCCCCGGCGCCGCCTCGATCTCCTTCAGCACCCGATCGAGCTGCCGGACCGAGCGGACCAGCGGATAGGAGTGTTCGATTGGGATCACATTGTCGAACCGCGCCACCGCCGCCTTCGACATGGCGTTCAGGGTCTCGCCGGTGGAATCGGACACCAGGTGGACGTGGAAATAGGTGGCGAGGCGCGGGGCGGCGGTCATGCGGAGTTCGACAGTCCTGTCCGCGCCTTTGAGGGCGCTACGCTTGGTCGCACCCTCGGAACTGGGGATGGAGCTGGGGACGACGGTGCGGAATCCGACCCTGGCCTGGGGAAGAAACCCGCTCCGGACCGGTTCGGCAAGGCGCGCCGGGGAGAAGGTCTGACAACCGTTGCCGTTTTCCAACGGTTTGACGACCGCCGGGACCTTCGGCTCACACCCCCTGAACCCGAAAGACGAGTTCGAACGGTTGTCCCCAGCCGGCCGGACGCGATAATTTAAGTTTTCATTAACTTCCTGAAGAGGTTAACGCGGTCTTAACAGTCCTCCACAGAGCCTCTCCCCAGGGAGCGGGCAGCCGTTGACCGCTCGTGGGAAAGGGCCATACGATCGCAGGGGGCAGCCGCTTTTGTCCCCGTTATCGAGTCCTCTACCCCTGCCTCCATTCCAAGAATCTAACTTTCTAGATTGATAGGAATAGACAGGCCGGCTTGAGGCTTATCGCGGGAGCGGCTTTAAGGACGGCATGACCGCTCCCTTGCTCAAGGTGCTGGCCGGGGAAACCCTCGCTCGCCCTCCCGTCTGGTTCATGCGCCAAGCTGGCCGCTATCTGCCCGAGTACCGTGCTGTCCGCGCCACGGCCCCGGACTTCATCGCCTTCTGCCTGGATCCGGAGAAGGCGTCGGAGGTGACGCTGCAGCCGCTGCGCCGCTATCCGTATGACGCCGCCATCGTCTTCGCCGACATCCTGCTGGTGCCCCAGGGCATCGGCCAGAAGGTCTGGTTCGAAGTCGGCGAGGGCCCAAGACTCGGGCCGCTGCCGCGGCTGGCCGAGCTTGAGGCTCAGATCCCGCTTTGCGCGGGTAGGCTGTCCAAGGTCGGCGAGACCCTTACCAAGGTGAAAAGCCAGCTGCCGGCCGACAAGACCCTGATCGGTTTCGCCGGGGCGCCCTGGACCGTCGCCACCTATATGCTGCAGGGCAAGGGCGGGGATCGGGAGATGGCCAAAAGCCTGGCCTATTCGGATCCCAAGCTGGTCGACGGCCTCCTGGACATCCTGGTCGAGGCCACCGCCCATTATCTGGCCATGCAGGCCAAGGCCGGGGCCGAGGTGCTGAAGCTGTTCGACAGCTGGGCAGACGGCCTGCCCGAGCCGGAATTCCACCGGATCATCATCAAGCCGCATCAGAAGCTCGTCGCCAGGCTGCGCGAACTTGGGGTGACGACCCCGGTGATCGGTTTCCCGCGCGGGGCGGGTCCCATGGTAGAGGCCTATGCCGACGCCGTCCCGGTACAGGCGACGGCGCTCGACACCGCCGCACCGGCCGCGCTCGGCCAAAAGCTGCAGGCCAAGGGCATGCCG
>CANJKM010000028.1 GCA_947474805.1 Caulobacterales bacterium | reverse complement strand
GCCGCTACATCTGATGCGTATCCTGACAGACATTCTCCGGGATCGTCAGCCCCGGTTGTTTCACCAGGGTGAAGGCGGCCTTCCAGGGCCGGCTGTAGAAGTCCGGATCGCTGATCGTGACCTCGCCCTTGATCGTGGTCGGTCCGGCGAGGGTGAACTTCTCCTGCACCTTCAACTTCTCGCCATGCGGCAGTCCCGAATAGTCGAGCCAAGTCTCGGCGTTCATGCCCTCGGTGTCGACCACCAGGCTCTTGCCGACGATCTTGGCCGAGGAGTGGCCGAGCCAGTTGGCGCTCCAGTCCTCCGGCAGGGCCTCGTTCCAGTAGATGATCCGGAAGGTGTGGTTCGGCTCGTGCACGAAAGCCAGGCTGCGCGTCGTCTGCAGGATCAGGAAGGGATAGGGCGAATAGAGCAGCCGCGGCACGCCGTGCAGCAGGCATGACGCCACCGGATCGCTCTTCGGGTCGGCCTTCAGCTTGGCCTGGTTGGCCGAATAGGCCTTGGCCCCGGCGGCGGTCAGCGGCGGCGCCTTGCCGTCGAAGGTCAGGAGCTTCCGGACCGGCTTGGGCATGGCCCATTTGCCGGTGAAGTTGGGCGTCCCCGCAGGGGGCTGCTCGAACACCGGCGTGGCGGGCGCCGGGGCGGCGGAGGCGACCAGGGAGGGGGCCGCGAAGGCGCTGGCCAGGGCTGCGATCAGGGCAAGGCGCTTCATTGGATACCCACCACGCCGTCTTCGGCCGCGTTCCGGTTGTTCTCTTCGCACGAATACTCCATCAGCTTCACGTCGCCGCGCCAGTTGAAGATGCGCTCGGTCTGCCACGGCCTCGAATAGTATTCCGGGTCCTCGATGGTCATGGTGTCGCGGAAATTCAGCCCGCCGTATTTGTCGACGAACTTGGTGTAGCGCTCGGTCACCTTCAGTTGCGAACCGTGCGACAGGTTGGTCTGGTCGATCACCGTCCGGTCGTTGCGGTGGGTGGTCACGATCACCAGGGTGTCGCCCTCCCAATGGCCGACCGAATAACCGTTGAAGGTGTGGCGCGTGTTCGGCGGGGGCGGCTTGCCGTCCATGTGGATCTGGCGCACGCCGTGGCCGACCTCGATCAGCATGTTGATCATTCCGGGCGAATGGATGATCTGCAACGGATAGGGCGAGGTCATCACCCGCGGCACGCCGTTAGGATAGCATTGCGAGGAGGCGTCCGGCACCGGCGTCCCCTTATCGAGCATGTCGGTCCGGTGGTTGGCCGCCTCGGCGCCCTTCTTGGTGAACGGCGGGAACGACCCGTCGAGCTGGCGGTAGTCGCGGATGTAGCGGGTCGCCCACCAGACGCCAGAGAAGTCCTTGGGGTCCTTGGGGCCCGGGTTCGCATTCCAGATCTTGGAATCCTCGGCCGCCTGCTTCTCGCGCGCGGCGATCTGAGCCGGCGTCGGCGGGGGCGGACGCGGGCCGTCCACCGGCCGGGGCTCGCGGACCGGCGGCACCCCCTCTTGCGCCCAGACGGGCGCCCCGGCCAGGACACTGGTCAGCGCCAGCAGGCCGAGCAATCCGATACGCGTCACCAATCGTCCTCCGTCCGAACTCGGCCCGATCCGCGCCCGCGGCCCCGGCCTCTTTATTGTTTTTGTTCGCTCCAGCGCCGGTCTTGATCGACCCTCGCATCCCTATATCCACCCGTCTTTGCGGGCTTATTTCATCGGCAACATCGCATCATTGGGCCATCGATTCAGCCCGCGTACAATATGATCGCCCGACCCGCCGCCGCAATTTCCCTTACGCCCTAAAGGAAAGCCGGGAGCCGTCGCGCCGGGCGAGGAGCTAATCCCAGCGCCCGGGCGATCACAAGCACCTTTATAAGCACCCTCAGCATCCGGGCGACGAGCCCAGCGCTCAATGCAACCGCCGATGGCGGCGATCGGTCAAAAGCATTTGATGCGGCGCAAACTGGATCGCGCTCCAGGTGTGCAAATATCGATGAAATACAAGCGAAACACATACCGCATCGCTTTCTGTCGCTGGGTTTTCGGTTCCCATCCACCAAGAAGTGCAATATCGTACCTAACGCGACTGGTACCGCCGCAAGAGCGCAAGGTTGCTATAAAGACAAATAAATAAGGGGGAAATGATTATGCCGAAAAACACTCGCAATCGCTTGTCAGCTAAGGCTTTGTGCGCCACGGGAAGCCTCTTGGCTCTCAGCGCCGCCCTCACCTTGCCGAACACTGCGCTGGCGCAAGACGCCGCCAATGTCGGCGAGGTTGTCGTGACCGCCTCGCGCATTCAGGCCGCCGGCTTCACCGCCCCCACGCCGACCACGGTCTTGGGCACGACCGAGCTGTCGCGCCGCGCCGCCACCTCGGTGCAGGAAGCCCTGATCGAACTGCCGTCTATCCGCCCCGGCACCACGCCGCAGCAGACCTCTTCGCCGACCAACGGCGCAAACAGCGGCGCCGGCGGCAGCCAGGCCGACATGCGCGGCCTGGGAACCTCCCGCACCCTGACCCTGGTCAACGGCCACCGGACCGGCGCCTCCAACGACCTTCGCCAATTCCCGTCCAGCCTGACCTCGCGCATCGACGTGGTGACCGGCGGCGCATCTGCCGCCTACGGCTCGGACGCCGTCGCCGGCGTGGTCAACATAATCCTGGACACCAAGCTCGACGGGTTCCGGGGCCAAGCTCAGTACGGCGTCACCAAGTACGGCGACGACAAGAGCCCCAGTGGGGCCATCGCCTGGGGCGGCGACATCTTCGGCGGCCGCGGCCATCTGCTGCTCGGCGGAGAGTACTCCCAGTCCACGGGCGCCCACACCACCGAAAACATCTATGAGGACAAGCGTCCCTGGTTCGCCGCCAACCGCGGCCTGAACATCGCCAACCCCTGCCCCTACAACGTCGCGGTCTCCGCCCTCTGCCCCACCGGCGGCAACGGCTTCCCGCAGTTCGTCGACATGGACGACCAGAACTTCTCGACCATGAATCCGGGCGGCATCATCGTTTCGGGACCGCTGAAGGGCATCACCTTCGACGACGGCGGCGTCCCCCGTCAGTTCAAGTACGGCATCGTGATGGGGAACAATCAGATCGGCGGCGAGGGCGCCAACCCCTCGGTCTGGTGGTCGCGTCCCTGGGAGCGCCGCCACTCGGTCCTGGCCCGCCTCGACTTCAAGCTGACCGACCAGACCAACCTCTGGCTTGAGTACGGCAACGCCCAGACCCACAACAAGGTCCAGTTCGTGCGCGCCCGCGACCAGGGCAACCTGACCATCCGACGGGACAACGCCTTCCTGCCCGCGACCATCCTGGCGGAAATGACCCGCCTGAACCTGCAGACCATCACCATGGGCCGGTTCAACAACGACGGCGGCCAGGACTATTCGCACATCCGGACCCAGATCTACCGCTACGCCGGCGGCCTGGATGGCGAGTTCAACGCCTTCGGCAAGAC
The DNA here is from genome assembly GCA_947474805.1 of Caulobacterales bacterium. Taxonomy (GTDB): domain Bacteria; phylum Pseudomonadota; class Alphaproteobacteria; order Caulobacterales; family Caulobacteraceae; genus CANJKM01. Next base: position 17,338 of record CANJKM010000028.1, on the reverse strand, counting down.
CTGGGGCTGGGACGCTTACGGCCAGTACGGGATCAGCCACGGCTACAACCTGACCGAGTCGAGCCGCAACACGGCCAAATGGAACTTCGCCCTGGATTCGGTGAAGAACGCCCAGGGCGTCGCGGTCTGCCGCGCCACCACCACCAACAACCCGTTAGCGGCGGGCTGCGTGCCCTTCAACATCTTCGGCCCGAACGCCGCCTCCGAGGCGGCGCGCGACTACATCTTCGGCGTCCAGACCACCAACACCCACCTGACCCAGACCAACGCCCAGCTCAACTTCCACGGCGAGCCGGTGTCCACCTGGGCCGGCCCGGTCGCCCTGGCCTTCGGGGCCGAGTACCGCAGACAGACCAGCGACAGCTCCTCCGATCCCATCGCGGCGGCCGGGGGCTGGGACAGCGGCAACAACCGCGGCCTCAAGGGTCAGTTCAACGTCAAGGAAGCCTACGCCGAAGTCGCCATCCCCTTGGCCAAGGACGTCGGATTCGCCAAGTCGCTCGATCTGAACGGGGCCATCCGCTACGCCGACTACAGCTCGATCAACAAGGGCGTCACGACCTACAAGATCGGCGGCACCTTGGAGCCGATCAGCCAGATCCTGATCCGCAGCACCTATTCGAAGGACGTGCGGGCGCCGAACGTCAACGAGCTGTTCTCGCCGGGCGGCTCAAGCCAGAACAACATCGTCCAGTTCTCCGGCCCGCGCGCCGGCCAGTCCGGCCTCGTCAACTTCATCAGCGCGGGCAACCCCAACCTGAAACCCGAGACCGGCAAGACCTGGACCGTCGGCGCAAGCTGGCGGCCGACCTTCACCCGCTTCCGGTTCTCAGCCGACTATTACAAGATCAAGGTTCGCGACACGATCGGTACGGTCGGGGTCCAGGTCATCGTCGACCTCTGCCGCCAGGGCCGCGCCGACATGTGCGCCCTGATCACCTTCGACAACACCCAGACGATCACGGCGGTGCTGAACGGCAGCGTCAACAACAACGCCTTCCAGACCCGGGGCCTGGACCTGGAGGCCAGCTACACCCTGCCGCTGAACGAGCTGCCGTTCGGGCTGGAGCTGCCCGGGACCATCACCGGCCGCGCCCTGGCCACCCGCGTGTTTGAGTTCACCACCATCACCATCGCCGGACGCGAGGACAAGGTGGGCCAGAACGCCAACGGCGTGCTCGCCGGCGAGCCGCCCAACAACCCAAAATGGATCGGAAACTACGCGGCCAGCTACAGCGTCGGCAAGTTCACCGCCGGCGTGTCGTTCCGCTACGTCTCACCCGGCGTCGTGCAGTCGACCTCGGTCACCGGCACCGCGACCACCCGTCTCAACAACAAGCTGCCGAGCCAGACGATCACCAACTTCCAGGCCAGCTACGTCCTGCTGGAAGAAGGCGGCAAGCGGCTCCAGCTCTACGGCGTCATCAACAACGCCTTCAACCGGGGCCCTCCCTTCCCGATCTATCCGGTCACCCAATGGCCGGCCTTCTACGACACCCTGGGCATGGTCATGCGCGCGGGCGTGCGGTTCCAGTACTAGGCTGGCCGCCTCCATCGAGCGTTTGCGCCCCGCCGGACCACCGGCGGGGCGTTTCGCTGTCCGGGGTCAGCCCTTGATGGCGAAGATCGCCTCAATCTCGACCGGCGCGCCCAGCGGCAGGGAGGCGACGCCCACGGCGGCGCGCGCATGGCGGCCGGCGTCGCCGAACACCTCGCGCATCAGGTCGGAGGCCGGATTGATCACCTGGGGGTGCTCGGTGAAGGTCGGGTCGCAGGCGACGAAGCCGGTCAGCTTCAGACAGGCGGCGATGCGCCCGAGATCGCCGCCGAGCGCGGCCTGGGCGGCGGCCAGGATGTTGATCGCCGACTGACGCGCGCACGCCTGGGCCGTCGCCAGGTTGACCTCGCTCGGCACGCGCCCGGTCGCCAACAGCTTGCCGTCCTTGGACGGAAGCTGGCCGGAGATGAACAGCAGCCGGCCGTCGATCACATAGGGGGCGTAGCTGCCGATCGGCGCAGCGACCTTCGGCAGTTCGATACCGAGCGCGCGCAGCCGCGCGGCCGGGTCGGCCGCCTGGGCCGAGGCCCCGCCCGCGCTCGCGGCGAGCCCCGCCGCCATCAGGGCCAGGGTGTGTCGTCGATCGTGCAGGGTCATGGCGGCCTTCCTTCTTTGTCCTGGGACAGCATTATAGCAGCCAACCGCCCGCCGCCGCGTCGCCGCGCCGAATGCGCACGCTTCGGTTCCGATTGTCCAGGAACCGCGCAGCCCGACGCTCCCACGCTGCTTCCGGGGGCAGGCGATCAGCGTTCCTGACGCCGCCCCCAGAGGGTCTCGGCTGGCGCCCGTCCGCGGTCAGGCTAAGGTGACCCGAGGAGACGCCCATGCACGACCGTAGAACCCTGCTCGCCGCCGCTGCGGCCGCCCTCGGCGCGGCGACCGGCGCCCGCGCCGCCGCCCTCCCCTTCGCCAACGGCGATCGCCCGCTCGTCCGCTATCCCCAGAAGCGCCCCCTGCTGCGCCTGACCACAAGGCCGCCCCAGCTGGAGACCCCTTTCGAGATTTTTGGCGAGAGCCTCTTGACCCCCAATGACGCCTTCTTCGTCCGCTACCACCTGGCCGGCTCCCCGCCCCAGCTCGACCCCAAGGCTTGGCGCCTGAGCATCACCGGCGCGGTGGAACGCCCGCTCGACCTCAGCCTTGCGGACCTCAAGCGCGACTTCCGCCCCCTCGATCAGGTCGCGGTGCTGCAATGCTCGGGCAACGGGCGCGGCTTTTCCGAGCCCCGCGTCGGCGGCGGCCAGATCGGCAACGGCATGATGGGCTCCGCCCGCTGGACCGGCGTGCCGCTCAAGGCGGTGCTGGAGCGCGCGGGCCTCAAGCCGGGCGCGGCGCAGGTCGCGTTCAACGGCGCCGACACCCCGCCCGGGCCGGGGATCGCCGACTTCGTCAAGACGCTCGACCTCGCCCACGCCACGGACGGCGAGGTCATGCTGGCCTTCGCCATGAACGGCCAGGACCTGCCGGTGCTGAACGGCTATCCGCTGCGGCTCGTCGTTCCCGGCTGGTACGGGACCTACTGGATCAAGCACCTGACCGGGATCGAGGTGCTGGATAAACCCATCGCCCCCTACTGGATGCAGACCGCCTACCGCATCCCCGACACGGACTGCGCCTGCGTCCTTCCCGGCGCGACCCCGGCCGCCACCGTGCCGATCAATCGGCTGAACGTCCGCGCCTTCATCACCAGCCACGCCGACGGCGCCCGCGTGCGGGCCGGACGCCTGCCCCTGCGCGGCATCGCCTTCGACGGCGGCGCGGGCATTCGCGCCGTCGAGATCTCCACCGACGGCGGCAAGAGCTGGACCCCCGCCGCCCTCGGACCCGACCAGGGCCGCTACGGCTTCCGCGCCTGGGCCGCGCCCGTCGCCCTGCCGCCCGGCGCCCACGCCCTGCAGGTCCGCGCGACCAACGCCGAGGGCGAGGGCCAGCCCGCCGAGGCGCACTGGAACCCGTCCGGCTATATGCGCAACGTCATCGAGACTGTCCGGGTGACGGCGGCATGATCGGCGCCCTGATCGCCCTTGCCCTGGCCTACCGCGCCCCGCCCGAAACGGCGGCTCTGAAACCCGGCCCTGATGTCGAGGTCGCCGAACGCCACTGCCTCGCCTGCCACTCGGCCGACTACATCACCACCCAGCCGCCCAAGGTCGCCGCCGGCTTCTGGCAGGCCTCCGTGACCAAGATGGTCGCCGTCTTCGGCGCGCCCATCCCCGCCAACGACCAGGCCAAGATCGTCGCCTATCTCAACGCGGCGTACCGCGAGCCCTGACTCCCTCACCTCGTCAGCCTCCGGCCGCGCAGCGGACCGGGGGACCCAAGCGAGATTTCAGTCCCGCCGACCTCGCTTGGCTCGCCCGATCAAGTCGGGCGATGACGGCATGGGAATTTCAAGGCAACGCCCGCAAGAACGCCCGCACCACCGCCGCCGAATTGTCCGAGGCGATCTGGAAGAAGGTCCGCGCCTGATTGGCGCCGGGATCGCCGCCCGCGAGGTCCGACAGGCTGCGGAAGGCGATGAATGGCGTCTTGCCGTTCAGGTAGGCCACCTGGGCCACCGCCGCGCTCTCCATGTCGAGCACCTGCGCCTTGAAGGTCTCGTGCGCATATTTTCGGAACTCGGCGTTGTCCATGAAGGTCTGGCCCGACACCCCGGCCCCGCCGACCACCACCCGCGGCGCCTTCACCAGACACAGCTCGGCGATACAGCGCTTCAGCGTCACGCTCCCCGCCGCCGTCCGCGCCGCCGCCAGCAGGGCCGGGTCGGCGTCGAACCACAGCTTGCGCTCGGTCTGCCCCGGCCGCGGCTCCAGCAGCACCCCGCGCGGAAAGATCATCCAATAGTTGGCGACGGGCGGCGGCGCCTCGGTCTGGGGCGGCGTGAACACCGTCGGCGCGGTCTCCCGCGCGAAGATGCTCTCCAGATACTGGCTCCAGCGGTCGGCCACCACCACGTCGCCGACGTCGAGCGCGGGGTCGACCCCGCCGGCGATGCCGGAAAAGACGATGGCCGTGACCTTGAACCGGTCGAGCGCCGCTTGGGTGTTCAGCGCGGCGTTGACCATGCTCATCCCGCTCAGGAACAGCACCACCCGCTTGCCCTCCAGCACCCCGGTGGTGAAGACCGCCGGGCCGGAGTCATAGGTCTGCTTGTCCGTGGTCGCCGCCGCCAGCGCGGTCAGCTCCGGCGCGAAGGCCGACATCACCGCGATCCTCGGGGTTTCGTCGAGCAGCGCGCTCGCCGCCTGGGCCGGAGCGAACCAGGCGAGTTGCAGAAGGATCAGGATCAGGCGCAGGCGCATGGCGGTCTTTCGGGCGAAGCGGAGCTCCGGCGAGCATAACCGTCCCGCTTGTCCGCGCGAGCCCGTCTATGCCTTGCCGCCCGCCGATCCGCGACCCAGAGTGCGGGCCGGGCAATCTTAGGGGGCTACGCCTTGATCGAACGCATCTTCGGGCTGACCGAGCGCGGGACCAATGTCCGCACCGAGCTCACCGCCGGCGTCACCACCTTCCTGGCCATGGCCTATATCGTGGTGGTCAACCCGGCGATCCTCAGCTCCACCGGCATGCCGGTCGCCGCCGTCGCCGCCGCCACCTGCCTGATCGCCGGCCTCGCCTCGATCATGATGGGCCTGACCGCCAACCTGCCGCTGGCCCTGGCGCCCGGCATGGGGCTGAACGCCTATTTCGCCTTCACCGTGGTCAAGGGCATGGGCGTGCCCTGGCAGATCGCGCTCGGCTGCGTCTTCCTCTCCGGCGTCGCCTTCCTGGTCCTGACCCTGATCGGGGTTCGGGCCCTGATCGTCAAAGCCATCCCCCGCCCTCTGCTCCACGCCGTCGCGGCGGGGGTGGGCCTCTTCATCGCCTTCATCGGCCTGAAGGACGCGGGCATCGTCATCAACGACCCGGCCACCACCGTGGCGCTCGGCAAGCTGACCTCGCCCACCGCCGCCATCACCGTCGCCGGCCTCCTGCTCATCGCCGCCCTCCAGGCCTGGAAGGTCCAGGGCGCCATCCTGATCGGCGTAATGGTCAGCGCCGTGGCCGGGATCGCGCTCGGCCTCGGCGCCCCCGCCGGCCCCTACGACCCGACCGCCATCGCCGCCACCGCCTTCAAGCTCGACGTCGGCGGGGCCATGAGCATCGGCGGCGGGCTTGGCTGGACCCTCTTGGAGATCGTCTTCGTCTTCCTGTTCGTCGACCTGTTCGACAACGTCGGCACCCTGGTGGCCGTCACCAGCAAGGCGGGCCTGACCGACGAGCACGGCCACATCCCGCGCCTGAACCGCGTCCTCCTGACCGACAGCTGCGCCACCATCGCCGGTTCCCTCGCCGGCACCTCCACCGTGGTCAGCTATATCGAGAGCGCGGCGGGCGTCGCCGCCGGAGGCCGCACCGGCCTCACCGCCGTCACCGTCGGCGTCCTCTTCCTGCTCACCCTCTTCCTGGCTCCCTTCGTCCAGGCCATCCCGACCGCCGCCGCCGCACCCGCCCTGATCCTGGTCGGCGCGATGATGATGTCGGGCCTGGGCAGGATCGACTGGAACAACCCCGCCGTCGCCATCCCCGCCTTCCTGACGGTGGTGACCATCCCCCTGACCTTCTCCATCGCCAACGGCCTGGCTTTCGGCATCGTCAGCTTCGCGGCGCTGAAGCTCTTCACCGGCAAGGCGGTCAAGTCCGACTGGCTGCTCTACCTCCTGGCGATCCTCTTCATCCTGCGTTTCATCTACGTCGCCCAGATCTGACCTTCGGAGCGGTCGCGAAACGGAAAACGATCAAGGCCGGTCATCCAATCGCTCGTCCGCGACGTAGTTAGCTGGCCGCGAATACGCGGCCAGCGAAGACAGGTGCGACTTGCTCAGCCGGATTATCCTAGCCGCCGCCACAACTCTGGCCGCGCCTACCGCTTACGCCCAGGCTCCGGCTCCGGGCGGTCCGCCAGCCTCGGGTTGGTCGGTCGGCCTCGGCGCCGGCGCCATCGTCAGCCCCGACTTCCGCGGATCATCGAGCACCCGGGTCCGGCCCATCCCGGCCCTGACCATCCGCCACGGCCGCGACTTCGCCCTCTCTGGGCTGGAGGCCAGCTACACCCCCCTGCGCTCGGGCCCCTGGACGGCGGGCGCCCAGGCGCGCTTCCGCTTCGGCCAGCGCGAGAGCGACAACAGCGTCGCCCTGCGCGGCCTCGGCGGCGTCAGCCCGTCGGTCGAGCTCGGCGGCTTCGTCGGCTATGGCCGGGGTCCGGTGACGCTGAAGGCTTCCGTGGCCCAGGACGTCGCGAGCGGCCACGGCGGCCAGGTCGCCGCCCTCGCCGCCGCCTATACCGTCGCGCTTCGGCGAACCTCGGCCGAACCGGTCCTGTTCAGCGCCGGTCCCTCGGTGACGTGGGCGTCGGGCAAGTTCAACCGGTCCTACTATGGCGTCGACGCCGGGCAGTCGGTCCGCTCCGGACTCGCGCCTTATCGGCCGGGCTCGGGGTTGGAGAGCGTGGGCTTGTCGGCGAGCCTGATCGCGCCCCTGAGCCGCCGCGTCACCTTCGTCGCCATCGCCGGCTACGACCGCCTCGCCGGCAAGGCGGCCGACAGTCCCCGGGTGCGCGAGCGGGGCGCCCGCGACCAGCCGACCATCGGCGCCTTCCTGACCTACCGCCTGTGACGGCGAGAACCATCGATATTTTAACAAATATAGCTCAGTCGCCCCTGCAAAACCCCAGCAACCTCCCGGCCCCCACTGCGCCACAATGCTGGTTGCAGTTTCACCATCTTGCGGCTGACGCTCAGTGAGTGAATGCTTGGCGCAATCAATCGTCTTCGGGGGTGAATCATGGCGCGGCTGAATGTGAACGGCAAAGCCGTCGAGGTGGATGCGGAGCCGGACACCCCGCTCCTCTGGGTCATCCGCGAACAGCTGGGCCTGACCGGCACCAAATACGGCTGCGGCGTCGCCCAGTGCGGGGCCTGCACCGTCCACATCGACGGCGCCCCGGTGCGCACCTGCATCCGCCCTCTCTCCTCGGTGAAGCCCGAGCAGAAGATCGTCACCATCGAGGGCCTTTCGCCGAACGCCAACCACCCGGTCCAGGCCGCATGGCTTGAGCTGGACGTTCCGCAATGCGGCTACTGCCAGTCGGGTCAGATGATGGCCGCCGCGGCCCTGTTGAAGAATACGCCCAAGCCCACCGACGCCCAGATCGTCTCGGCCATGAGCAACATCTGCCGCTGCGGCACCTACAATCGCATCAAGGCGGCTATCAAGCTCGCCGCCAAGAAGTCGGCTTGAGGGAGGATAAGCACATGACCCTCGATATTTCCCGCCGCCATTTCGTCGTCGGCGCCGCCGCCGCGGGCGGCCTGTCGCTCGGCTTCCACGCCCCCCTGGACGCGCAGGCCGCCGCCGCGACCAACCCCGAGATCAACGCCTGGGTGGTGATCCAGCCCGACGAGACCGTCGTCGTCCGCATCGGCCGGGTCGAGATGGGCCAGGGCACGCTCACCGGCCTCGCCCAGCTCGTCGCCGAGGAGCTCGAAGCCGACTGGTCCAAGGTGACCACCGAATATCCGACCCCCGGCCAGAACGTGGCCAGGGGCCGCGTCTGGGGCGACTTCCAGACCGCCGGCAGCCGCGGCATCCGCGGCTCCCAGGACTATATGCGCAAGGGCGGCGCCGCGGCCCGCATCATGCTGACCCAGGCCGCCGCCGACGCCTGGGGCGTCCCGGCCGCCGAATGCACGGTCGCCAAGGGCGTGATCACCCACACCCCGTCCAAGCGCACCACCACCTTTGGCAAGGTGGCCGTCGCCGCCGCCAAGCTGACGCCGCCCGCCCCCGCAGGCATCGCGCTGAAGGACCCCAAGACCTGGACCATCGCCGGCAAGTCGCAGAAGCGGCTCGACAACAAGCCGAAGATGAACGGCGCCCAGATCTATTCCATGGACGTCAAGCGTCCGGGCATGCTGAACGCCTCGATCCGCATGTGCCCGGTCTTCTCCGGCAAGCTGAAGAGCTTCGACGCCGCCAAGGTCATGGGCATGCCGGGCGTGAAGAAGGTGGTGCAGGTCGACGACCGCTCGGTCGCCGTCGTCGCCGACACCTGGTGGCGGGCCCAGAAGGCCGTCCTCGCCCTGCCGGTCGAATGGGACCTCGGCCCCAATGCCGCCCTCAACAGCGCCCAGATCGCCGAGACCTTCAAGGCTGGCCTCACCGCCGACCAGGCCTTCGTCGGCAACAAGCAGGGCGACGCCAAGGCGGCGCTGGCCGGCGCGGCCAAGACCATCGAGGCGGTCTACAGCTTCCCCTACCAGCATCACGTCACCATGGAGCCGATGAACGCCACGGCCCTGTGGACCGCCGACAAGTGCGAGGTCTGGACCTCGACCCAGAACGCCGAGGCCGCGCTCGCCACCACCGCGACGGCCGCCGGCCTGCCGGTCGCCAAGTGCGAGGTCTATCGTCACCACCTCGGCGGCGGTTTCGGCCGCCGCTCCTCGCGCCACGACTTCGTCGAACAGGCGGTCAAGATCGCCAAACAGATGCCTGGCGTGCCGATCAAGCTGATCTGGTCGCGCGAAGAGGACATGACCCACGGCTCATACCACCCCTCGACCCAGTGCAAGCTCACCGGCGGGCTCGACGCCCAGGGCAACCTAACCGCCCTGCACATGCGCATCTCCGGCGCCTCGATACTCGCCGACCTCAACCCGCAGGCGCTGCAGGGCGGGGCCGACGCGGCCACCTTCCAGGGCCTCAATCCGGGCGGCGAGGAGGGCGTCTTCGGCTATGGCGTCCCCAACCTCCTGGTCGAGCACGCCATGCGCAACCCGGCCGTGCCGGTCGGCTTCTGGCGCGGGGTCAACAACAACCAGAACGCCATCTATCTGGAATGCTTCATGGACGAGCTAGCCCACACGGCCGGCGTCGACCCCCTGGAGTTCCGCCGGAGATTGCTGGGAAGCAAGCCCAAGCACCTGGCGGTCCTCAATGCCGTCGCCGACAAGGGCGGCTGGGGCAAGCCCGCCCCCGCCGGACGCTTCCGGGGCCTGTCCCAGCACATGGGTTACGGCTCTTACGTCGCCGCCTGCGCCGAGGTCTCGGTCTCGGCCGAGGGCGAGGTCACCGTCCACAAGATCACCGCCGCCACCGACTGCGGCAATGTGGTCAACCCCGGCCAGGTCGCCTTCCAGATCGAGGGCTCCTTCGCCTACGGCCTGTCGGCCCTGCTGCACGGCGAAGTGGTGATCAAGGACGGCCGCTCCCAGGCCACCAACTTCCACAACTATCCGGTCATCCGCATGGGCGAGATGCCCGAGGTTGAATCGATCATCATGCCGTCCGGCGGCTTCTGGGGCGGGGTAGGCGAACCGACCATCTTCGTCGCGGCGCCGGCGGTGCTGAACGCCATCTATGCAGCCACCGGCAAGCGTGTGCGTTCCGTTCCCCTGGCCAATGTCGATCTGAAGAAGGCCTGACGGGAGCAGACGCCGTGATCGTGATCCTGGCCGCCGTCGCCGCCCTGACCGCCCCGCCGCCAGGCGCGACGGCCTGTTCGGGCTGCCACGGCGCGCCGGGATCGGCGCTCCCGTCGCTGCGCGGCAAGTCGGAGGCGGACATCCTCGCCGCCATGACCGCCTTCCGCACCGGCGCGCGGCCCGCCACCGTCATGGACCGCATCGCCAAGGGCTTCAGCGAGGACGAGACCAGGGCCATCGCCGCCTGGCTGGGGAGCCGCAAATGATCGGCCGCCGGACCGTCCTCGCCGGGGCCGCCGCCTCGGCGTTCGCCGCCCCCGCCCTCGCCGCCGCCAAGCCCAAGGTCGTGGTCATCGGCGGCGGCTTCGCCGGCGTCGCCGCCGCACGCGAACTGCAGCGCCAGGGCGTCGCCGTCACCCTGGTCGAGCCCAACCCGACCTATATCGCCTGCCCCTTTTCCAACGAGGTGCTGGTCGGTCTGCGCGAACTCTCCGCCCAGTCCTTCGGCTACGACGCCGTGCGCCGCCAGGGCGTCGCGATCAAACGCGCCAGCGTCACGGGCGTCGACCCGACGGCCAAGCGCCTGACCCTCTCGGACGGCTCGAAACTCAATTACGACCGCGCCGTCCTGACGCCGGGGATCGACATCAACTTCACCGGCCTCAAGGGCTACGACGAGGCGGCCTCGGAGTTCTTGCCCCACGCCTGGAAGGCCGGTCCCCAGACCAACCTCCTGCGCCGCCAGCTTGAGGCCATGGACGACGGCGGCGTGGTGCTGATCTCCGCCCCCGCCAACCCCTTCCGCTGCCCGCCCGGCCCCTATGAGCGGGCGAGCCTGATCGCCTGGTGGCTGAAGACCCACAAGCCCAGATCCAAGCTGATCATCCTCGACGCCAAGGACGCCTTCTCCAAACAGCGCCTATTCCAGAACGGCTGGACCGCCCTCTACCCCGGCATGGTCGAGTGGGTCGGCCTGTCCTCGGGCGGCAAGGTGATCGAGGTCGACGCCAAGGCCAGAACCCTGATCACCGACTTCGGCAAACACACCGGCGCCGTGGTCAACGTCATCCCGCCCCAGCGCGCTGGGAAGATCGCGCAAGCGGCCGGCGCCGCCGACCGCACCGAATGGTGTCCCATCGATCCGGTCAGCTTCGAGTCCAAGCTCCTGACCAATATCCACATCGTCGGCGACGCCTGCATCGCCGGCGGCATGCCCAAGTCGGCCTTCTCCGCCAACGCCCAGGCCAAGGCCTGCGCCACGGCGGTCGCGGCCCTGCTCCGGGGCCAGCCCGCCCCGCCGGTCAAGCTGATCAACACCTGCTACAGCCTGATGTCGCCGACCTACGGCATCTCGGTCGCCGGGGTCTATGCGCCGGCCAACGGCCTCCTCACCGACGTGCCCAACGCCGGCGGCACCAGCCCGCTCGACGCCCCGGCCGCCGTCCGCGCGTCCGAGGCCGCCTACGCCCAGGCCTGGTTCAAGACCATCACGGCGGAGACCTTTGGTTAGGCCGCTCCTGGGGCTGCTCTCCCTCCTGGCGTTCGCGAACCACGCCCGGGCCGAACCCCTGCGGCCCTACCGCATCGTCAAGGGCGAGATCCCCGCCTCCCTCTCCGGCAAGCCCGGCGACGCCGCCAAGGGGCGCGCCATCGTCGTCGACCGTCAGACCGGCCTCTGTCTCCTCTGCCATTCGGGGCCCTTCCCCGAGGCCCGCCAGCAGGGCGATCTCGCCCCCTCCCTCGCCGGCGCCGGTTCACGCTCCAGCGTCGGCCGCCTGCGCCTGAAGATCGTCGACAGCCGCGCCCTCAACCCGGCCACGATCATGCCCTCCTACTATCGTACCCAGGGCCTCGCCCAGGTCGCCAAGGCCTGGGAGGGCAAGCCGGTGCTGACGGCGCAGCAGATCGAGGACGTCGTGGCCTTTCTCGCCACCCTGAAGACGCCATGACCACCCGCCGCCACACCCTCATCGGCGGCGGCGCCCTGGCCGTCGGCCTGCTTCTGCGCCCGGCCCTCGCCCGCGCCACGCCCGAGACCATGGCCGCCGCCGTCGCCGCCTTCACCAAGGGTCTGCAGGTCAAGCCCGGCAAGGTCGCCATCGACATCCCGCCCCTGGTCGAGAACGGCAACTCGGTCCCCCTCACCGTCAGCGTCGACAGCCCGATGACCGAGCTCGACCACGTCAACGCCATCGCCGTCTTCGCCGAGAAGAACCCCCTGCCCAATGTCGTCACCTTCGCCCTCACCCCGCGCTCGGGGAAGGCGGTGGTCTCGACCCGTATCCGGCTGGGCGACTCCCAAATCCTCCTGGTCATCGCCCAGCTCTCGGACGGCAGCTTCTGGTCCCAGAAGGCCGAGCTGATCGTCACCCTGCCCGCCTGCGTCGAGGTGCTCTGATGGCCCGCGCCCTCATCAACGTCCCGGCGACCGCCAAGAAGGGCGAGGCGGTCGAGATCAAGGTCCTGATCCAGCACCCGATGGAGACCGGCTTCCGCACCGGCCCGGACGGCAAGCTCGTCCCCCGCGACATCATCCAGCGCTTCTCCTGCACCTACGACGGCCAGGAGGTGTTCGCCGCCGAGCTCCACCCCGCCGTCGCCGCCAACCCCTTCTTCGCCTTCTTCACCCTGGCGACCGCGAGCGGCCCGCTGATTTTCAAATGGACCGACAACGCCGGCAAGGAAGAGAGCCAGAGCGCCGACATCGCCGTCACATGAAGCGCGCCCTCGTCATCGCCGCCCTGGGCTTCAGCCTCGCCGCCGGGCTCGCCGTCGCCGCATCCGACCCGCGCCGCTCGGGCTTCGACTTCATGAGCCGCGAGACCCAGGCCATGCAGAAGGACGACTTTTCCAACCCCGGCATGCTGTGGGTCCAGGACGGCGCCGACCTGTTCAAGGCCAGGACCGGGACCTCCGGCAAGGCCTGCGCCGACTGCCACGCCGAGCCCTCGATGAAGGGCGTCGCCGCCCGCTATCCGGCCTTCAACGCCAAGACCAGCCGCCCCATCGACCTCCAGGGCCGGATCAACCAGTGCCGCCTCGACCGCCAGGGCGCGCCCGAACTGCCGCTGGAGGGCCACGACCTCCTGGCCCTGACCGCCTATGTCGCCCAACAGTCACGCGGCCTGCCCGTCTCGCCCGCGACCGACCCGCGCCTCGAACCCTTCCGGCGCCAGGGCGAGGCCCTTTACAAAAAGAAGCTCGGCCAGCTGAACTTCTCCTGCGCCGACTGCCACGACGCCAACGCCGGCAGGCGCCTGGCCGGCGCGCCCATCCCGGAGGCCCACCCGACCGGCTATCCCCTCTACCGGCTGGAATGGCAGGCCCTCGGCTCGCTGCAGAAGCGGATGCGCGGCTGTATGTCCGGCGTCCGCGCCGAGCCCTACGGCTACGGCGCGCCCGAATTCGTCGCCATCGAGCTGTATTTGATGAGCCGCGCGTCGGGCATGCCGATGGAGACGCCGGGCGTCAGGCCCTGACGCGGCCACGAACCCGGCTTACTGAAAGGCTTTTTTGCGGCGCAGCATTTCAAACTGCGACGCCATTCTCACAAATTACGACACCGCACCGCCTTCAATTGACAGCGCACGCCCGATCACGACTTTCAGGCTGATGCATTTACAGGAAGCCACCATGCCCAAGTTCGCCGCCGGCGTCGTCAAGTTCCAAAAGGAGGTTTTCCCCGGGAACCAGGAGCTGTTCGAGCAGTTGGCCAAGGGTCAGACTCCGGAAGCCCTGTTCATCACCTGCTCGGACTCGCGGATCGAGACCGGCATGCTGACCCAGAGCCAGCCGGGCGACCTGTTCATCGTCCGCAACGCCGGCAACATCGTGCCGCCCCACAGCAACGCCTCGGGCGCCACCACCGCCGCGATCGAGTTCGCCTGCGTCGCCCTGAACGCTCCCCACATTGTCGTCTGCGGCCACACCCAGTGCGGCGCCATGAAGGGCGCGATGAACCTCGGCGGCCTCAGCTCGCTACCGCACGTCAAGGAATGGCTCGGCTATTCGCGCGCCGCGGTCGACATCACCAACGAGCTCGGCAAGGACCTGAACGAGCACGACCGCAACCTGCTGCTGCTGGAGCAGAATGTCATCCTGCAGCTCCAGCACCTGCGCACCCACCCGGCCGTCGCGGTCCGGCTCGCGCGCGGCGACCTGCGCCTGCACGGCTGGGTCTACGACATCGTCGACGGAGAGGTTTACGCCTACGACGAGAAGGACAACGCCTTCGAGCCGGTCAGCAAACGCTACGCCGCCGAGGTGGCCAAACACCTGGCCCTGCACACCCACGACTAGGCGGCGGGGCCGGTCTTCAGGCCTGCTAGATTTCGTTGGCGCGCGCGAACCTGGCGATGTGCTCGGCCGCGCGGAAGGCCAGGGCCTCGATCGTCTGGGTCGGCTGGCCGCGGCCGGACGTCACCATGCTGGAGCCGTCGCAGAGGAACAGGTTCTTCACGTCGTGCGTGCGGTGGTATTTGTCGACCACCGACGTCGCCGGGTCGTTGCCCATGCGGCAGGTGCCCAGGAGGTGCACCCCGCCCCGGGCCTCGCCGACGGGCTCGGCGACGATCTGTTTGGCGCCGGCCGCGTCCATGATCTCGGCGGCGCGCTGAACCTGCCAGTTGGCGTGCTTCACATCGTCCGGATGGTCCTTATAGGTGACCCGGATCGACGGCACGCCCCAGGCGTCCTTTAGCTCCGGATCGATGTCGACGCGGTTGGTCGGCTGCGGCAGCGAGGTGCCGTGGCCCGAGCAGGTCATCCAGTAGGTGTAGGACTCCAGATATTCCTTGAAGCCGGCCCCCCAGGTCGGCGTCTCCTTGGGCACGTTCTGGCCCCAGGTCAGCGGGCCGCCCGAACGCGCGTCGAAGCCGCCGCCGCCGTAGAAGCCGCGTTTGGGATCTGAGTCGTAATAGTCGTGGATGACCCGCGTCACGTTCGCGCCCTTATACTCGTTCAGCGGATGCTCGAACCGGGCCTGGGCGCCGCCGCCCTTGTTGAACATCAGGTGGCGGCCCACGATCCCGCTGGAATTGGCCAGGCCCTGCTCGAAGCCGTTGTCAGCCGAGTTGAGCAAAAGCTTGGGGGTCTCGGCCCCGTTGGCGCTCACCACCACGGCCTTGGCCTTCTGGAACTGCTCCTTGCGGTCGCGGTCGAAGTAATGGACGCCGGTCGTGCGGCGGTTCTTGTCCATGCCGATGCGGAACACATAGCTTTCGGAGCGCACCTCGCACTTGCCCGTGGCCTCGGCCTCGGGGATGACGGTCCACACCGACGACGACTTGGCCTTCACCTCGCAGCCGTAGCCGCCGCACAGGCCGCACTGCACGCAGGGCGGGCGGCCCTTATAGACCCGCGAATTGATCGCCATCGGCGCCGGGAAAGGGTGCAGGCCGAGCTTGCGCCCGCCGCGCTCCATCAAGACGCCCGACGACTTCACCGGCAGCGGCGGCATCGGGTAGGGCTTGCTGCGGAAGGACTCGAAGGGGTTGGCGCCGGCCAGGCCCGAGACCCCGACCTCCCACTCCACCTTGGTGTAATAGGGCTCCAGCTCCGCATAGGTGATCGGCCAGTCGACCAGGCTGGCGCCCGGGATGCCGCCGTACCGGCTGCCCTCGATGAAGTCGATCTCGTGCAGCCGCCAGAAGTTGGCGTTGAAGTGGGCGCTACTGCCGCCGACGATCCGCGCATAGGTCAGCGAATTGCCGCCCTGCACCCGCTCGGCCGTCTTGCTCTCGTCGCTGCGGAAGGTCTGCGGATTGGTGATCGGGCTGTTGGTGATGCCCGAGAGCATGCGGTACTTCAGCTCGTCGTGCTCGAAGTCGCCGGGCTCCATGCGCGGGCCCTGCTCCATCACCACGACGCTGTGGCCGGCGCGCGACAATTCCCGCGCGATGATGCCGCCCGAGGCGCCCGAGCCGACGATGACGAAATCGACCGTCTCGCTGGTTTTGTAGGTCTTGCGGTCCATGGCCATGGGGCGGCTCCGTCAGGCAGTGTAGGTCTTGGTGCCGGGATAGGGGACGAAGCCCTCATAGCCCTCGTCGTAGTAGCCAAAGGGCGGGGCCCAGACGTGGCTCTCCTCCACCCCGAGCAGCTTCCAGCCCAGGTTGTCGTGGTTGCCGCCGTACTTGGGCCAGGCGATCAGGCCGAGCACGGTCAGCCGCCGCACGGCGGTGAAGAAGGGCGTCTTGTCGACCTCGTGCAGCCAGGCGATCTGCTGCGCCTCGGGCGCCGCCGAGAACGTGCCGCCGCCGTTTTTCGCGGCATAGGCGCTCCCGAATTCGGCCAGGCCCTGCCGGAAGGACGGTAGTTGGGCCGAAAAGAAACTGCCGAGCGCGTTGTCGATGAAATAGATCACGCGGGCGTCCCGCGCGCCGGGCGTCTTGCCGCCGGGCACGATCTGGTTGGCGATGGCGTCGACCTCGGCCGCCTCGGCCGCGCTCAATGTGGTGAGGGTGGTGCGCCCCGCCCCCATGTCATGCCCCGCGTGCTCGGCGGCGGCCGCGATCTGCGGCCAATTCATCGCGATCCAGCTCGCGCTGGCCAGCTTGGCGGTGGCCGCCATGAATTGGCGGCGCGAAGGGGTCTTTTGGTCCATGGGTCGCTCCGGCCCGAGCTGGGAAGTGGCCGATTTCAGCGCACGCCGCCGGGGCGAGGCGCAATCATCGGGACCGCCCTCCGACGCAGATTGATCCCATCAGCGGAGCATTCGGGCCTTGTTGAGCAGCAGCTGCCGGGATTCCAGGCAGCGACCCCGAGCGGGCATTCCTAGGCCCGCCGCGAAGCCGTGGTCGAGGTCCCCTCGACCCTCATCGCGGGCCGGTAGCCCCTCTCCCGCGGCAAGACCGGCGGCTGAGTCGTTGGGGTTGGGGGGCGCTCGCCGAACGTCCGCCTTGGGCTCTTAGCTGACCCTCTCATGGTCCGCAATCGGGTCGCGCGCCAGCGGGACGGGAGGGCTGCTCCGGGTCGGGAGGGGACCTGCCCCGCGCTGCGACGGCCCTGACCCTAGCCGCGTCGCAATCCCACGCCTGATGGACTATCAACAACGGCGGTGCGCGGCGCACGTCGTCGCGCGCCGCGAACAAGGCAAGGCCTAGAGGTCAGAATGAACCCGCGACTGGCGACCATCGCCCTGCTTGCAGCAACCGTCACCGCCGCTCCGCTCTTCGGCGTCGAGGCAGCGTCACCGCCGGCGCCCGCACCGGCGCAGGCCTGCGCGGCGCTCGCCAAGCTGTCGATTCCGGCGTCGGCGATTGGCCTGCCCACGATGGGAGCGATGGTAGAGTCCGCAACCCTCGTCGCCAACGAT
>CANJKM010000027.1 GCA_947474805.1 Caulobacterales bacterium | reverse complement strand
CGGGCAACTGCATCCGCAACACCACCACCGACCCCTTCGCCGGGGCGGCGGCCGACGAGATCGAGGACCCGCGCGTCTGGTGCGAGGCCATCCGTCAGTGGTCGACCTTCCACCCCGAGTTCAGCTACCTGCCGCGCAAGTTCAAGATCGCGGTCACGGCGGCGCCGGAGGACCGGGCGGCGGTGAAGGTCCACGACATCGGCCTGATCCTGCGCCACGCCCGCGACGGCAAGCCCACGTTTGAAGTCATCGTCGGCGGCGGCCTGGGCCGCACCCCCTACGTCGGCCCGACGATCAAGCAGCACCTGCCGGCCGAGCACCTCCTGTCCTATCTGTCGGCCATCCTGCGGACCTACAACCGCCATGGACGGCGGGACAATCTCTACAAGGCGCGGATCAAGATCCTGGTCGCGAGCCTCGGCGCCGAAGAGTTCGGCCGTCAGGTCGAGGCCGAGTGGCAGGCGATGGACAAGTCCGCCGTCGACGTTCCGGCCGGTGAGCTGGAGCGGATCCGCAAGAGCTTCACCCAGCCGGCGTTCGAGACCCGCGAGGCGCGGTCTTCGAAGCTTGAGTCCGCCAAGGCCGACGCGGCGGGCCTCGCGCGATTCGTGCGCAACAACGTCAAGACCCACCGGGTCCCCGGCTACGCCATCGTCAACATCGCGCTGAAAGCCGTGGGCGAGGTTCCGGGCGACTGCTCGGCCGACCAGATGGACGCCATCGCCGACCTGGCCAAGCGCTACAGCTTCGACGAGATCCGGGTCACCCACGCCCAGAACCTCGTTCTGCCGCACGTGGCGCTGGACGATCTGCCCGAGGTGTTCGCCGGGCTGAAGGCCATCGGCCTGCACACCGCCAACCTCGATCTGGCGTCCGACATCATCGCCTGCCCGGGCCTGGACTACTGCGCCCTGGCCAATGCGCGGGCGATCAACATCGCCCAGGCCATCGCCGCCAAGGTCGAGGCCCCCGAGCGGGCCGACGATGTGGGCGAGCTGAAGATCAAGATCTCGGGCTGCATCAACGCCTGCGGCCACCATCACGTCGGCCACATCGGCATTCTCGGCGTCGATAAGAAGGGCGAGGAGTTCTACCAGCTCTCGCTCGGCGGCTCGGGCGCGGAGGACGCCAAGCTGGCGTCGATCCTCGGCCCGGCCCTGCCCGGCCCCAAGGTGGCGGACGCGGTGGACACCCTGATTGAAACCTATCTGGCCACGCGCAAGGACGGCGAACGCTTCGTCGACACCTACGCCCGCCTGGGAGCCGAGCCCTTCAAGGCCGCGGTCTACGCCGATGCTGATCAAGCTTGAGAACGGCCGCGCGAGCGCGGTTGAAAACCAGTTCCAAAACCTCGCCGACGAGGACGCCCTGCCCGCCTCGGGCGGCGCCATCGTGTCGCTGGAACGGTTCAAGGCCGAGCAGGCCGCGACCAACCAACCGCTCGGCATCCGGCTGGAGCCGGATCAGGCAGTCGAGGACCTGGCTCCCTATATTGGCTCGGCAGCCATGATCGCCCTCAGCTTCCCCAAGTTCCGCGACGGACGCGCCTACAGCGCCGCCGCCCTGCTGCGCGAGCGCTATGGCTACACCGGCGAGATCCGGGCGGTCGGCGACGTCCTGCTGGAGCAGGCCCACTACATGGCCCGCGTCGGTTTCGACGCCTTTGAGCCCTCGGACAACACCACCGCCGAGGAGTGGACGAGCCGCATCGGCGTCTTCCGCCACGTCTATCAGGCCGCCGGCGACGGGCGGGCTCCGGCCTTCGTGGAGCGCGGCTGATGGTCGTGGACAAGGCCCGCAACGCCGCCAAGGTGGAGGAGCTGAACGCCCTCTACCGCGCCGCCTCGCCGCAGACGGTGCTGCGCGCGGCGCTGGAGGCCTTCCCGGGCAAGATCGCGCTGGTCTCCTCCTTCGGGGCGGAGTCGGCGGTGCTGCTGCATATGGCGGCGCAGATCGACAAGACCGTGCCGGTCCTGTTCATCGAGACCGGCATGCTGTTTGGCCAGACGCTCGACTATCGCAAGTCGCTGACGCAGGCGCTGGGCCTGACCGACGTGCGCGACATCCGGCCCGACCCGGCCGAACTCGCGGCCAACGACCCGAAGAACGACCTCTACAAGACCTCGACCGACGCCTGCTGCGACCTGCGCAAGGTGCGGCCGCTCGACGCCGTGACCGCGGGCCTCGACGCCTGGGTGACGGGCCGCAAACGCTTCCAGGCCGCGACCCGCGCCAACCTCGCCGTGTTCGAACTGACGGACGAGGGCCAGGTGAAGGTCAATCCGCTGGCCAACTGGGGCAAGGCCGAGCTCGACGCCTATACGGCGGAGCATCAGCTGCCGGCCCATCCGCTGGTCGCCTTCGGCTACCCCTCGATCGGCTGCTGGCCCTGCACCCAACCCGTCGAGGAAGGGCAGGACGCCCGCGCCGGCCGCTGGGCGGGTTCCGAAAAGACCGAGTGCGGGATACACGTCTCGCGCGCCTCCTGATCCTCTGTCCGAAGCTCATCTCCCCATGACCGACGTTCCCGCCGCCCTTGAAGGAGTCCGGGCCGAAAAGCCCAAGCTCGAAAGCGCCGTCCACAACGTCGAGACGGTATTGTGGGTCAAGCACTGGACCCCGACCCTGTTCAGCTTCGGCATCACCCGCCCGGCCAGCTTCCGCTTCCGCTCGGGCGAGTTCGTGATGATCGGCCTCCCCGGCGAGGACGGCGGCAAGCCGATCCTGCGCGCCTATTCGATCGCCTCCCCGGCCTTCGCCGAGGAGCTGGAGTTCTATTCGATCAAGGTTCAGGACGGCCCGCTGACCTCGCGGCTGCAGAAGATCGAGCCCGGCGACCAGATCTTCCTGGCCAAGAAGCCGACCGGCACCCTCGTTTTGGACGCTCTGAAGCCCGGCAAGCGGCTGTTCCTGATCGGCACCGGCACGGGCCTGGCGCCCTGGCTGTCGGTGGCGCGCGATCCGGACGCCTATGAGCGGTACGATGAGGTCATCGTCTGCCACACGGTGCGGCAGGTGCAGGACCTGGCCTATCGCGAGCTGTTCGAGCACGGCCTGGCCGAGGACGAGCTGTTCGGCGAACTGGTCGAGGGCAAGCTGCGCTACTATCCGACGGTGACCCGCGAGCCGTTCAAGAACCACGGCCGGATCACCGACCTGATCCTGTCGGGCAAGATGTTCCAGGACCTGGGGCACCCCGGCGCCAAGTTCGACCCGGCCGAGGATCGGGTGATGCTGTGCGGCTCGATGGCGATGATCAAGGAGACGGCGGCGATCCTGGAGGCGCATGGGTTGACCGAAGGCTCCAACGCCGAGCCGGGGGATTTTGTGCTCGAGCGGGCGTTCGTGGGGTAGGGACTTGCCTCCCTCTCTACCGTAATCGCCCGACTTGATCGGGCGACCCAAGCCACGTCTGATGCCTGAATGAGCGGCTGGGTCTAAATCCTGGCGAGCGCGCCTTATGGCACGCTCTATGTCGGCGTGACGTCCGACCTGAATCGCCGCGCGTGGGAGCATCGGGAGGGGCTGGGCTCCAAATTCTGCCGAGATCACCGGGTGCGCCGGCTTGTTTACATCGAGCCGTTCGATGAGATCGGCGCGGCCATCGCCCGTGAGAAGCGGCTGAAGAAATGGCTGAGGCGGTGGAAGGTCGAACTGATCGAGAGGGATAACCCGGGGCGGGCCGATCTCTACGAGCGGTTGAACTGTTGAGGCGCTTGGGTCTCCCGGTCCGCTGCGCGGCCGGAGGATGACGACTAAACTAACTCAGCGATGCACCACGCCGATCTCTTCCTCGCCGCGCCTGACCTCGACCCCGTGGTAGGTCGTGAGGGCAAGAAGGTCGTGGGCGAACTCCAGGGCGTCCTCGGGGGCGGGGAAGTCCTCGACCGTGAAACTAGGCGCAGAGTCCGGGCCGTCCAACAGGAAGAAGGTGAAGGTCTGCACGCGCAAGGCTCCCATGCCGATCAGGCGGGAGCGCTAAGGCGTCTCTCAGCCGCCGGAGCCCAGAGGGTCGTTTCCAGCGATATTGGACCGTACGCTTTCGGACACTGAGAGTCGCGCCCGCAGAAGCCCATTGGGTGCGAAACCGTACGCCGGAATCCATGGCGCGGGCCGAAACCGCCCGCCGGCGCCGGCGTCGACACCTAGGGGTTGTTACGGAGTCACCCCCTTTCGTGCGGAAGCGTACAAAGAGACATCGCCGGTCAAGCTTGGGCTCCGGCGACTGAGAGACGCCGCAGCGCTCCCGCCTAACCGGCTGGAGACATGCGATGCAGACCTTCACCTTTTTCATGCTCGAAGCGCCCTGCGATGTGCCGGGCTTTGTCTTCGGTGAATTCCCGAATTCTGAAGCAGCCCTCACCTATGGCCGCGGCCTTCTAACGGTCCGCAACGGCTACCGCGCGGTCGAAGTCATGCAGGACGACAAGCTGGTTGCGCTGTTGCCTCCAGCCCAGGCGTGGACGGCCCTATGCGGGCACGATCTCCATAGCGCTCCCTCGATTTGTGACTCCAAGTCCCGCTCGTGTATCCGGTCCTATGGGCTGACCGCGACCCCTTAAGGCGCTAGCGGAATGTGACGGCCTCCCGGGCCGCGGCGCTCGTTTCCGCGGGGGCGAGGGGCTTGCGATGGAGCGCTATCACGGGCACGGGCCCTCCCCTGGCGGTCCGCAGGGTCGCGCCCAGGCTGGCGATCAGGGCGGCGCCCGTTATCTCCTGCGCCGCGCTGTAGCCCTCGGCCTGGAGACGTTTCTTTATCGCGGTGACGGACTCCAGCCGCCCGGAGCGAGCGAGTTCGTAGGCACGTTCCAAGCAGCTCTTACGCATCCCCAAACTCCAACTGAATCCATGGACTAAGGTGAAAATCCACGAATCGGGGGTTGGTTCCCCGGCCGCGCCGCGCGAACCGTCGCGCCTCCGGCTTCCGGCGGCGGAAGCCGCACGGTCGTTTGGGTCCCCCCGTCGGCGGAGCCTGTCCTCGGGCCAGCCTAGAGCCGGACCCGGGGGCCGCCGGAGGATGACGGCTTATTTTGAGGGGCCTTCGGATGACCTCAAGTCATCGTCGATGCAGAAATTCTCGCGCGGGGGAGCGGGGCGGCTAGGCTAACAAGCCCGGGCAAGCACAGCGGGAGGCCGACCCATGGCCCTGACCATCTATGGCGATCTGATCTCGGGCAACTGCCTGAAGGTCAAATGGACGGCCGACCGGCTGGGGATCGCCTATGAGTGGATTCCCGTCGATGTCGGCGCGGGCGGAGCCCAGACAGCGGAGTTCCGCCGGCTCAACAGCGCCGCCCAGGTTCCGACCGTGGTGCTGGAGGATGGGCGCTCCCTGGCCCAGTCGGCGGCCATCATCATCCACCTGGCCGAAGGCAGCGAGCTGATCCCCGCCGATCCCTATCCGCGCGCCAAGATGTTCGAATGGCTGTTCTGGGAGCAGTACAGCCACGAGCCCTATATCGCCGTGCGGCGCTGGCAAAAGCTGCAGGGCAAGGCCGACGAGGCGCTCGATCCGAACCTGCTGGTCCGGGGCAATGCGGCGCTGGCGCGGATGGAGAGCTGGCTGGCCGGCTCGCCCTATCTGGTCGACGGCAAGCTGCCCTTGGCCGACATCGCTCTGGTCGCCTACACGCGGATGGCGCACCAGGGCGGGTTCGATCTGTCGCAATTCCCGGCGACAAAGGCCTGGATCGCGCGGGTCGAGAGCGAACTCGGCTTGGCGCCGCTCTACCCCTGCTGTCATGGTCGGGCCCCAGTTTGAAGGTCCGACCATGCGTCTTTCCCGCACCCTGCTGGCCGCCCTGTTCGCGGCCGCCGCCCTCCCGGCCGGCAACGCCCTAGCCTGGGGCAACTATGGGCACCGGATGGTCGGCCAGCTGGGGGCCGAGGCCTTCGGGCCGGAGATCCCCGCGTTTCTGAGGACCAAGAAGGCGATCGACCAGATCGGCGAGCTGGCGCGCGAGGCCGACCGCTCCAAGGGCGCGGGACAGCCGCACGACGCGGACGCCGATCCGGACCATTTCGTCGATCTGTCGGACGACGGCACGGTGCTGGGCGGCCCGCGGATGGACGCCATGCCGCGCGACCGCAAGGACTATGAGGCCGCGCTGCAGAAGGTGGGCGAGACCAGCATGCACGCCGGGACGCTCTATTACAGCCTGGTCGACGGCTGGCAGCATCTGACCATCGACTTCGCCTATTGGCGGCTGCTGAAGGCCGGGGAGAAGACGGCCAAAAGCAGCGCCGACCGGGCCTATTTCAAGCGCGACCGCGAGCTGCGCGAGCTCTTGATCCTGCGCGACCTGGGCTTCTGGGCGCATTACGTCGGAGACAGCACTCAGCCCCTGCACACCACCCTGCACTACAACGGCTGGGGCGATGGGCCCAACCCCAAGGGCTATACCCAGGAGCGTATCCACTCCCCGGTCGAGGCGCGGTTCGTCGAGCGCAATGTGGTCAAGGACATGGTCAAGCCGAGGATGTACGCGCCCGAGACCTGCGCGCCGCCGATCCAGGCCTGCGTCGCGCGTCACATCCTCCAGTCGGGCGCCAGGGTCGAGCCGCTCTATCAGCTTTGGGCCCAGGGCGGGTTCAAGGACGGCGATCCGCGCGGGATCGCCTTCACGGTCGAGGGGCTGGCGATGGGGGCGTCGCGGCTGCGCGACTATGTGAGCGCCGCCTGGGCGGCCAGCGCCGACGGCAAGGCCGGCTATCCCAACCCGCAGAGCGTGCGCGAGGTCGAGGCCGGCAAGCCGCTGGACCGGGGCAGCATCATCGGGGACGAGCGGGGGCGGTAGTGCGTGCTTCAAGACGCGATCCTGAGGGATCGCTCCTCAGCATGACGAACCCTATTGAACTCAGCCCACGCTCGTCATCCTGAGGAGGGCGCGAAGCGGCCGTCTCGAAGGACGCAGGCGGCCTAAGGCAGCGCGGGCTTGCTTGAATGTCCGATCGGCCGGGGCGGCGCCTTCAACCTCAGAGCCTCGGCGAGGTCGCCCAGGGCGCGGCCGGTCAGGGCGAAGGGCTCGACCAGATAGCGCGAGGCCATGCGGCGCGGGTCGCGCAGCAGGCGATAGAGCCACTGGAAGCCCATGCGGCTGATCCAGCGCGGCGGCATCGGCTGGACCCCGGCCTCGTAGTCGAAGGCGGCGCCGATGGAGAAGACGACGCCGCGGGTCAGGGCGGCGTAGTTTCGGGCGATCCAGACTTCCTGGCGGGGCATGCCCATGCCGACCAGGAGGATGTCGGGCTTGAAGGCCTCGATCTCAGCCAGCACCTGGGCGTTCTCGGCCGAGCCGGGGCCCATGTCGAAATAGCCGTCGCGGACGCCGATCACGGCGCCTGGCCACTGGGCCTGGAGCTTTTGCCGGGCGGTCTGCGCCACGCCGGGCTCGCCGCCGAGGTAGAAGACCCGCCAGCCCTTGGCCTGGGCCAGGAACCAGAACTCCTCGCGCCAGTCGGTGTAGGTCGAGCGGTCGGCGCGGACGAAGGGACGGCCCAGAAGCTTGCCCCAGAACAGCATGGGGAAGCTGTCGAGGGTGACGAGATCGGCCGCCTCATAGGCGCCGCGCATCTCCGGATTGCGGTCCAGGAGGTAGAGGCTGTGGGTGTTGTGGTTGACCACCAGGGCCTTCTGGCCGCGCGCGGCGCGCTCGGCCGCGAAGGCGAGGATGCCGGCGGGGCCGACGAGGTCGAAGGTCTCGCCAAGGAGACGCGCTGAGGCAGGGCGCTGGGTCATGGAGCGGGAGCTTAGCCGCGCGACCTTTAAGGCTGGTGGAGGAATAGGGTTAACGCCCCCTCACCCTCCCCGCTAACACGGGGCCCCTCCCTCTCCCCATTGGGGAGAGGGGTATGGAGTGATTGCAAGCGCCGCCGATGCTCGCCACAGTCGGCCGGATGGACGTGCCCATCTTCACCCACGAAGCCATGCTGATGCACCAGCCCGGCGCCGGTCATCCCGAGCGGCCTGAACGGCTGGCCTCGGTGCTGGCGGCGCTGGGGGACGCGGGGCTGGACCGGGACCTGCGTATGGCGCGGCCGGTCGGGCGCGAGGCGCTGGAGCGGGTGCACCCCAGACGGCTGATCGAGATGATCGAGGCGGCCTCGCCGCTGGAGGGCCGGGTCGGGATAGACGCCGACACCATCCTGTCGCCGGGCAGCTATGACGCGGCCCTGCTGGCGGCCGGGGCGACGGTGGAGGCGACCGAAGCCTGCGCGCGGGGCGAGCTGGAGCGGGCCTTCTGCGCGGTGCGGCCGCCGGGCCACCATGCCGAGCCGAACCGGCCGATGGGGTTCTGCGTCTTCTCCAGCGTCGCGGTCGCCGCCCGCGCGGCCCAGGCGGCGGGGCTCTCTCGGATCGCGGTTGTCGATTTCGACGTCCACCACGGCAACGGCACCCAGGCGGTGTTCGAGACCGACGACAGCCTGTTCTACGCCTCGATCCACCAGTCGCCGCTCTATCCGGGTTCGGGCGGCGCCGACGAGACCGGGGTGGGCAATGTGTTCAACGCCCCCGTGCCGCCCGACGCGACGCCGGCGGTGTGGCGGGGATTGTTCGAAACCCGACTGATGCCGGGGCTCGACGCCTTCAAGCCGGACCTGATTCTGATCTCGGCCGGGTTCGACGCCCACGCCCGCGACCCCCTGGCCGCCCAGAATCTGAGCGAGGCCGACTTCGCCTGGGCGACGCGGGCGATCCTGACCGTGGCGCGCGGCTCGGCGAAGGGGCGGGTTGTATCGTCCCTGGAGGGCGGATACGACCTTCAGGCGCTGGGCCGGTCGGCCGCGGCGCATGTCGAGGCCTTGCAGGGGGGTTAGGCCAAGATTCCAAATGTCTGAAACTCACGGCGCCATCCTGCTTGTACGCCATGGCAAGCCCGCCCTGTCGCGCGACGTGCGGCTGTCGGCGCTCGGCTATCGTCGCTGGTGGGACGATCTTTATGAGAGCGGCGGGCTGACGGAGGGCGAGGTCGCCACCGAGGCGGTGCGCGCGTTCGCGGCCGGCGCGACGACCATCCTGACCACCCCCCGGCGCCGCGCGATCGAGTCCGCCGCCCTGGTGCGCGAGGGCCATGTCGCGCAGATCGACCCCGACCTGATCGAGGCGCATCTGCCGACCCCGCCGCTGCCGGAGTTCATCAGGCTCGGGCCGAAGGTCTGGGGTTTCATCTCCCGCTTCATCTGGTGGTATTTCGGCTATTCCGACGGCGGAGAGACGCGCCGACAGGCCGAGGTCCGCGCCGACCGGGTGGCGCGCAAGCTGATCGGCCTGTCGGAGGCCGGCGATGTGATGATCGTCGCCCACGGCTTCTTCAACATCATGATCGGCCGGGCGCTGCGCAAACAGGGCTGGCGCCAGATCGGCCGCGAGCACTTCTCGCACTGGAACGCGCGCCGGTTCGAGTTCAAGCGCTAGCCTCGACCCCATCGTCCCGCTAGTTTGCGGCCCATGACCTCCGTCGCCGCCGCACCCGACATAGCCGCCCTCTCGTTCGAGGAAGCCCTGGCCGAACTCGAGAAGATCGTCGCCGAGCTGGAATCGGGCCAGGCGCCGCTGGAGCGGTCGATCGAGAGCTATCAGCGCGGCGCGGCGCTGAAGGCCCACTGCGAGCAGAAGCTGGAGGCCGCGCGGCTGAAGGTCGAGAAGATCGTGGTCGGCGGCGACGGCCAGCCCCGCGCCGAACCGACCGAGTTCCCATGAGCGCTCGCCCGTCGGCGGACGAACTGAGCGCCCTGCCCCAGCGTATGATCGAGGCCGCCGACCTGGTGACGGTGGCGCTGGACGAGCTGTTGCCGCGCGCCGACGGACCCGAGGAGCAGCTGACCGAGGCCATGCGCTACGCCGCTCTCGGGGCGGGCAAGCGGCTGCGACCCTATTTCGCGCTGGAGACGGCGCGGATGTTCGAGCTGGACGAGGCCTATGTGCTGCGCGCCGCCTGCGCGCTGGAATGCATCCACGCCTACAGCCTGATCCACGACGACCTGCCGGCGATGGACGACGACGACCTGCGCCGCGGCCGGCCGACGGTTCACAAGGCCTATGACGAGGCGACCGCCATCCTGGCCGGCGACGCGCTGCAGGCCTCGGCGTTCGAGATCATGGCCCATCCCGACACCCATCCGGACGGGCATGTCCGGGCCGAGCTGGTCCGGCGGCTGGCCCTGGCGTCCGGAGCCAAGGGCATGTGCGGGGGGCAGATGATCGACATCCTGCGGCACGGGGCCGATCTGGGTTCGGTCGCGCGGATGCAGCGGATGAAGACCGGGGCCCTGATCGCCTTCGCCTTCGAGATTCCGCTGATCATGGCCCAGTCGCCCGACGCCGAGCGGGTGGCGTTGATGGGCTTCGCCCAGGACCTGGGTCTGGCCTATCAGATGGTCGACGATCTCCTCGACGCCGAGGGCGAGGAGGCCGACATGGGCAAGGCGGTCGGCAAGGATCTGGACCAGGGCAAGGCCAACTACGTAACCCTCCTAGGGGTGCCGGCGGCCAAGGAACGGGTGAAGCTTCTGTCCGACCAATGCCGCGCCCACCTGGAGCTTTTCGGCGCCCGCGCCACTTATCTCCGGGCCAGCATCGATTTCGTGCTAGACCGCAGGCGCTGACGGGGGCTTTGTTTCCCCCCTTTCCGTGAAGTCCCGATGACCGTTCCGACCCCGCTCCTCGACCAGGTTCAGCTTCCCGCCGACACGCGGGGTCTCTCGACGGCCGAGCTGCGCCAGCTCGCCGACGAGCTGCGGGCCGAAACCATCGACGCGGTCTCGACCACCGGCGGGCACCTCGGGGCCGGGCTGGGCGTGGTCGAGCTCACGGTCGCGTTGCACCATGTGTTCGAGACCCCGCGCGACATTCTGATCTGGGACGTCGGCCACCAGACCTATCCGCACAAGATCCTGACCGGGCGCCGCGACCGCATCCGCACCATCCGCCAGGGCGGTGGCCTCTCGGGCTTCACCAAGCGGGCCGAGAGCGAATACGACCCCTTCGGCGCGGCCCACGCGGCCACCTCCATCTCGGCGGCGCTCGGCTTCTGCGCCGCGCGCGACCAGAAGGGCGAGGACAACAAGGTGATCGCCGTGATCGGCGACGGCTCGATGAGCGCGGGCATGGCCTATGAGGCGATGAACAACGCGGCCGAGACGACCAAGCAGCTGGTCGTGGTGCTGAACGACAACGACATGTCGATCGCGCCGCCGGTCGGCGGGATGAGCGCCTATCTGGCGCGGATCGTCTCGGGCGGGGCTTATCAGGCGGTGCGCAAGTTCGGCGGCAAGATCGTCGATGTGCTGCCGCGACCGCTGCAGGACGTGGCCCGCAAGGCCGAGGAATACACCCGCGGCATGGCCACCGGCGGCACCTTCTTCGAGGAGATGGGCTTCTATTACGTCGGCCCGATCGACGGTCACAACCTCGATCACCTGGTGCCGGTGCTGAAGAATGTGCGCGAGATCGTCGACAAGCCGGTGCTGGTGCATGTGGTCACCCACAAGGGCAAGGGCTACGCTCCGGCCGAGTCCTCGCCCGACAAATATCACGGGGTCTCGCGCTTCGACGTGATCACCGGCGAGCAGGCCAAGGGCAAGGCGGGGCCGCCGGCCTTCACCAAGGTCTTCGCCCAGGAACTGATCAAGCGGGCCGAACTCGACCCCAAGATCATGGCCGTCACCGCCGCCATGCCGTCGGGCACGGGGCTGGACCTGTTCGGCGCCAGATTCCCCGAGCGGACCTTCGACGTCGGCATCGCCGAGCAGCACGCGGTGACCTTCGCGGCGGGCCTGGCGGCCGACGGGATGAAGCCGTTCGCGGCCATCTATTCGACCTTCCTGCAGCGCGGCTACGACCAGGTGGTGCACGACGTGGCGATCCAGTCGCTGCCGGTGCGGTTCGCCATCGACCGCGCGGGCCTGGTGGGCGCCGACGGCCCGACCCACGCCGGCTCGTTCGATGTCGGCTATCTGGGCGCCCTGCCCGGCATGGTGCTGATGGCCGCCGCCGACGAGGCCGAGCTGGCCGGGATGGTGGCCACCGCCTGTGAGATCGACGACCGTCCCTCGGCCTTCCGCTATCCGCGCGGGGAAGGCACGGGGGTGGAGATTCCGGCGCTCGCGGCGCCGTTCGAGATCGGCAAGGGCCGGATCGTGCGCGAGGGAACGGCGATCGCCATCCTGTCGTTCGGAACCCGGCTGGCCGAATGCCTGAAGGCGGCCGAGATGCTGGCGGCGCGCGGCCTGTCGGCCACGGTGGCGGACGCCCGGTTCGCCAAACCGCTCGACGAAGAGATGATCCTGCGGCTGGCCCGCGAGCACGAGGCGCTGATCACGGTCGAGGAAGGCTCGGTCGGCGGCTTCGGCGGGTTTGTGCTGCAGCGGCTGGCGGCCCTTGGCGCGCTGGACCGGGGGCTGAAGGTGCGCACCCTCTGCCTGCCCGACATCTTCCAGGACCAGGACAAGCCGGAGGCCATGTACGCCCGGGCCGGCCTCGACGCCGATGGGATCGTGCGCCAAGCGCTGGCCGTGCTGGGGATCGACGCGGCGAAAGCGGGACTGCGGGCTTAGGCCGCGCTCCCCCGCCGCGCTCATTTTCTCACTCGTCATGGCCCGACTGGATCAGGCCACCCAAGCAAGGTCCGCCGTGGCTTGGGTCCCCCGGTCAAGCCGGGGGATGACGGCGGTGTTGAAGCAGCAAGGCCCGGCGCGGGTCGCCCCGACCGGGCCTGTGCGATCTCTACTGTCGAGGGGTGCGCCGCGCAGGGCGCCGTCGAGAGCGAGCGAGCTTACAACTGCACTGAACTCCGCCTGTTCCACACGAAATTGGTGAAGATTTGTTGACCATGCCGGCCGGCGCCCAAGGCGCGTACAGCCAAGCTCAGGTCCGGGCGCCGTCGCAGGCGGCGAAGAACTTCTCAATCCCCATCCGCTCATTGGGCTTGGCGGCGATGGCGTAGCGCAGACCGGCGTAGGAGACGTCCATCTTTCCGGAGTTGCGGAAGCCGATGAGGGCCGGCGTGGCCGCGGGGGCGCTGGCGGTGAAGATGGAGGCGCCGGGGCCAGGCTCGACGGCCGTCTTCAACTGGCTGGTTTTTCCCGAGGAGGCGAGAACAAGGGTCGCGGCGGGGCTGGAGCGGACGACGTCGGTGACCTTCACCAGACGCGAGCCCTTGGCGCACTCCAGCATCAGCCCGACGTTGTCGGAATTGGCCTGGCCATAGGCCAGCTTGGCCGAAGGTCCCTCGTCGAGGAAATAGAGGCCGAAGCTCGCGGGCATGACGGCGACCGGAGCCTGACGCCCGCCGTCCGCTGTGCAGGCGGCCACGGCGAAACCCAGCGCGAAGGCGACGGTGCAGTAGCGGATCAGGGTGTGGAGCATGGCGCGCTCCCCGGTTTGGCGCGCCCCCCGTGGCCGCACCCTCTCCCACTACAAGCGGGGGAGGGCGCGGTAGGTTCCGACCGGCGATCGCTAGAAGGGCGTGAACTGCTCGGCCAGGGCCTGACCGACCGGCACGCGCTGGACCCGGCTGACCGCGCCGCGCCCGCCGTAGGAGACGCGCGCCTCGGCGATCTGGGTGTGGCGGATGCTGTTGGAGGAGGTGATGTCCTCGGGCCGCACGATGCCGGCGATGGTCAGCTCGCGCAGTTCCTGATTGATCCGGACCTCCTGGCGGCCCTCGATGCGCAGGTTGCCGTTGGGCAGGACGCCCGCGACGACCGCGGCGACGGTCAGGGAGATGGCCTCGGAGCGGTTGACCGAGCCGGAGCCCGCGACGCTGGAGCTGGAGCCCGAGGTGATCAGATGGGCGGGGTCGGGCGTGCCCGGCAGCACCTTGTCGAGCTTGGACTCCAGACCGAAGAATTTGGACACGCCGCCGTCGAGTTCGGTGGTGCGGCTGGTGTCGGTCTGGTTCGACAGTTTGGCGGTGTCGTTGATATCGATGTTGACGGTCAGGATGTCGCCGATCTTGGAGGCGCGCTGGTCCTGGAAGAAGGCGCGGGCGCCGTTGCGCCAGAGCGAGTTGGCGCTGGCCGGACGGGGGCTGCGGTCGCGGGCTTCCAGCGTGTCGGGGCGCAGGGCTTCCTGGCTGGCCGGATAGGGGGGACCGGCCGAGAACTGCGGGCCCCGAATGGCGTCCTTGGCTCCGGCGCAGGCGGCGAGCGGGGCGGCGGCGAGCAGGATCAGAACGAGTTTACGCATGGTCAGCCTCTAACGGAGAGCGGTGCGGAAGGGTTGGGACGAGGATTGGGCGCGGAGTTCTTCGGCGCGCGGCCCGACCACGGCGCGGCCGGGTCCGGAGGCCACGGCCTCGATGGTCTTCTTGGACTGCAGGTTCATCACCTCGACCGGCTCCCCGAGCACGGCGTCGGACATGGCCTTGCCCTGCAGGACCAGATTGATCCCGTCCTGCTCGAAGGCGACGTTCACGGTGTCGTCGCGCTTGATCACCTTGGCGGCGGCGACATCGGAGGCTGCGATGGCCGAGCCGGCCCGCAGGGGACGGCGGGCGACCATGCCGATGGCGCGGTCGGGGTCGGAGGGCGCGCCCTGGGGGGCGATGGCGACATCGCTCCACTCAAGATCGGAGGCCTCGATCTTCTCGCCGGCCATGATGTTGCGCGACCAGACCAGCGCCTGAGCCGAGCGGACCGCGCCGCCGCGGGCCGAGCCGGCCACGACCTGAATACGCCGTTGGCCGGCGGGGTTGTCCCAATCGAAGCCGGCCTGCTTGGCGCGAAGCTGCACCTGGCCGGCGTCGAGGATGGCGTTGGCGGCCGTGGTCGGAGCGGGGCCGACGACGGTCTGGGCGGCGGCCCCCTTGGCCCCGTCGAACAGGTCGGCCAGCGTCACCGGACCCATGGCGCGGGGCGCGCCCTTGAGCACTACGGGCGTTCCAGCGAGCGCCGGCAAGGCGATCAGGGTCAGGAGCAGAGCGAGCGCGATCCGCATGGCTCAGGTCTTCATCTGGCTGGTGGTGGACAGCATCTGGTCGGCGGCGCTGATCACCTTGGAGTTCATCTCATAGGCGCGCTGGGCGACGATCAGGGCGGTGACTTCCGAGACTGCGTCGACATTGGCCGCTTCGGTGTAGCCCTGCTGCAGCTGGCCGAAGCCCGGGTTGCCAGGCTGGCCGAGCTGGGCCGCGCCCGAGGCGCCGCTCTCCAGATAGAGGTTGTCGCCGACGGCCTCGAGGCCGCCTTCGTTGAAGAAGGTGGCGAGCTGGAGCTGGCCGACGATCTGGGGCTGGACCTGGCCGGGGATGGTCGCCTGGACCTGCCCTGCCTTGGAGATGGTGATGTCGACGGCGTTCTGCGGGATCGAGATCTGCGGCTGCACCAGATAGCCGTCGTGGGTGACCATCTGGCCCTGGTCGTTGACCGAGAAGTTGCCCGCGCGGGTGTAGGCGGTGTCGCCGGCGGGGGTCAGGACCGGGAAGAAGCCCTTGCCGTCGATAGCGAGGTCCAGCTTGTTGCCGGTCTGGGTCAGGGTGCCCTGTTCGGTGATGCGATAAACCGAGCCGGTCTTCACGCCCGAGCCGATCTGGATGCCGGTGGGAACCACGGTGCCGGTGGAGGAGGACTGGGCCCCCATCCGTTCCACGTTCTGGTAGAGCAGGTCCTGGAATTCGGCCCTCTGCTTCTTGAACCCGATCGTGTTCATGTTGGCGATGTTGTTGGAGATCACTTCGACATTGAGCTGCTGGGGGCTCATGCCGGTCGCGGCGATCCTAAGGGCTCTCATGGCGGTCTATTCCTGTCTCAGCTGACCTGGCCCAGCCGCTGGATGGCGGTTGAGGTCATGGACTGATTGGCTTCCATCATCTTGGCGACCCGCTCATAGGCGCGGGTGATCTCGATCAGGTGGGTGATCTCCAGCACCGGCTGGACGTTTGAATGCTCCACCATCCCCTGGCGGATGATGGCGTCGTTGGCGGCGACCGAGGCGCCGTCGGGGGCGCTGAAGGTGGTGTCGCCGGCCTTCTTCAGCACCGACAGATCGGGGAAACGCGCCACGCCGACGCGGCCTAGGCTGGCGGCGCCCTGACTGATGGTCCCGTCCTGCGCCACCTTGGGCGCGGGCTTGGTGGGGTCGAGGGTGATGGGCGAGCCGCCGGTGGACAGGACGGGGTCGCCCGCGTGGGTGACCAGACGGTTCTGGCTGTCGGTGGTGAAGCGGCCGTCGCGGGTGAAGAGGTTGCCCGACGGCGTCTGGACGGTGAAGAAGCCAGCCCCCTCGACCGCCAGATCGAACGCATTGCCGGTGCTCTCCATCTCGCCCTGGCCGAAGTCCCGCGCGACGCCGTTGTCGATCACATAGCTGACCGGGGCGGCGCCGAAGGTGGGCGGCGTCAGGGGCTCTTCCTCGAGCAGCAGCTGCTCGACCTTGAACCCCGCCGTGTCGGCGTTGGCGATGTTGTTGGCGGCGATGTCGAGGGCGCGCTGCAGCGTCATCTGGCGCGACAATCCGACGTAGAGGGCCGTATCCATCTTTGGCAGTCCTTTCGCCAAGCCGCGCTGCAAGGGCCGGGCCAAGTCAAAAAGACGTTTTACTTCAATGAAATCTAAGGTTAACGCGGCGCTTTTTGCCGCCGATCCGATAGGCGATTTCTGCCGGGTTCACCCTGCCTCCACACTGATCGTTAACCGTGGTGGGGCCTTATGGCGTCTCTAGCTCTGCGCGCTTGTGCGCGCGCCTGCGGACGGACCGATGGCAAAAGGCAAGGACAAGGAAGCGCCGCCCCCCGAAGGGGCAGCCGCCGAAGGAGCCGAGGGCGAGGCCCCGGCCAAGAAGAAGCCGCCGCTGATCGTGCTGATCGCGGCCGGCGTCGGCGCGCTCGTCGTGCTGGGCGGCGGCGGTGTGGGCGCGATGATGTTCCTCGGCAAGAAGCCGCCCGCCGAGGGCGCCGAACACGGCAAGGAAGCCAAGGACGAGCACGGCAAGGAGGGCGCCAAGGAAGGCGAGGCCAAGCCGGTCGGCCAGGTCGCGCAGGGGCCCGACGGCGTGGTCTTCTACACCCTGCCGGACCTGGTGGTGAACATCCAGACCGCCGACAGCCGGCCGACCTTCCTGAAGCTGAAGCTGGCCTTCGAACTGCCCGACGAGTCGGTGGTCGAGGAGCTTGAGCCCAACGCCCCGCGCCTGGCCGACATGTTCCAGACCTTCCTGCGCGAGCTGCGCCCCGAGGACCTCTCGGGCAGCCAGGGCAGCTACCAGCTGCGGATGGAGATCCAGCGGCGGGTGAACCTCGTGATCGCCCCCTCCAAGGTCAACGCCGTGCTGATCCAGGAAATGCTGATCCAATAGCATGGCCGAAAACTCCGGAGCCCCCGCAGAAGCCGACATCGCCGCCAACTGGGAGGCGATGATCGAAAGCTCGCCCGCGGACGGCTCGCCCGCGCCCGGCGGCGAGCGGATCCTGAATCAGGACGAGATCGACAACCTCCTCGGTTTCGACCTCTCGGACGACGACAGCGGCGAGCGGAGCGGCATCCGCGCCATCATCAACTCGGCCCTGGTCTCCTACGAGCGCCTGCCGATGCTGGAGATCGTCTTCGACCGCCTGGTGCGGCTGATGACGACCAGCCTGCGCAACTTCACCTCCGACAACGTCGAGGTGAGCCTCGACAACATCTCCTCGATCCGGTTCGGCGACTATCTGAACTCGATCCCGCTGCCGGCCATATTGGCGGTGTTCCGGGCCGAGGAACTGGACAACTACGGCCTGCTGACGGTCGACAGCAACCTGATCTATTCGATCGTCGATGTGCTGCTCGGCGGCCGCCGCGGCACCGCCGCGATGCGGATCGAGGGCCGGCCCTACACCACCATCGAGCGGATGCTGGTCGAGCGGATGATCGAGGTGGTGCTGGCCGACGCCAAGGCCGCCTTCGAGCCCCTGACCGACGTCACCTTCAACCTCGACCGGCTGGAGACCAACCCGCGCTTCGCCGCCATCGCCCGGCCGGCCAACGCCGCCATCCTGGTCAAGCTTCGGATCGACATGGAGGACCGGGGCGGGCGGATCGAACTCCTGCTCCCCTACGCTACGCTAGAGCCGATCCGGAAGATGCTGCTGCAGCAGTTCATGGGTGAGAAGTTCGGCCGCGACAACATCTGGGAAAGCCACCTCGCGACCGAACTTTGGACCACCCAGATGGAAGTCCGCGCCGTGCTCGACGAGCAGAAGATGGACCTGCAACGGGTCCTCAACCTGAAGGTCGGCGACACCATCATGCTGAACGCCACCGCCGACAGCCTGGTCGAGTTGCGCGCCGGGACCATCCCGCTGACGCGCGCCCGGATGGGCCGCAAGAACCACAATATCGCCGTCCGGGTGGAGGCGCCGCTCGCCCCCGCCGCCCAGACCGCGCTCCAGAACTTCAAGTAAGGCGCCAAGATGAGCCCCATCGCCCTCGGTCTCGACCTGATCCTGGCCATACTGCTGCTCTCGGCCCTGGTGGTCGGGATGCGGCTGAACGCCCGGCTGAAGACGCTTCAGGCCGGACAGGCCGGCTTCGTCAAGGCGGCCATCGAGCTGAACCAGGCCGCCGCGCGCGCCGACGCGGGCCTCACCGCCCTGCGCGCCGCCGCCGAGGAGGTCCACGACGGCCTGCTCACCCGGATCGACACCGCCCGCCAGCTGGCGGCCCGCCTCGACGGCGCCGTCGAGAGGATTCCGGTGGTCGCGCCGGCGCCGACCGCCACCGCCGGCGCCGCCCCCCCCGCCTTGGGGGCTGACACCGTCATCCGCCACGCGACCAC
Organism: Caulobacterales bacterium; assembly: GCA_947474805.1. Classification (GTDB taxonomy): domain Bacteria; phylum Pseudomonadota; class Alphaproteobacteria; order Caulobacterales; family Caulobacteraceae; genus CANJKM01. The sequence goes on along the minus strand of CANJKM010000027.1, from coordinate 3,236 downwards.
GCCCAAGTCCCTGTCGAACGCCGCACCGCTGCGCTTTACCCCGCGCGCGGCCAAGCCCGTGATCCGCGAGCTGGACGACGACCTGTTCGACGCCCCCGTGGCCGGGAGAACCCGCCGATGAGCCGCCTGCCCCGTATCCTGCCCCTGACCGCCATCGCCGTCGGCGGGGTGCTCGGCATCAAGATGCTGGCCGACATTCAGGCCGTGCCCCAGGCCCTGGCCGGCGCACGCGCCTGGGCCGAGGAGGCCGTCAGTTCGGCCAAGCCCGCCAAACCGGCCGGCAAGGCCCCCGCAAGGGCTTCGGACGCCAAGGCCGGCGAGACCCCGTCCAATTCCATGCCGCCCAGCGTCGCGGCGCCGACCTCGGTCGCCGTCTGCGCGCCCTCGGCCGCGGAGCTGGCCAAGTCGGCGGGCCTGTCGCCGGCCGAACTGCAGGTGCTGCAGAGCCTGGGCACGCGCCGGGGCCAGCTCGACCAGCGAGAGCAGGCCATGGACACCCAGATGGCGCTGCTGGCCGCCGCCGAGGCCAAGCTCGACGCCAAGCTGAAGAGCCTGAACGGGCTGAAGGGCGAGATGGCGGCGCTGCTCGGCTCGGTCGACAAGAAGCAGGAGGAGGAGACCCTCCGCCTGGTCAGCGTCTATGAGAAGATGAAGCCGCGCGACGCGGCCAATGTGATGGCGCAGCTGGACGACAAGGTTCGCATCCCCGTCGCCGCCAAGATGAAGGACCGGGCGTTGGCCGCCGTTCTCTCGGCCATGCCGGCTTCGGAAGCCAAGAAGATCACCGAGCTTCTGGCCCAACGCTATGCGGCCGTGCAGGCCGCGGTCCAGGCGATGAACGCCCCGCCCAAGCCGGTCGCCGAGCCGGTGCAGACGGCCGAGGCCGAAAAGCCCGCCGCGCCCAAGCCCAGGGCGCGGCCGAAGGCGCGTCGCAAGGCCGTCGCCGCCGCCAAGCCCACCGCGCCCTCGACGCCGGTGACGCCCGCCTCCGAACCCGTAGGGACACCGAAAGCCTGATGCGCGTAACCCCCTATCCCCTGAGCGCGGACGACCCCAATCCGGTGGTCCAGGCCGTGATCGCCCGGCGAGGCGGCCAGCTGACCGACCTCGACCGCGCCCTACTGGTCTCCCTGCCCTACGCCGACGGCTGGAACACCTTCATCGGCAAGGTGCGGACCGACCTGAAGGTCTCAAACCTCTACCGCGAGCTGGCCATGTGCGGCGTGGCGGTGGTCAACAACGCCTCCTACGAGTTCGAGCAGCACGGCCCGCTCTACATCAAGGCCGGCGGCACGCCGGAAAAACTGGCCGCGGTGCATCAGATCATGGGCGGCGTCCCCGCGATCTTCCCGCCCGGCGAGGCGGCGATCCTGGCCCTGACGGTGGCGATGAGCCGCGACGTGCAGGTGGACGACAAGACGTTCGCCGCGGCGAGAGCGGCCGTGGCCGACGAGCGCGAACTCGTCGAGATCATCGGCGTGATCGCCGCCTACAATATGGTCTCGCGCTTCCTTGTGGCGCTGAAGATCTGATGCGGCTGGAGGTCGCCGGCGAGACCTGGCCGCTCGCCAACCCCTTCAGCATTTCGCGCGGCTCCAAGACGGCCACCGACGTGGTGCGGGTCGCGCTCACGAACGACGGCTTCACGGGCCGAGGCGAGGGCGCGCCGCTGGCGCGTTACGGCGAGACCAACGCCAGCGCGGTTGCTCAGATCGAGGCGATGCGCGGCGAGATCGAAGCCGGGCTGGACCGCAGCAGATTGCAGCAAATCATGCCGCCCAGTTCGGCGCGCAACGCCGTGGACTGCGCCCTGTGGGACCTGGAGGCGCGCACGCTCGGGCGGCCGGTTCACGCCCTCCTCGGCCTGCCGCCGGCGCGGCCGGTGATCACCGCCTATACGGTCGGATTGGACACGCCCGAGGCGATGGGGGCCAAGGCGGCCGAGCTCGCCCATCTGCCGCTGATCAAGGTCAAGGTGAACGGCGCCGACCCCGAGGGGCAGCTGCGCGCGGTGCGAAATGCTGCGCAGCATTCTCGGCTGATTGTCGACGCCAACGAGGCCTGGACGTTTGATATCCTAAGAGGAATGCAGCCGGTGATGGCGGCGCTGAAGGTGGATCTCCTGGAGCAGCCCCTGCCCGCCGCGCAGGACGCCGTGCTGCACGGGTTCGAGCCGCTGGTCCCGATCTGCGCCGACGAGTCCTGCCATGTGGCGGCCGATGTGGCGCGGCTGAAGCCCCTCTATCAGGCGGTCAATATCAAGCTCGACAAGACCGGCGGGCTGACCGAGGCCCTGGCGCTTTACGACGCGGCGCGGGCGGCGGGGATGACGGTGATGGTCGGCTGCATGGTCTGCACCTCGCTGGCCATCGCGCCGGCGTTCCATGTGGCCGCGCGGGCCGATTTCGCCGATCTGGACGGGCCGCTCTGGCTGTCGAAGGACTATGACGGCGGGGCTTTGCTGCGGGATGGCGCCCTGGTTCCGCCCGCAGCAATTCTCTGGGGTGGTTAGACCCGCTCCAGCGCCAGGGCGAGGCCCTGGCCGACGCCGACGCAGAGGGTGGCGAGCGCGCGCTTGCCGCCGGTTTCCTCAAGGCCGTGCACCGCCGTAAGCGCCAGCCGCGCGCCGCTCATGCCGAGCGGGTGGCCAAGCGCGATGGCGCCGCCGTGCGGGTTCACCTGCGGGGCGTCGTCGGGGAGGCCAAAGCCGCGCAGCACGGCCAGCGCCTGGCTGGCGAAGGCTTCGTTGAGCTCGATCTGGTCGAAGTCGGCGATGGTCATGCCGAGGCGGGCCATCAGCTTCTGCGTGGCCGGAACCGGACCGACGCCCATGATTCGCGGCGCCACGCCGGCCGAGGCCATGCCGAGGATGCGGGCGCGGGGTGTGAGGCCGTGCTTCTTCGCCGCGGCCTCCGAAGCGATGACCAGGGCCGCGGCGCCGTCGTTGACGCCCGAGGCGTTGCCGGCCGTGACCGCGCCCTGGGGGAAGATGGATTTCAGGCCCGCGAGGGTCTCCGCCGTCGTGTCGGCGCGGGGGTGTTCGTCGGCCTCGAAGACGAAGGGTTTTCGCTTGGCGTCCTTGGCTTCGACGGCGACGATTTCCTCGGCATGGAAGGCGCGGGAGGCGGCGGCGCGCTGCTGGCTGCGCAGGGCGAAGGCGTCCTGGTCGGCGCGCGAGACGCCGTATTCCGCGGCGACGTTCTCGCCGGTCTGGGGCATGGAATCCACGCCATAGG
>CANJKM010000026.1 GCA_947474805.1 Caulobacterales bacterium | reverse complement strand
GGATCATCGCCGGCAGGAGGACCCCGAGCGAATTGTAGCTGCAGGCCTGAATCAGGAAGAGCAACAGGCTGAAGGCCAGCAGCAGGGCCCAGGCTTTCGCCCCGCCAGGCGCGATGCTCGTCATCCGCCCTCCTAGAACCGGCGCTGCAGGGTCAGGCGCCAGGACCGTCCGACGCCGGGCAGGACCGAGACGTTGGTGTAAACGTCGGTCATCGGGGTGAAGTAGAGTTTGTCCGCTAGGTTGTCGATGTTGGCGCTGAGCGTCCAATCCCCGTGCGCGACATAGGCCGAAAGATCGAGCAGGGCGTAGTCGGGATAGACCACCGCCCCCGGAACCGTGCCCGAGGTCCGGCTCACATATTTGATCCCGGCGGTCGCCCCGGCCCGGCCCCAGCCGAAATCGGATGAGGCGTAAGTCGCGTGCAGGGCCGCGACGCTGCGGGGGATCAGGCTGTATTCGTAATCCCCGGGCACGAGGCTCGCGAAGCTGAACACCGCGAACCCGCCGCCATAGCCGTTGACGCCCGCGGTCTTCGCCGTAGCCGGCGGGATGAAGACGAAACTGTTGTCGGGCCCCTTCACCATCGTCTTCTGGCGGTCGCCGTTGAAGGCGAAGCTCCAGTGCCGGTCGGCGATCCAGCGCAGCTCCAACTCCACGCCCTTGGACCGATGTCCGACCACGGCGAGGTTGATCCCGTTCAGCGCCGTCCGGGTCTGGCGGTAGGCCGAGAGCGAGCCGAGCAGCGCGCCGCCCAGCCACTGGCCCTTCACCCCCGCCTCGCGCAGGTCCGAACCCGAGAGCCAGGACTTGCCTGCGATCAGGCTGGGCGCCAGCTCGCCCGCCTGCCCCACCTCCAGCGCCGCCGTCTGCGCGTAGGTCAGATAGGGCATCAGGCCGAGGCGCGTCCTGTAGCTGGCGCTCAGACTGTAGGTCCCGCGACCACGCGCGTCCTTGGAGCCCGCCCGCTCGGCCGCGTTCGCGGCGGTCCCGACGTCGCGGGCGTCGGCGTCGTAGTCGTCGAGCCGGCCGCTCAGCGTCAGGTTCAGCCGCCGCCAGGTCAGGTCGGCCACGGCGAAGGCGCCCCTGTCGATCCAGCGCGAGCGCACGTGGCTCTCCCAGGTCAGGCCGATGCCGCCGGGCTCGTTGGAGAAGGGGTCGTCAAAGACATCATTGGCCGAGGGCCCCGCCAGGATGTCGCGCCGGTCCAGGGCGGCGGTCGAGATGGTCTCGCGCCGGCCGCCGTGCAGGCTGCGCCAGGACAGGCCCGCGACCGTCTTCAGGCTGGCGTCGCCGAGGCGGAAGGCGCCGCTCCAGCTCAGCCGCGCCTCGGCCGTCCAGCTGTCGTAGGCGGCGGGGTAGCCGTAGGAGACGAAGCGGCGGTTATCGAGCCGATCGTAGAAGAGCTGCGCCTTGATCGAATGGCTCTGCGACAGCCGCTTGCCGAGGTCGAGGTAGTAGGTCTGGGTCTCGGTTTCCGAGAAATCCCGGCCCGAGATGAAGACGTCGCGCGGGCTGATCCGCCCGGTCCCGAGGCCGGTGTCGAGGGTGAAGCGCGGGTTGGTCGCGGGCGGAAAGCCGAAATAGCCCTGCAGCAGGCCGCCCGCCTCATTGGGGATCAGCCGCCCGTCGCCGTCGGCGTCGGTCACGGTCGTGTCCCGGCCGGTGACATAGGTCCGGCTGTCGATCAGCGCCTGGGTCAGCCGGTTCCAGCCCGGCGTCTGAACATAGCCGTCCGAGTGGAAATACATCCCGCCAGCCGCCAGGGACCAGCCGCCCGGCAGGCTGAAGTCGGACGACAGCTCCAGCAGCTGATGCCGGGGATGGACCCCGCGATAGAAGCTCTTGGAATCCTCCAGCTCGCCATAGGCGTAGACCCCGCCCTCGACGGCGCCGAAGTTGGCCGGCAGGCCAAGCTCGCCCGACAGGTTTTTCTTGCCGTAGGCGCCGGCCGTAGCCTCGATCATGCCGGTCGGCTTCGACAAGTAGCGGTCCTCGACCCGCGCGGTCTTGGGCACGAAGTTCAGGAAGCCGCCGACCTTGCCCGGTCCGGTGAAGGCGCTCGGCGGCCCGCGCACGATCTCGACCCGCTCGGTGGCGCCCAGCGGCGTCGGATAGGTGCCCCGGTTCTCGATCCGCTTGAAGCCGCGAAAATAGACCTCGGCCAATGTGCCGCGCAGGTTCACCGACCCCGGCACGCCGTAGAAGCTGGCGGTGAAGGCGCCCGGCGATATGGCCACCAGATCGTCAACCGTCTCGACCCCATAGCGCTCCATCGTCAGGGCGCTGGCGAAGCTGGCCGAGCGGGCGGTCTCGATCAGCGGCTTGTCGATCCCGTTCACCGTGGCGGTCGGGCGGCGCTCGATCAGCCCGGCGCTGTCGCCCGCGACCACCACCGCCTCAAGGGAATGGGCCTCCTGGGCCACGGCGGCCGTGGCCGCGAGAACCGCCGCGCTGGCGAACAGGAACAGAAGGGCGGGCCGAGTTGTCATGGCCGCGACTTAGGGTCTAACTCCGGCGCCAGCCATTCCCGATCGGTCTTAGCGCCTCTTACATTTCACATGCCGCCCGAAACCACCGTCGCTCCGCCCCGGATGAAGGGGCCCGCCAAGAGCGCCCTGCCCCACGGCGACTGGGCGCCCGGCCTTGAAAAGGCGCGGCTCTACGAGCGCATCCTGATGGACATCATCCTGGGCGATCTTCCGCCCATGCAGGTGCTGGAGGAGAAGGTGCTGGCCGCCCGTTACGCCGGCGGCCTGGCGGGGGTCCGCGACGCCCTGGGGCGGCTCGCCCTGGAGGGGCTGGTGGTGCGCCGGCCCCGAGTCGGGACCATGGTCGCGCCGTTGGACCTGGTGGAGATCGAGCACGCCTTCGAGGTCCGCCGCCTGCTGGAGGGCCGCACGGCCGCCCTCGCCGCCCGCAACGCCAGGCCGGACGACCTTCTCGCCATCGCCGCAGCCTTCGACGGAGCCGAGGCGGCCATCGCCGCCAGCGATTATCGCGGCCTCCTGGCCATGGACCACGCCTTCCACCGGGCGGTCGCCTTCGCCACCCAGAACACCACCCTGGCCCGCTACATTATCGCCCTGCAGAATCTGGCGACCCGGTTCTGGATCTGGCAGATGGAGAAGCAGAGCCCGCAGGATCAGATGAAGGACGTGGTCCTGCACCGGGCCCTGGCGGAGGCCATCGCCGCGCGCGATCCGGAGGCCGCCGAGGCCGCCGCCTCCCTGCTGATCGGGGACGCCCCGAGCGGGCGCTAGGCGGCGTATTCCAGCGGGACGCCGATGATCTCGACCACGCCGTCGGTGTGCATGTCATAGACCGCCGCCGTTTCCGGCTCGGACTGCAGCGCGTACACCGTCTTCAAATTGGCGTTGTAGAAGGCGTTCCCGTCGGCCAGATCGGCCATGAACTTGTCATTGGCCAGGGCATAGGGACCGATGTCGGCCTTGACCGCCTCGGCCATGAGGAAGCCCACCGCCGCCGCCTTGGTGCCGATGCCGCTGGTTCCGTCCAGGCCGAAGCTGGTCAGATAGGTGATCCGCGAGGGCGTCAGGATGTCTGAGACCTTCTGGTCGGTCGGGGCCGCGCCGAAGATCTCAGTATAGGCCTTCTTCACCGCCTCATTGAGGCTGAGCGAACCGTAGCCGGCCTGGAAGGCGGTCGCGCCCTCGCCCAGCTTGCCGAGGTTGACGGCGAAATTGATGTAGCGGTTCTCGATATTGAACTTGGCGTAATAAGGGTCGTTCAGGTCGCTGCTGTTCGCGCCCGAAGAGACCAGGAAATCGAGACCGGCCGAGGTTGGCGTCTTGCCGGTGAAGAACTGGTAGCTGAGGCTGGCGACCGAGGTCGTGGCGTCGGCGAAGTGGCCGATGTTGGCGATCGCCTTGGCCAAGGTGACGAGCCCCGCGTCGACCTGGCCCGCGAGGGTCGCCAGACCCTGGGCCTGGCTGAAGGTCGGGTTGGCGACGGAGGTGCCGTCCGTGAGGGCGATGCTGGTCCTCAGGGCGTCGGTCGAGGTCGGATTGATCCGCAGGATATTGGTGAAGGCCGTCTGCAGGGTGGTCAGGCTGTTGGTCTGGACGACCTTGGCCCCATAGAGCGTCTGGATTCCGTTGACGTCGTCGTTGCTGAGCTGGCCCGAACGGTTGGCGCTGTTGACCTGGAAATACATCACCGCGTTGGTGACGGTCGAATGGTCTAGCCCCAGGGCGTGGCCGATCTCGTGCACGGCGATCTGGTAGAAGCTCGTGCCGGTATAGGCGTCGGTGTCGAAATAGACCTGGGCCGCGGTCATCCGGGACCCGCTCGACCAGAAGCTGGTCTCGCCGACGGTGCTCGACTGTCCTGGCTGGGCGGCGCCGTCGATGTAACGGTTGCCGACGCGAATGCCGACGCCGACGGCGTCCGTGCTCTCCACAAGGTCGATGTTGGCCACCGCCTCCCAGGCGTCCATGGCCTGGCGCACCAGAGTCCGGTACTGCGAGGCGATGGCGCTGTCGAAGCTGAGGTAGCCGCTGAAGCCGCGCGCCGTCATCTGGCTCGTTAGGTCGAGCTCGGCGAAGCTCCAGGTCACGGTGGCGCCCGTGCCTTGAACGCTGGAGCCCCATTTGGGTCCCTCGAAATTTGCCATGCACCAAATCCCACACGCGCCGTGAAAACGGGATGATGCCCGGGGCAGGCTTTTTTTTGTCCTTACGCGACAGCGGCGCGTGTCGCGGGCGAACTATCGGCCCGGCTTAGGCGTTGATAGGCTTAGCCGTGTCCGAAAATCCCGCCCCCACGCCCAGCCCGAAGACCCCGCCGGCTCGGCGCGGGCGTCTTTGGCTGTTCGGGAGCGCGGGCGCCCTCGCCGTCCTGGCGGCGGGCGGCGCCGCGCTCTACGCCTTCAGGGGCCCGATCGGGGTGTCCCTCGCCGTGCATTACCTCGAAGGCCGGGGCGTGCCGGCGGCGATCCGGATCGACCGGCTGGATCTGGAGGGCTTCGTCGGCAGCGCCCGCCTGGGTCCCGAGCGCGACCCCGACCTGACCATCGAGCGGATCGAGGTCGAGTTCGAACCCATCCCGATCTTCAAATCGGGCTTTGTCGCCCCCCGCATCCGCGGCCTCAGACTGCTGCATCCCAAACTGAAGGCCCGCTGGGACGGCAAGGCCCTGACCTTCGGCACGCTCCAGCCCCTGGTCGAGGAGGCGCTGAAGGCCCCCGCCGGCGGCGCTCCGGCCCCGAGGGTGCTGGTCGAGGGCGGCGCGCTGCGGCTGGCCACGCCCTACGGATCCCTGGCCGCCCAGGGTTCGGCCAATCTGGACAATGGCCGGCTGATCCGGGCAGACGCGCAACTCTCGCCGGCTCGGCTGAGCTTCAAGGACGGCGCAGTGACGGTCCAGGCCGCCGCCCTGTCGCTCCGTGGCGGCGGCCAACTGACGGGTCGTCTGAGCACCAGGATCAAGGCGAGCGGAAAACAGTTGGAGCTCGGTCTCTCGCGGATCGAGCTGGCCTTCGCCCTGCCCTACGGCCGATCGGGCTTTTCCCGCTTCGACGGCCCGGCCGCCGCCGATCTCGCGGCCGAACTCGGCGACCTGCGTTCAGGGACCGCCAGGGCCGGCGGGGTCAAGCTCGACGCCGCTTTCAAGGGCCGGCTGGCGGGTCCGATCGAGACCCTGGCGGCCAACCTTTCCGGACAGGTCGCCGCCCAGGCCGCATCCCTGGAAGGCCCGGGCTTCAAGCGCATCGAGCGGCCCACCGCCCGGGCCAGCACGGCCCGCCTCATGATCAACCGCACCAGGACCGGCGGCCGGCTGCGCATCGACCGGCTGGAGACCGCCGCCGCCTTCCCGGCCTTCGCCGCCGGCGGAACGGCCCTGACCGCGCCCAAACTCGATCTCGTTCTCCAGGCTCTGGACGGCATGCTCGACGGCAAACTCTGGCGGCTCGCCGCCGACCTCGACGGCGCGGCGACCGCGACCCGGCTCGCCCAGCCGACCGGTGTGGGCGCCTTCGCTCTTCCGGCCGTCGCCGTCCGGGGTTCGGGGCGGATGGAGCTCGCCAGCGACAAGCCCGCGGTCGTGCGGATGGCGGGTCGGGCCGACAGCGGGACCGGCGGATTTGGCGACAGGGACGCGCGCGCCCTGGCTCTGTCGATGGCCTCCCTCGGCGAGGAGGCGAAGATCGCCGCCGCGCTCAAATCCATGCGGCTCTCGGCCCCCCAATTGCGGCTGGATGGTGTCGGACCGGTGTTCGAATTGCGGATGGATCGTCCCGCGCAGCTCGGCGCCGCCACCCTGAGCGCGCCCGCCGGAAAACCCCTCCTGCGCCTCGCGAACAGCGCTTCGGGCGCCGCCAGCCTGCGCATCGCCGGCCAAGGCCTGCCCACCCTGACCGTCTCAACGGCGGGCTATGCGATCGCCGCCGACGGCCGGATCGCAGCCCCTCTGCAGACCAGCCTCGCCTTCTCCGGCCCCCTGCTGCACGGCGTGACCGTGGGCGGTCCCGCCCGCCTCTACGGCCAGGCCGGCGCCCTGGCCCTGGCCGCCCCGGCCTGCCTCGACCTCGCCCTGACCTCCATGGGCGAAGAGACCCCGCCCCTGGCGTCGGATGGCCACGCCAAGCTGTGTCCAGACGCCGGGGCCCCGGTTTTCACTATAGGAAACAACGGCTGGCGCGCGCGGCTGCAGGTCCAGGACGGACGGGCCAAGCTGCCGGTCTCCGGGGCCACGGCCGCCGAGGGCCGGGCCCTTCTGACCCTGGCCGGCAAAGGCGCGCCCGAGACCGGGCGGCTGACCCTGCAGGCGATAACCCTGACCGACGCCGCCGCGGAGCGGCGCTTCAACCCGATGGAGGCGTTCGGCGCCCTCGACCTTCGCGGGACCGACTGGGCCGGCGACCTCCAGGTCCGAGGCGCGGCCAAGCATCGGCCGCTGGCCGTCGTCCACGTCACCCAGGCCATGGGCGCGGCGACAGGCTCGGCGACGATCGACGCGACCCATCTCGACTTCCAGCCGGGGGTCCTGCAACCGGCTGAACTCTCGCCTCTGGCGGCCCAGATCAGCGAGGTGAAGGCCGAGACCCGCTTCACCGGCCGGATCGACTGGAAGGACGCGGCGGTGACCTCCAGCGGCCGGTTCGACACAGAGGGAGCGGCCTTCAACAGTCAGTTCGGCCATGTGACCGGCGCCACCGCCCACATCAATTTCGACAGCCTGATCCCCGTCACCGCGCCGGCGGGACAGGTCTTCACCGCCGACGCCGTCGACTGGATCGCGCCCCTGAGCGGGGTCGAGGCGCGATTCGGCCTGACCGTGACCTCGACCAGGATCGGCGCCGCCAGCGCCACCCTGGCGGGCGGCAAGGCCAGCGTCGGCGCGATCGAGATCGCCTTCGACCCCAAGGGACGCATCGCCGGCAAGGCGGAGCTTAAGGACATCGATCTCGGCTCGCTGGTGGCGGGCTCCAGCCTGGGGAACTCGGTCGCGATCCAGGCCAAGATCAACGGCACCCTGCCCTTCTCCATCGCTCCGGACGCCATCCGGATCGAGGACGGCTTCGCGGTCTCGACCGGCCCTGGTCGGCTGTCGATCCAGCGCGCGGCCCTGACCGGGGTCGCGACCGGGGGCGCGGCGGGCGCCCAGCCGAACGCGGTGCAGGACTTCGCCTATCAGGCGCTGGAGAATCTGGCCTTCGACAGCCTGGAGGCGCGGATCGCCAGCCGGCCGCAAGGGCGCCTAGGGATCATCTTCCGGATCAAGGGCCGCAACGACCCCAAGACAGCCAAGGACCCGGTGATCAGCCTGTTTGATCTCCTGCGCGGCAAGGCCTTCGACAAGGCCATCCCCCTGCCCAAGGGCACGCCGATCGACCTGACCCTGGACACGTCGCTGAATTTCGATGATCTGCTGAAGGCCTATGGCGAGTTCGGCAAGAGCGGTTCAGCCCCCGTTCAGCCGTGACGGCCTAGCCAGAGACCTCAAAGGGAGTTCGACCGCATGCCCAAACTCGCCCTACCCCGACTGGCGGCGATCGCCGTGGCCGGCTTGTCGTTGGCGGCCGCCGGTTGCGCGACCGTCCACGTCAAGGTCGACCCGATCAATATCTACGCCAAGCTGGACGCCGATGTGCGCATCAAGCTGGACCGCGAAGTCCAGACCGCGATCCAGTCGAACCCCAACCTGTTCTAGGGCGGAGCCACAGACATGAACCGTTCCGTGAAAATGATCCTGGCGGCCGCCGCCGTCCTTAGCCTAGCGGGCGCCGCCGCTCCGGTGCTGGCCCAATCGGCCGCCGCCAAGGCCGCCGTCGACGCCGGCAAGGCCCAGGGCGTGGTCGGAGAGCAGGGCGACGGCTATCTCGGCATCGTCTCGGGGGGCGACGCCGCCCTGCGGGCCGCCGTGGCCGAGATCAACGCCGGCCGCGCCGCCGTCTACCGCGAGACCGCCGCCAAGACCGGGGTGACCCCCGAGGCGGCCGGTCAGGCCACCGCCGTGCAACTGTTCGCGCGGATGCAGCCCGGCCAGTTCTACAAGCCCCTCGACGGGGCCTGGACCAAGAAATAGCGAGAATCCCTACGCCTGACGGCGTAGGGGCTCTTCCGGCAGATCGAGGGGGAAGCCGTCCGGATCGACGTCCCAGCGGCGCTCCGGCTGGCCCTCGCGCAGGGCCGCCTCGATCACCTCGATCTCGGCCTGAGTCTTCAAAAGCCTATCGAGCACCGACGTCCCGGAGCGCGAGCTCGACAGGAGATGCACGTCGCGCCAGCGCATCTGTTTGAGCAGGGCGAGGTGTTCATGCGGGGTCATTGGCGTCCTCCGGCTTGTGTCGAAGCGAGCTTGGACCCGGGCATCGGCGGAGGCGAGAGCCGTCCCGCCAAAAAATGTGCTGCACCGCAATATAAAACTTGATCAAGCGTCGAGTCGCGCCTACACAGGTCATGCCCGTTATGGGCGTTTCCTCCCTATGAACTGCCCCGCCCCTTAACAGGAGCGGGGCTTTTTTTGGTTCGCGGTCTTGCTCTGTCCGGCGTTTGGGCGACAGTCCCGCCATGACGCAGCGCATCATCACTTCAAGGCGACGCGACCTCGGTGGCTTCGAGGTCGGGCGGATTTTGCCCTATGAGGGCGGCCAGATGGTCGGCCCCTTCATCTTTCTCGACCATGTCGGCCCCGCCCGGTTCGAGCCCGGCGGCGGAATCGACGTGCGCCCCCACCCCCACATTGGCCTGTCGACCCTGACCTATCTGTTCGACGGCGAGATCCACCACCGCGACAGCCTCGGCTTTTCCCAGCCGATCCGGCCGGGCGAGGTCAATTGGATGACCGCCGGCCGCGGCATCACCCATTCGGAGCGCACCGACCCAGCCCTGCGCGTCTCCGGCCAAGCCATGCACGGCATGCAGGCCTGGGTGGCGCTGCCGGGCGACCAGGAGGAGACGGCGCCGGCCTTCGAGCATATCGAGGGCGACGCGGCGTTGCCGACCTATCGCAACGGCGGGATCTGGGGCCGGCTGGTCGCGGGCGAGGCCTACGGCGCCAAGGCGGCGGTCGATGTCCGCTCACCGCTCTATTATGTCCATTGGGAGCTCGACGCCGGAGCGGTCGGCGCGCCGCCGAGCGGCTATTCTGAAAACGCGGTCTTTGTCGCCAAGGGGGCTGTCGAGCTCGACGGTCACCGGCTGGAGGCGGGCCAGATGGCCATCTTCGGCAAGGCGCAGCCGACGGTGAAGGCGCTGGAGCCCTCGACCGTGATGGCGCTGGGCGGCGAGCCGGTGGGCGAGCGCCATATCTGGTGGAACCTGGTCTCCTCCTCGAAAGAGCGGATCGAACAGGCCAAGGCCGACTGGCGCGCCGGGCGGTTCGTGCTGCCGCCCGAGGACCAGGACGAGTTCATCCCCCTGCCGGAGGAGTCCCCGCCGCCGCCGGAGCCGCAGTCTTAGGTTCCGGGGATCATTTGCAGCCCTCAATCTCGTCGAAAAGCCGCCTGGGCAGGTTCAATTCGGCCGCCTTCAGCCGGTGCGTCTGGTTCTTCTCGACCGTGTAGGCGATGCGGTAGCCCTGGCGCCGGAGGCTGTCAGCCTGTGCCTTCATAGCGCCGGACCAGCCGCTGTCCTGGTCGCCGACATGCATGAAGAGGCATTTGCCCTTCAGCTTCTCCAGGCCGTCCTCGTCCGGACCGTCGGCTAGGCCGGGATAGCCGGTCACGGTGGCGAACCAGGCCGGGTATTTTACGGCGATGTGGAAGGCCGAGAGTCCGCCGTTGGAGTGGCCGGCGACGTGCAGGCGGCTTGGAACGATCTTGTAGTCGCGGCGCATCGCCTCGAGGAAGGCTGGGAAGGCGCGGTCGCCGCCCTCGAAGAAAAGACCAGCAGCGGGAGCCGCGGGACTGATGACGATGTAACCCCGCTGGTCGGCTTCGGATCGCCAATCGCTCTCCATGGTATTCCCCGCCCCTTGCAGAGTCTGCGACCCGCCGCCGAAGACCAGGATCGCCGGGTAGGGTTTCGAGGCGTCGTAGCCGGGAGGAAGGCTGACTTTGTAGGTAATCTGCAGCCCGCCGAAGCGGCCGGTCTTCTCGACGACAGCGGCGCTCGCCGGGAAGGCTGAGACGAGACTCAGGGCTAGGGCCGACAACGTCCGGGTCAACATCGCCGATGCTCCTTATGCCTTGACGCGAACGCCAGGAAAGCCCGGAAGGCAAGGCCGGACAACACCGAAACAACCGCCGCCCGCCTGGGCCTGAATCTCAGGCCTGACCCCCGGACCGAGGCCAAGGAGACGCTGAGACGCCGGCCCCGGGGTTCAGCCTGGCGGCGGATTAAACTCGGCCCGTTCGGTCGCGGTGATGAAGCCGCCCCCGAGCACGCGGCTCGGGTTGGCCGCGTCATAGAGGACGCAGGCCTGGCCGGGCGCCACGCCTTCTTCAGGGCGGTCGAACACCAGGCCCGCCGCGCCGTCGCGCATGAAGAGCCGCGCCGGTGACGGGTCGCGGGTCGAGCGGACGCGAGCGAGGACCGGCAGGCCCTCGGCGCAGGCGTCCTCTATGGTCGCGTGGTCGCCCAGCCAGTTGGTTTCCTTCATCGTCAGGGCACGAGTCATCAGCGCCTCGCGCGGCCCGACGATAACCCGCTTGTTGAGGGCGTCGAGGCCGACCACGAACAGCGGCTCGCCGACGGCGATCACCAACCCCCGGCGCTGACCCACGGTGTAGCGGGAGACCCCCCCGTGGGTCCCGAGCACCCGGCCGTCCATGTGGACGATCTCGCCCGCACCGACCGAGTCCGGCCGCAGCCGGTCGATGACGGTGGAATACTTACCCTCGGGCACGAAACAGATGTCCTGGCTGTCCGGCTTGGTCGCGACCGAGAGGTCGAGGTCGGCGGCGGCGTCGCGCACCTCGCACTTGGGGAGGTCGCCCAGCGGAAAGCGCAGATAGGCGAGCTGGTCGCGCGTGGTCGCGAACAGGAAATAGCTCTGGTCGCGCGACGGGTCGGCGGCGCGGTGCAGCTCGGGCCCGCGCGGCCCTTCGACCCGGCGGACATAATGGCCGGTCGCCATAGCGGCCGCGCCCAGGTCCTTAGCGACGTCCAGGAGGTCGCGGAACTTGACCGTCTGGTTGCAGCGCACGCAGGGGATCGGCGTCTCGCCGCGCAGATAGGCGTCGGCGAACTCCTCGACCACGGCCTCACGGAACCGGCTCTCATAGTCGAGGACATAGTGGGGGATGGACAGGGTCTCGGCCGCCTGGCGGGCGTCCTTGATGTCCTGGCCGGCGCAGCAGGCGCCCTGTTTCTTCACGGCGGCGCCATGGTCGTAGAGCTGCAGGGTCACGCCGACCACATCGTAGCCAGCCTTCTTGAGCAGGGCGGCGACTACGGTGGAATCGACCCCGCCCGACATGGCGGCGACCACGCGCGCGCCGACGGGCAGCGCCACCGCTGCGGCCGCGCTGGTCGTTCGGGCGTCGGTGGAAAAGGCGTCGGCCATACCCCTAGTTTAGGGATGCGGCCGGGCAATTGCGAGCCTTGGAGCTGAACCCTAGCAACCGCAGGGGGATCTGGACGTTCAGCAGGAAGGAAAAGGATCCTCCCCATGAAAACCCTGCTCATCACCTCAGGCCTGGCCGGTATCGCCGCCCTGGCGGCGACCGCCGCCGTCGCTCAGAACTACAATAATTCTCCGCCTTCCGCGCAGGACAGCTACGCCCAGGAGCAGCGCGACTATCAGGCAGGCCAGGACGCTTATCGGGATCGGGTCCAAAACTATCAGGGGCGGGTCGAGGATTATCGCGACCGTCAGCAGGACTATCAGGCCCAGCGCGGCGCCTATGAAGACCAAAAGGCCCAGGCTGACGCCCAGATGGACGCCTATCTGCGAGCCCGCGATAGTTATGACGCGCGCTGGGGCCGGGGCGCCTACGACCGCAACCGTCCGGCGGGCTATATCGCGCGCCCGGCCGATTTCACCCCGCCCGCCCTCGCGATGGACTACCGCGACACCTGCCGCGAGCGCGGCAACGCCAACGCCGCCCAGCGCGGCTATCTCGTCGCCATGGCCGGCGGGGCGGTCGGAGCAAACGCCACGGGCCGGACCGCCCGGGAAGGCGAAGTGCTGGGCGCGCCGGTCGACGCCCGCTCTGAAAACCGCCTGGGCCGCGCCGTCGCCGCCTGCGACGGGGTGGGCTACTACTATAGCTACGACCAGACCTTCCCCTACCGCGAGACGGCCTATGACCGGACGCGCCGGTCGGGCCGCTTCACCTACGCCCGGTACGGCGCGATGCGTTGCCGCCTAGCCATCGCGCCTGCGGCCTGGGCCGGCGTGACCGACTATCGCTATGTCCGCGTCTGCCCCGACCGGATGGGCCGCTATCGGCTCACCAACTAGCCGTCAGTTCTTCAGCGTGCCGTGCTTGGCGGTGTCCTTCATCGCCAGGGCGGTCGCCAGTGCCACGGCGAAGAGGGCGGTGATGTACCAGAAGAAGCCGCTCTCATTGCCGACGCTGCGGAACCACTGGGCGATGTATTCCGCCGTGCCCCCGAACAGGGCGTTGCCCAGGGCGTAGGAGAAGCCGACTCCCAGCGCCCGCACGTGGGTGGGGAAGAGCTCGGCTTTCACCAGCCCGCTGATCGAGGTGTAGAAGCTCGACACCAAGAGGGCGAGGAAGACGAAGAACCCGGCCGCCGCCGGCCCAGTGGCCGAACCGATCGCGCCCAGCACCGGCACCGTCCCGATCAGGCCAAAGCCCGCGAAGGCGATCAGCGAGTTCTTGCGGCCGATCTTGTCGGACAGCAGACCGAACAGCGGCTGCATCAGCATGTAGATGAACAGCACCACGGTCATGACCTGACTGGCGGTCTTCACCGACAAGTGGGTCGTGGTGACCATGTATTTCTGCATGTAGGTGGTGAAGGTGTAGAAGCTGCCCGACCCCGCCGCGGTAAGGCCCAGAACCAGGGCGAAGGCCTTCCAGTGGATGGACAGCGCCTTCATCGTGCCCGCGCCCTCGGGCTGCTTTTCCGGCGGGGCGGTCTCGTGCAGCGACCGCCGCAGATAGAGGGCCACCACCGCCAGCACCGCCCCGAGCGCGAACGGAATCCGCCAGCCCCAGGCCTTGAGATCCGCCTCGGTCAGCAGGGCCTGCAGCGGCAAAAGCATGAGCAGGGCGCAGAGCTGGCCGCCGATCAGGGTGACGTACTGGAAGGACGCGTAGAAGCCGCGCCGCCCCGCCAGCGCCACTTCCGAGAGATAGGTCGCGCTGGTTCCGTATTCGCCGCCGAGCGAGAAGCCTTGCAGGAGGCGCGCGAGCAGCAGCAGGGCCGGCGCCGCCGCCCCGACCATGGCGTAGGTCGGCAGGCAGGCGATCATCAGCGAGCCGCCGCACATCAGGAGCACCGACAGCAGCATCGAGGCCTTGCGCCCCTTTCGGTCGGCGAAGCGGCCGAAGAACCAGCCGCCGAGCGGCCGCATCAGGAATCCGGCGGCGAAGATGCCGGCGGTGTTGAGCAGTTGGGCCGTCTGATCGGCCTTGGGAAAGAAGCTCTGGGCGAAATAGAGGGTGGTGAAGGCGTAGACGTAGAAGTCGTACCACTCCACCAAATTGCCGACCGAACCGGCGACGATGGCCTTGATCCGCTTGGCGGCTTCGCCAGCCCCCTCGCCCGTCTTCGATTCCGCCATTCAAGCCCCCGTCGGTTGGGGCGCGAGGCTCGCCCGGTTGGGCGGCCCTGGCAAGCGGCGCCACAGACCGGCCACAAGCTTTGCCGCGAGAAATATTTCAACTTGACGAGATCTGAATCTGAACGCCCGATTAACAGGCGAAAAATGCTTATTAATTCCGTTTATTAGAGGCCATAAACTTGGACGAATTCTCGTCACAAGGATCGGCGGATATTTCGATAAGGCAGCTGAGGAGCAACATCCCAGGCATCCGATCCCAACATTCGCGCTTCATATTATCTCCAACAGAGACACTGTTTTCAGGAGATACCTATGAACACTCTATCCGACCGGTTGATCACCCTGTTCAGCGCGCTGGGCGGCCTGGCGCTGCTGGCGACCGTGCCTGCGGTCTTCGCCGGCTTCTTCAACGCGTCCTAGCGCTCGGGCTAGCTCTTGCGGAAATAGCCGTGAATGCGCTGGGCCAGGGCTTCTGAGACCCCCTCGACCTTCATCAGGTCGGGGAGGTCGGCCCTGGACACCCCTCGCGCCGAGCCGAAGGCGTGCAGCAGGGCGCGCTTGCGGCCCGGCCCCACCCCCTCGATCTCATCGAGCGGGTTCTTTTTGATATCCATCGACCGTCGCGTGCGGTGGGCGCCGATGGCGAAACGGTGCGCCTCGTCGCGCAGGCGCTGGAGGTAGTAGAGCACCGGGTCCTTGGGCTCGAGCATGAAGGGCGGCTGGCCGGGGCGGAAGAAATGCTCGCGGCCGGCGTCGCGGTCCGGCCCCTTGGCCACGCCGATCGCCACGATGTCATCGAGACCCAGGTTCTCCAGCACCTCGCGCGCGGCGGCCAACTGGCCCAGACCGCCGTCGATCAGCACCAGATCGGGCCGGATCGGGGTCTCACCCTCCTCCTCTTCCTTCACCAGACGCCCGAAGCGGCGGCGCATCACCTCACGCATCATGCCGTAGTCGTCGCCGGGCGTGGTCTCGGCGTCCTTGATGTTGAACTTGCGGTACTGGTTCTTCTGGAAGCCGTCCGGCCCCGCGACGATCATGCCGCCGACCGCGTTCGTGCCCATGACGTGGGAGTTGTCGTAGACCTCGATCCGCTCGGGCGGCGCCTCCAGCCCGAAGGCCTCGCAGACGCCCTGCAGTAATTTGGCCTGGGCGGAGCCCTCGGCCATCCGGCGGCCGAGCGCCTCGCGGGCGTTGGTCAGAGCGTGATCAAGCAGGCCCTTCTTCTCGCCGCGCAGGGGCTTGGCGATCTCAACCTTGCGGCCGCTCTTGATGCCGAAGGCTTCGGACAAGAGCTCGGCGTTGGGGACCTCGTGGCTGACCAGGATCAAGCGGGGGATGGGGCGGTCCTCGTAGAACTGGCCCAGGAAGGCGTCGAGGATATCGGCGTCCTCGTCGGCCCGGTCGACGCGGGGGAAGTAGGCGCGGTTGCCCCAGTTCTGGCCGGCGCGGAAGAAGAAGACCTGGACGCAGGCCTGCCCCCCCTCGGCGAAGAGGGCGAAGACGTCGGCCTCGTCGAGCGTCTGGGGGTTGATCCCCTGCTCCATCGAGATGGACGACAGGGCGCGGATGCGGTCGCGCACCCGGGCGGCCCGCTCGAACTCCATCTCGTCGGAGAGAGCGGTCATCTCGTCCGACAGCTTGGTCATGACCTTGCGGCTCTTGCCGGTCAGGAAGTCGTGCGCCTCCTCAACCAGCTCGCGGTAGCCCTCGAGGCTGATCAGGTCGACGCATGGGGCCGAGCAGCGCTTGATCTGGTGCAGCATGCAGGGCCGGGTGCGGGCGGCGTAGACGCTGTCGGAGCAGGAGCGAAGCAGGAAGGCCTTCTGCAGGATGTTGACCGTGCGGTTGACCGCCCAGGTCGAGGCGAAGGGTCCGAAATAGTCGCCGGAGGTGTCGTGGGCGCCGCGGTGTTTGCGGATCTGGGGCGCGGGATGGTCGCGGCGGATCAGGATTTCGGGGAAGCTCTTGTCGTCGCGCAGCACCACGTTGAAGCGGGGCTTGAGCCGCTTGATCATGTTGGATTCGAGCAGCAGGGCGTCTGCTTCGGTGCGGGTGGTGATGAATTCCATCGCCTCGGTCTGGGCGACCATGTGGGCGATGCGGTTGGTGTGGAACCGGCCCTGAGCGTACTGGACCACCCGCTTCTTCAGGTTCTTGGCCTTGCCGACGTAAAGCACCTCGGCCTCGGCCCCGAGCATGCGGTAGACGCCCGGCTTGTCGGGCAGCCGCTTCACCTCGTCGGCGATCAGGGCGGCGCCCTTTAGTTTCGGCTCGGCGGGAGGCGCTTGCGACATCGGCGCGAATATAGGCGATCCCAACCGATTGCGCCTGCGTCCAACCGCTATTCGACGCCGACCCCGACCCCCGCTATAGGGCGCGCATGAGTGGCGAGCGCGAAATCACGCCGGCGGAGACCGCCGGTTCGGCGGGCGGGCAGGAGTCCCAGTCGCCCTTCGCGTCCGACGACCTCAACGACGCCCTGGCCCAGGCTGCGGCGGTCGATCCGGGTTCGGAAACCCCGGCGGCCGGCAAACTCGGCCAGGTGGTGAAGAACGCCGGGGTGCTGCTCAGCGGCAAGACGGCCAACGCCGTCATCAGCCTCGGCTACATGGGCGTTTCGGCCCACTATCTCGGGCTCGACGCCATGGGCGCCCTGGTGCTGATCAACGCCTTCGCCATGGCCGTCGGCGAGGTGGCCAAATTCCAGTCCTGGCAGGCGGTGCTGCACTACGGCGCCGGACCACTGCACGAGGGCCGGATCGGCGATTTCCAGCGGGTGGTGCGGCTCAGCCTGCTGCTCGATCTCGCCAGCGCCATCGTCGGGGTGATCATCGGCGTGGCCGGCATCCACGTATTCGGCCACATCCTGCGCTGGCCCGACGAGGCGGTGCCGATCGGAACCGTCTACGCCGTCTCCATCGCCTTCATGGTCGCGGCCACCCCCACCGGCGTGCTGCGGCTATTCGACCGATTCGACATCCTGGCCATCCAGAGCGGCGTCTCCTCCATCGTGCGGCTGGCCGGGGCTCTGCTCGTCATGGCGCTGGGCTGGGGCCTGGAGGGGATGGCTGCGGCCTGGTTCCTCGGCAATGTCGCGGCCCTGATCTATCTGTTCGGCGCCGCCTGGCGGGAGCTGAAGGTGCGGGACCTGCTCAAGGGCTTCCGCTGGCGCGGCGTCGGCTTCGCCAGCGACTTCCCCGGCTTCTGGCGCTTCGTCTGGTCGACAAATCTGACGGCGACCCTGGACCTGGCCTTCACCCACGTCGGGACCCTGACCGTCGGGGCCATCACCGGCCCTGGCCCCGCCGCCCTGTTCCGGATCGCACGGCAGGTTTCCGACGCCCTGTCCAAGCCGGCCAAGCTGGTCGTGGCGGCCCTCTATCCGGAGCTGGCGCGGATGTGGGCGCTCGGCGATCACAAGGGCTTGGTCAAGCTGGCTATCCAGGTCGGGCTGATCGGCGGCGCGGCGGCCACGGTGCTGCTGGTCGTTGCCAGCGTGGCCGGCCGGCCCTTCCTCGGCTTCGTCATGGGGCATCAGTTCGAGGCCGCCGCCCCGGTGATGACCTGGCTGGTCGCGGCCGCCGCGATCGGGGTCTGGGCCCTGCCCTTCGAACCGATGCTGATTTCCACCGGCCGCGCCGGGTCGGCGGTGATCGTCCGGCTGATCGTTTCAGCCCTTTATCTGGCGGCGCTTTTTCCCGCCGTGCACGCGTACGGATTGATCGGAGCGGGCGCGGCCGAGGTGGTCGCGTCGATCCTGATGTTCACAGGGATGCTCATTCCGGTGCTTCACTGGTATAGAGCCCCTTCGGCCGGTGCGCCGGACCGTTCAAACTAGTTCAGCGATGTTGATGACGCCCACTCCTTCCGCCAATAGCGACCTCCCTTTCCGCGATGGCGGTTTTGACACCCTGCCCCAGGCTCTCGAGTACGCCGCGCGTGGCGAGACGGGCGTCAATGTCTATACGGCCAAGGGAATCCTGACCGAGAGCGCCACCTGGGCCGAGCTGGCCAGCGCCAGCAAGGACCTGGCTCGGCGCCTGCTCCACGCCGGCTTCCAGCCGGGCGAACGGATCGCCCTCCTGGCTGAGAGCGACCTCGACTTCATCAAGAGCTTCTTCGCCTGCCAGTACGCCGGGCTGATTCCCGCGCCCCTGCCCCTGCCGATGCCGTTCGCCGGCAAGGACAGCTATCTCGACCACGTCCGCGGGATGATCGAGAGCGCCGGCGCTTCGGCCGCCTTTGGGCCTGAGAGCCTGCTCGATTGGCTCAATCAAGCGACCGAGACCTTGGATTTACGGATGATCGGGGTGATGGCCGAGCTGCCCGAAGCCCCCACCGACATTCCCCTGCCCGAAGTGAAGCGCGAGGACCTAGCCTATCTGCAGTTCTCGTCGGGTTCGACGCGGTTCCCGCTCGGGATCGCCGTCACCCAGGCGGCGCTGATGGCCAACGCCGACGGCATGACCCGCGCGGGTCTGGGCGTGCGCCAGGGGGACCGATGCGTCTCCTGGCTGCCCTTCTATCATGACATGGGGCTGGTAGGCTTCCTGCTCTGCCCGCTGGTCAGCCAGATGACCATCGATCTTCTACCTACCCGAGCTTTCGCCCGCGCGCCGATGATGTGGCTGGAGCTAATCTCGCGGAACAAGGGCACCCTCAGCTACAGCCCGACCTTCGGCTATGAGCTCTGCGCCCGCCGGGCGGAGACCCAGACGATCACCGGACTCGACCTCTCGGGCTGGCGCGCGGCCGGACTTGGCGGCGACATGATCCGGCCCAAGGTGACCACCGCCTTCGCCGAGCGTTTCTCGCCTCACGGCTTCGATCCCAAGGCCTTCGTGCCGAGCTACGGCATGGCCGAGGCGACCCTGGCCCTCTCCTTCGCACCACGTGGCGAGGGCGTCCGCACCGACCGCGTCGACACCGACGTTCTGGAGCGCGAGCACCTGGCCCAGGCTCCGGCGGGCGGCCACGGTCGCCAGCGCGACTTCGTTCTTTGCGGCCCGGCCCTGCCCGGCCACGCCATCGAGATCCGCAACGAGGCCGGCGCGGTCCTGCCCGAGCGCCAGGTCGGCCGGGTCTTCGCCCGCGGCCCCAGCCTGATGCAGACCTATTACGGCCGCCCCGAAGAGACCGCCCGGACCCTCTCGGACGACGGCTGGCTCGACACCGGCGACCTTGGCTATTTCCTCGACGGCCAGGTGGTGATCACCGGCCGAGCCAAGGACCTGATGATCATCAACGGCCGCAACGTCTGGCCGCAGGACCTGGAATGGACCGCAGAAGGCGGCGTACCCGGCCTGCGCTCCGGCGACGTCGCCGCCTTCTCGGTCGATCACGAGGCCGGCGAGGAGATCGTCGTCGTGGTGCAGCGGCGCGCGGCCGATCCGGTGGCGCGCGAAGCCCTGCGCGAGGAAATCTCCAACCTGTTGCGCGCCCGCCACGGTCTGGACGTGAAGGTGGTCGCCGCACCCCCGCACAGCCTGCCCCAGACCTCCTCGGGCAAGCTCTCCAGGGTCAAGGCCAAGGCCCTTTATCTGGCGGGCGCGTTCGAGATCGCTCCCAACCCGGCCGCCTGATGACGCGCGGGCTGGCGGCCGTCACCGGCGCCACCGGCTTTCTGGGGACCGTCTTGGTCCGCGCCCTGGCCCAAGAGGGCCGGCGCATCCGCATTTTGGCCCGGCGCGAGCCGCTGCACCCGCTCTGGCGCGGACTCGACATCGAGGTGGTGCTGGGCGACCTCGCCGACCCCGGCGCCCTGGCCCGACTGGCCAGAGGCGCGGACGTGCTGATCCACACTGCCGGCGCCACCAAGGCCAGGGACCTTGACGCCTTCATGGCCGTGAACCGCGACGGCTCCCGCCGCGCGGCGGAGTCGGCCCAGGCCGCCGGGGCGCGCCTCCTCCTGGTTTCGAGCCTCGCCGCCCGTGAGCCGCGTCTTTCCGCCTACGCCGCCAGCAAGCGGGCCGGGGAAGAGGCGGCTATGTCGGTCATGGCGACCGAGCAGCTGACCATCGTCCGCCCACCGGCCATCTACGGGCCGGGCGACCGCGAGATCCTGCCCCTGTTTGTCGCCGCATCAAGAGGCGCGCCCCTGCCGCTGCTCGGACCCGCCGAGGGCAGAATCGCCATGGCCCATGTCGAAGATGTCGCCAAGGCCGTCGCCGCCCTGACCAAGGGGCCGTCCGGCGTGTTCGCGCTCGGAGGCGCCCGTCCCGAAGGCTACAGCTGGCGCGAAATTGCTCAGGCCGCCGCCAAGGCGACCGGGACCGTCTGCCGCCCGGTGCAATGTCCGGCCTGGGTCGCGCCCCTGGCTGGCGCGGCGGCGGACCTCTCTGCGCGCCTATCCGGCCGCCCCGGAGTCTTTTCCGGCGGGAAGGCCAATGAGCTGCGCCACCCGGACTGGAGCGTCGCCCCTAGCGAAACCCCGCCAGGTCTCACCTCCCCCCGCCACGACCTCGATTCAGGCTTCTCAGACACCGTGGAATGGGCCCGCGCGGCGGGTCTGATCTGAGAGGTCCGTCTCTCCCCCGGGGGGAGAGACATTTTCGACACTGGCCTCAAGGATGAAATTGTGTTGAAACCGTAGCATAAGGGGGGTTCGGGGGAACCGCTGACAGGGCGCCTTTCAAGGATTGTGATGCCAGTAGACGCTCGCGCGGGGATCGCCGCCGCCCTGGAAGAGGTATTGGGTCGTCCAGTCTCCATTACCGACGACACCAGCATCGTGAAGGATTTGGGATTGGATTCCCTGGCCGTAATGAACTTCATCATGGCGCTAGAGGACGAGTACGACATCTCGATGCCGCTAGACCGCATTGCCGAGGTGGATACGGTGGGCGACTTGGCCCGTACTGTAGACGCCCTGCGTAACAAGGCTCCGAAATGATTTTCGATAAGTTCGCCCCGCTGAAGGAAGCCTACGACCAGCTCAAGGCGGTCGGGGTCGACCCCTTCAACGTCAAGTTCGACCACATCGTGTCTCCGACCGAGGGCGTTCTGAATGGCCGCAACACCATCCTGCTCGGCACCAACAACTATCTTGGCCTGACTTTCGACCCCGCCTGCATCGAGGCCGGCGTCGAGGCCCTGCGCAACGAGGGCACGGGCACCACGGGCTCGCGCATCGCCAACGGCAGCTATGGCCTGCACAAGCAGCTCGAACTCGACCTGGCCGACTATTACGGTCGCAAGAGCTGCATGGTCTTCACCACCGGCTATCAGGCGAATCTCGGCATGCTGTCGACCCTGGTCGGCCGCGGCGACCACCTGATCATCGACGGCGACAGCCACGCCTCCATCTACGACGGCTCGCGCCTCGGCCACGCCGAAGTCGTGCGCTTCCGCCACAACGACGCCGACGACCTTTACAAGCGCCTCCGCCGCCTCGAGGGCTCCGAAGGTTCAAAGCTGGTGGTCGTCGAAGGCATCTACTCGATGCTGGGCGACACCGCCCCGCTGAAGGAGATCGCCGCCGTCACGCGCGAAACCGACGCCTATCTGATGGTCGACGAGGCCCACTCGCTCGGTGTTCTGGGCGAGACCGGCCGCGGTCTGGCCGAAGCCGCCGGCGTCGAAAAGGACGTCCATTTCGTCATCGGCACCTTCTCCAAGAGCATCGGCTCGGTCGGCGGCTTCTGCGTCTCCGACCTCGACGATTTCGACGTCATGCGGGTCGCCTGCCGCCCCTATATGTTCACCGCCTCCCTGCCGCCTAGCGTCATCGCCTCCTCGATCGAGGCGCTGCGCCGCCTGCGCGCCGAGCCGGGCCTGCGGGTGAAGCTGCGCAACAATTCCCAGCGTCTGTATGACGGTCTGAAAGCCCTCGGATTCGAGACCGGCCCGGAAGCCAATCCGGTGGTCGCCGTGACCATGCCGACCAAG
>CANJKM010000025.1 GCA_947474805.1 Caulobacterales bacterium | reverse complement strand
CTATGAGGGCGTCTGCATCGCCCGCGCCGGCGAGGGCGTGCAAGAGAACTTCACCGTCCGCAAGATCAGCTTCGGCGAAGGCGTCGAGCGGGTCTTCCCGGTGCTGTCGCCCAACATCGAGTCGATCGAGGTGAAGCGTCGCGGCGTCGTCCGGCGCGCCAAGCTCTATTATCTGCGCGAACGTCGCGGAAAGTCGGCCCGTATCGCCGAACGCCAGCAGTCGCGCGACGAACCGGCGGCGGCGGCGGAGGACTAGTCCTCCCCGCCAGGGCCCGGCTAGGCTCTGCGCATGTCGGCTGATCTCAATACGGACGTCGAACCGTCGATCTACAGGATCGGCGAGATTGTTCCGTGGGTGTCGCCCTGGAGCACCGAGGGAAGCTTCTCCCTCGTGCTCTCGCAGCGCTTCCCCGACCAGCTGGAAGTGCTGCAGGCCGAAGCCCCCGGCGTCGGCGTTCCGGCGCTGAAGGGCATGCACCTGCAGCGTCAGCGCGCCGGGGTGGCCGACCACCTCTGCCATGTCTGCGGCAAGCCGACGACGCCGGGCGACCGCTTCCTCTTCCCCGTGGTCACCGGCAACTTCCTGCCGCCCGCCGCCGACGGCCAGCGCCGCTACGCCAGCCCGATGCCGCCGACCCACATGGCCTGCGCCCAGCGGGCCCAGAAGCTCTGCCCGCACCTGAGGCTGTCCTTCGCCCACCCGGTGCGGTTTCCCTCCGACCCCGGCAAGCTGAGGTTCGAGCTGCACCCGCCGCGCGGCATGGAGGCGATCGGCGCCAACATGCCGGTCACCGAGGCCATCTTCAGCTACTACCGCGTCCACACCCCCGGCTTCAGCCGGCTGGTCGAGCGCCTGCGCGCACAGGCCGCCGCCGAGGGCCACACGGTGGCGCCGAACTAGGGGAAGCCGCTGAACGGCCCTGAGTCGCAACTCCCAGTGGTCTCCACCGACATTTTGTAGTGGCCGAAGGCGAGGTCCTGGATGGTGTCGCTGGCGGTGTAGCGGCGAGTGGCGCGGTCGAGCACCGCCTGGTGGCGCTCGCGGGTGTAGAGATCGATCAGCGCCACGCTGTCGACGAACACCACCTGCCCCGCCTCGCCCTCCGCCAGGGCGACCACCGTCAGGCAGGCGTCCATGCAATAGCGGTTGGCGGCCAGATCCACCCGGTAGCTGTGCGTCCACCGCGTGCGCGGCGTGTCCAACTGGCGGGGCTCGCGCGGATCGACGACGCCGGTCGTGGAGCCCGAGCACACCAGGTTGAACTGCTGAGCCTCGGCCGCCCGCGCCGCGCCGGCGAGCAGAAGGGTCAGGGCCAGGGCGCTGGTGAGGACGCGGAACATGGCCCGACGCTACCCCGCCCCGGCGCAAAGAAGAAGGGCCGGCGGATGATCCGCTGGCCCTCCCGAAGGCTTCGATGCGAACCCGGTCCCGGAGCCTTTTAGGTTCAGGCGAAATCGCCTGGACCGTTGCAAGAGGCTCCTAATCTAGAGACTTGAGCGCGTCCGGGCGGCGAACCGCCCACACTTCGCCTGACGCGCTCTAGTAGGTGAACCGGACGCCGCCGCGATAAACCATGCCGACCGCTTCGTAATAGATGCCGAGGTTGGACAGGCCCCAGATCGGATAGGAGGGGCCGCGGTTGAACACATTGTTGATGGCGCCGAAAATCTCCAGGCGGCGGCCTTCGGAATTGATGATCTGGTACTGGGCGCTCAGGTTGGTGACCGTCTGGCTGCCCACCTTGTTGTTCAGCCGCTCGGTCGCCGTGCCCGTGATCGAGCCGGTCTCAAGGACCCCCGGCGAGATGTAGCGGAACTGCACGCCGCCGGTGAACTTCCCGAGTTGGTACTGGATGAAGTAGTTGGCCAT
This sequence comes from Caulobacterales bacterium, assembly GCA_947474805.1. Lineage (GTDB taxonomy): Bacteria > Pseudomonadota > Alphaproteobacteria > Caulobacterales > Caulobacteraceae > CANJKM01. Next base: position 20,215 of record CANJKM010000025.1, on the reverse strand, counting down.
CCAGTTGGGGACATTGGTGGTGCCGATGAAGTTGGCCATGTTCTGACCATGGCGGTCGGTACGGCCCAGGACCGCGTCGGTCAGGGCGTATTCCAGCGACCGAGTCGCCAGGGCGCGCAGGTTCACCGTGCCCGGCAGCTTCACGAACGGCAGTTCGCTGAGCGGCTGGCTGTAGCTCGCCTCCAGATCCAGGCCCCGCGTCTTGAACGAGTTGGAGTTGGTGGTCTGGTTCAGCACCGCGGTGATGGTGCCCTGGCTGTCGAAGGTCAGCAGGGCGCAGAAGTTCGGGTCCTTGACCTTGGCGCAACGGTCGACGATGGCCGTGGCGCCCAGGGTGCCGATCTGGTCCTTGATGTTGATCGAATAGTAGTCGGCCGAGAAACGCAGCCGCGTCCACTTCGGACGGTAGGTGCCGCGCAGGGTGTAGGTGGTCGAGCGCTCATCACCAAACAAGGTCATAGGTTGCCTAATATATCCGGCGGCCTTTACGCGGCGGGTCCTGAGCCTTAAATCCCGCCCCATGGCCAAGACCCTCTATGACAAGATCTGGGACGCCCATGTGGTCGCCGAAGAGGCGGGCGAGACCATCCTTTATATCGACCTGCACCTGATCCATGAGGTGACCACGCCCCAGGCCTTCGCCGGCCTGCGCGAGGCGGGCCGCCCGGTGCGCCGCCCGGACCGCACCCTGGCCGTGGCCGATCACAACATCCCGACGCAGGGTCAGGCCCTGGGCGTCGCCGGGATCGCCGACCCGGAGTCCAAACTTCAGTTGGAGACCCTGGGCCGCAACGTCGCCGATTACGGCATCGAATTCTTCGCCATGGGCGACGTCCGCAACGGCATCGTCCATGTCGTCGGCCCCGAACAGGGCCGCACCCAGCCGGGCATGACCATCGTCTGCGGCGACAGCCACACCTCGACCCACGGCGCCTTCGGGGCCTTGGCCCACGGCATCGGCACCTCCGAGGTCGAGCACGTCCTGGCCACCCAGACGCTTCGCCAGAAGAAGGCGAAGAACATGCTGGTCAGCGTGATCGGCGAGCCGCCGCTGGGCGTCGGCGCCAAGGATATCGCTCTGGCCGTCATCGGCGAGATCGGCACCGCCGGCGGCACGGGCCACGTCATCGAGTTCGCGGGTCCGGCCGTACGCGCCCTGTCGATGGAGGGCCGCATGACCCTCTGCAACCTGACCATCGAGGCCGGGGCCAAGGCCGGGATTGTCGCTCCCGACCAGGCCACCTATGACTATCTGGTCGGCAAACCCGCCGCCCCCAAGGGCGGCGCCTGGGAGCAGGCCCTGGCCTATTGGCAGACCCTGTTCACCGACGAGGGCGCCCATTTCGACCGCGAGGTGGTGATCGACGCCTCCAAGCTGATCCCGCTGGTCACCTGGGGCACCTCGCCCGAAGACGTCATCCCCATCGACGGCCTGGTGCCCGGCCCCGACAGCTTCGACGACCCGAACAAGCGGGCCGGGGTTGCCAAGGCCCTGGCCTATATGGGCCTGGAGGCCGGGCAAAAAATCAGCGACGCCAAGATCGACCGGGTCTTCATCGGCTCCTGCACCAACAGCCGCATCGAGGACCTGCGCCAGGCCGCCAAGGTCGCCGAGGGCCGCCACGTGGCCGAAGGGGTCGTCGCCTATGTCGTGCCGGGATCAGGGCTAGTGAAGACCCAGGCCGAGGCCGAGGGGCTGGACGTCATCTTCCGCGCCGCCGGCTTCGACTGGCGCGAACCGGGCTGCTCGATGTGCCTCGGGATGAACCCCGACAAGCTGAAGCCGGGCGAGCGCTGCGCCTCCACCTCGAACCGCAATTTCGAAGGCCGTCAGGGTCCCGGCGGCCGGACCCATCTCATGAGCCCCGCCATGGCGGTGGCGGCGGCGGTGACCGGGCGTATCGCGGACGTGCGGGCGCTGTAAGGCCGCTCCCCCTCTTTGCAACCGCCACCCTCGGGCTCCTGTCCCGAGGGTCCCGCGTTCGGCTGGGCTGGGCGCTCTGCGAGCTGACCTCGGGATCCTAGGCACGAGGCCTAGGATGACGGCGGTTGGGAGTTAGACCCCCTCGACCAGGATCACCTGATACTCACCCGCCCGCATCCGGTCGGGGATGGCCATCTGATAGGCCGGGCTGCGATACCAGGCGCGGGCCTCATCCATGGTCGGGAACTCGGCGATCACCACCCCGTCGGAGCCGCCGCCCTCCAGCACCTCCATCGCGCCATAGACGGCGAGCGGCTTGACCGCATGGCCCGCGAAACTGCCGGGGACCTGGGCCGAATAGGTCTCCATGGCGGCGGCGTCGTTCAGCGACTTGCGGATGAAGACCATATAGGCGGCCATCTCCGGCTCTCCTCTGGGTGAACCTCCTTCCTAGGGACGAACCGTCGGCGCGGCAAACGCCGGCGGAAGGCGTGCAGGCGCGCGCCCTTGGTTCAGGGGTGCAAACGGCGCCACATCTCCCGATAAGCCGCCTCCACCGCGCGCGCGAAGCCCGTCTCGTCCATGAGCGGGCCGCCGGCCATCTCCGCGCGAAGGCCCGATCGGATTCCCGCCAGGCTCGACAGGTCGCGGGCAAGGCCCGCGGCGATGTCCACATAGGCGTCCGCGTCGGCGGCGATCCATTCGGTCCGGCCCAGGCTGGTCAGGATCGAGCTCCCCAGCCGCCCGACGCTCGGGCGGTCGGCCAGGGTGACGAAGGGAACGCCCATATAGAGGCTCTCGAACAGCGTGGTCCCGGAGTTGTGGGGAAAGCAGTCGAGCCCGATGTCGATGGTCCGGAGCACGTCCCAGGGCGGCGACTGGCGCCCGACGCTCAGCCGCTCGGGTCCGATCCCGCGGCGCGCGAACCGGTCCAGCATCCGCTCCTGCATCGACCGGTGCTTGAAGTCGGCGCTATTGATAACCAGGCGCGCGCCGTCGACCCGGCGCAGCAGCCGGGCCCAGGCGTCGATCACCGGGTCGTTGACCCGAATGGCGCGGGTCAGGGTGCCGAAGGTCACACGGCCGTTGGCGGCCTCGGCCGGAAGCGGGCCGGGATCGCCCATCCCCTCGGAAGGCCGGTAGGCGTAGGCGTTGGCGATCGGCCAGGGCGTTTCGGAGAACAGCCCCTCGCTTCCCGGCGGGACCATGACCGGATCGCACAGCAGATAGTCTATGGCGCGGAGGCCCGTCGTGTAACCGGTCCCCAGCCAGCTCAGCGACACCGGGGCCGGCTTGCGGGCGAACACGCCCAGCCGGTTGCCGGCGGTATGGCCGGCCAGATCGACCAGGATATCGACGCCGTCGGAACGGATCAGGGCCGACAGGGCCTCGTCCGAGAGCGGCTGAGTCGAGGCCCAGTGATCGACATAAGTCTTGTACCGTTGCGTGACCGCGTCCTCGGTCGCGTTATCGGCATAGGCGTAGATTTCGAAATCGCCCCGGTCATGGTTCGCCAGCAGAGGCTCAAGGAAATTCCTGCAGGCATGACCTTTGAAGTCGGCGGAGACATAGCCGACCTTCAGTTTCGCCGCCGTCGCCCGTGGCCCGGGATAGACCGGCTGCGCCTTGGCGACGGCGCGTTCCGCCGCCGCGTTGAACGCCTCGTAAAATTCATAGATTTGCTCGGCCTCCAGCTCGACCGAATAGTTGAGCGCGAACAGACGATTGCTGTGGGCCCCGATCAGGTCGGGGTTGTGGATCATGGCCTGGCGAAAGCAGTCGTCGGCCTCTTCCAGACGCCCTTGCATACCCAGGGCCACGCCGAGGTTGCTGTGAAATTCGGGGTGATCGCCCTTTAGGCTGATGCCCGCCTGATACGACGCCACCGCGTCATCGAGCCGGCCCTGGTCGCGCAGGGCGTTGCCGAGGTTGTTGTGGGCGCTGGCGAGGTCCGGTTTCAGCTCGATGGCCCGGCGGCATGAGGCCTCCGCCTGTTCGAACTCGCCCATCTCCCAAAGCAGATTGCCAAGGTTGCCGTGCGCCTCGGCAAGCTCGGGTTTGAGCTCGACGGCCAGCCTGTAGAGGAGCATCGCTTCCCGCCGCCGACCCTGCTGGCGCAGGGCGCTTCCCAGGTTGTTGTGCGCCTCGGCGTGGTCGGGCTTCAGTTGGATGGCGCGCCGGTAGGACGCCTCCGCCTCGGCCAGACGGCCGGCCAGATGCAGTTGCACGGCGGCGGAAAATATCGCCGCGCCCCCGACCACCGGTTCGGCCTGATCCTTCTGGCTCATGCGGCTTTCTATCCCACCGAACCTCGACGGATGACTAGTTCCGCGCGGGGAGCATTGACCCTAATATTCCAATTTTGGAATATTAGGGTCATGAGCATATTCGACGCCCTCGGCGATCCGGCCCGCAGAAAAATTCTGTCTCTGCTCGGAAACGGCGAGCTGCCGGCGGGCGCCCTGGTCGCGGCCCTGCGCATGCCCCAACCCAACGTCTCCAAGCATCTGAAGGTGCTTCGCGAGGCGGGTCTAGTCAGGGTTCGCGGCGACGCCCAGCGCCGGCTCTACAGCCTCGACACCGCCCCGCTGCGGGAACTCGACGCCTGGCTCTCCCCCTACCGCCGCTTCTGGGCCGGCAAGCTCGACGCGCTGGGCGACCATCTTTCCAGGAGCGATTGAATGGAAGACCTCGGAACCTATACGGAGAGCCCCGACGGCAAGGTCGAGCTGCGCTATGAGCGGCTCTACCCCCGCCCCATCGACACCGTCTGGGCCGCCCTGATCACGCCCGAGCGGCTGGCTGACTGGCTCGGCGCGGTCGATCTGGAGCCCCGCGTGGGCGGCCGCTTCAACTGCTTCGTCAACCGCGACGAGGAAGCCCAGACCCGCGGCGAGGTCCTGGCCTGGGAGCCGCCGCGCCTTCTGGAATTCAGCTGGCGCACGCCCGAATCGCCCGACGGACGCTGGCGCGAACTGCAGGTCCTCTATCTTCACCGCTACCCGCTGAAGGCCGTGCTGACCAACCCGCCCCTGTCGCAAGAGAAGTATTGGTAGCTTCGGTCAGCCTCCGACCGCTGAGGGTGAAGGGGCGCCGTCTCAACTGACATCCCGACATCCCCCCGCAGGCGGGTGCGGGTTTGCGTCGGTCAGCCTCAGCACGTACCATTCTGCCCCCCGACCGCGGAATACTTAGGTCAAGCTGGAACAGCATCTTTCCGAAGCGATCGCCCACCACCAGGCGGGACGTCTGCCCGAAGCTGAGCAAATCTACCGCCAAATCCTGGCGGTGGAGCCCCGCCACTCCGACGCCCTGCATCTCCTGGGTCTGGTCGCACACCAGGTCGGACGCAGCGACCTCGCCGTCGATCTTATCGGCCAGGCGATCGCTATCAATCCGAGCCATCCCGTCTATCACTCGAGCCTTGGGGTCGCACTCGCAGGACTCGATCGCCCGGCCGAAGCGCTCGCCGCCTCCGACACCGCCATCGGCCTGAAGCCGGATTTCGCCGAGGCGCACTCCAACCGTGGGAACCAGCTTCGCGACCTCGGCCGGTTCGAGGAGGCGGTGACCGCCTATGAGACCGCCGTGGGGTTCAACCCAAACTACGTCGACGCTCACTACAACCTCGGCATCGCCCTGGCCGGACGCGGCCGCGCCGACGCCGCCGCCGCCGCGTTTTCGGCGGCCATCCGTTGTGGGGCGAGCTGGGCCAGCGCCTATTTTCACCTCGCCAATTCACTAAGACAGGCCGGCCGGCTGGAAGAAGCGCTCCAAGCCTATGACGCCGCCATCCGCCTGGCCCCCGAAGGCCTGGAGGCTCACATCAACCGGGGCGTCACCCTCTCGGATTTGGGTCGCAAGGAGGAGGCCGTGGCCGCCTATGACGGCGCCCTGCACCTATGCCCGACGTCTGCTGACGCACACACCAACCGGGGGGCCGCCCTGCACGATCTTGGCCGCACCGAAGAGGCCCTGGCCGCCCATGACGCCGCGATCGCCCTGACGCCCGGCATGGCGACCGCCCACTACAACCGAGGCAACGCCTTCCTGGCCTCAAACCGGTTGGAAGAAGCCCTGGCCTGCTATGATCGCGCCATCGCCCTCGAACCCGGGCGCGCCGAAGCCTATTCCAACAAAGGCGCCGCTCTAACGGGTCTGGGTCGTCTGCAGGAGGCCGTCGCCGCCTATCACGACGCGATCCGCGTCAAACCCGACCATGCGGAGGCCCACTACAACGAGGCCTTCGCCCATTTGCTGGACGGACGGCTGGAGGAGGGTTGGCCGAAGTACGAATGGCGTTTTCGAGGGGGTGACAAGACCCTGCGCCGTCGCGACGTCCCACAACCTCAATGGAACGGCGAGGACCTAGCCGGCCGCACGATCCTGCTCCACGCCGAGCAGGGGCTCGGCGACACCATCCAATTCTGCCGTTACGCTCCCCTGGTCGCGGCGCGCGGCGCCCGCGTGATGCTGGAGGCGCCGAAATCCGTGCTTCGCCTCCTGTCCGGTCTGAAGGGCGTCGATCAGCTCGTCGCCGCGGGGGAGACGCCCCCCCACTTCGATCTCCACTGCCCGCTGATGAGCCTGCCGGGCGTCTTGGGCACGAGGCTGGAGACCGTCCCGGCGGACGTTCCATATCTGGAGGCCGAATCGGAGGTCGCCCAGCGCTGGCGGGCACGGCTCGGACCAGAGGGCTTCAGGATCGGCGTCACCTGGCAGGGCAATCCAGCAGCCTCGGCCGAGCAAGGCCGCTCCGTTCCCCTCGCCGACTTTGAGCCCCTGGCCCGCATTCCCGGCGTAAGGCTGATCAGCCTGCAGAAGGTCCACGGGCTCGATCAGTTGGACAACCTGCCGCCTGGAATGACGGTCGAGACCTTGGGCGCCGATTTCGACGCCGGACCGGACGCCTTTGTCGATACTGCGGGCGTGATGACGGGATTGGACCTGATCGTCAGCGTCGACACGGCGGTCGGTCATCTCGCCGGCGCCCTGGCCCGGCCCACCTGGCTGGCCTTGCAGAAGGTCCCCCATTGGGTCTGGGGCCTGGAGGGAGAGACGACGCCCTGGTATCCGCGCACCCGGCTGTTCCGCCAAGCCCGGCGCGGCGACTGGAAGGAGGTGTTCGGCCGGATGGCCGAGGCGCTGCCCGGTCTCGTCGCCGCCCGCTAGGAAACCCTACTCCGCCGGCAGCGTGTTCTCCGCCGGGCGCTTGGCCATCAGGTTTTCGAAATTGGCCCAGACGCCGTCCTTGCCGTGCCATTGGCCGGTGGTCGCCGCCTTGGAATATTCGGTCGAGCGGGCCTCGAAGAAGTTGGCGTGCTCGATGCCCGACAGCATCGACTGCAGCCAGGGCAAGGGGTTCTCCTTGGCGCCGTAGACCTCCGGCAGCTCCAGCTGGCGCAGCCGCCAGTCGGCGATGAAGCGGATGTAGCCCTTGATGTCCTCGGGCGTCATGCCCTGGATCTCGCCGGCCTCGAAGGCCAAGTCGATGAACTTGTCCTCCAGGCCCACCACCGTTTTGCAGCAGTCGACGATGTCGTCGGCCACCGCCTTGGTGACGCAGCCGGTCTCGGACTTGAAGGTGTGGAAGAGCTTGATGATGCCTTCGCAGTGCAGGCTCTCGTCGCGGATCGACCAGGAGACGATCTGGCCCATCCCCTTCATTTTGTTGAAGCGCGGGAAGTTCATCAGCATGGCGAAGCTGGCGAACAGCTGCAGCCCCTCGGTGAAGCCGCCGAACATGGCGAGCGTCCGAGCGATGTCGGCGTTGGTCTCGACGCCGAAGCTCTGCATGTAGTCGTGCTTGGCCTTCATCGCCTCGAATTCGAGGAAGGCGCCGAACTCGCTCTCCGGCATGCCGATGGTCTCGAGCAGCAGGGCGTAAGCCTCGATATGGACCGTCTCCATATTGGCGAAGGATGAGAGCATCATCTTCACCTCGGTCGGTTTGAACACCCGGCCGTAGCGCTCCATGTAGTTGTCGGCGACCTCGATGTCCGACTGGGTGAAGAAACGGAAGATTTGGGTGAGGAGGTTGCGCTCCTTGTCGTTCAGCTTGACCGCCCAGTCTTTGCAGTCCTCGCCCAGCGGAACTTCCTCGGGCATCCAGTGGACCTGCTGCTGGCGTTTCCAGAACTCGTGCGCCCACGGATAACGGAACGGCTTATAGGCCGCGGACGGGGTAAGCAGGCCGGGAAGAACGAGCGAACGGGTCATTGACGGCGCCTGTCGAGGAATCGGAAGAACCAGGGTCGAGCGGAGGAGGTTAACAGCCCCTTCACGATATGTGGGAGACCAAACGTCACAACTCACAACATATGGTAGGTTTGTGGATAAATCCTTGGTGAGCCGAGCCGCCCCGTTAGGGATTGCCGTCGCCCTCGCGGCGCACCTGCTGCTGTTCGCCGCCGCGGTGCGGGCAGGAACGGTGCTTGTCCCCTTTTCCGACATGTACGACCTCGTCGCCCGCTGGCTGCAGTACCGGCAAGACGGCGGCCTGCTCGCCTATCTGTTCGATCCCCACAACTTTCACCGCCTGGCCTACACCCGCGCCCTGGTCGCGTTGGACATGGGCGCGATGCACGGCTCGGAGGTCGCCTATCTCGTGGTCGGCCTCATCGCGCTCGCCGCCGCCGCCGGCCTCCTGGCTCGCGCGGCCTGGACCGGCGCGCCGCCCGCTCTGCGCCTGCCGGCCGCCGCGGTCGCCGCCATGCTGGTTCTCTCCAGTGTGAATGCGCTGGACGTGGTCTTCCCGATCGACACCCCCTACGCCCACGCCTTCGTCTTCGGCATGGCCGCCCTGGCGGTCTGGGACGGCCGCTGGCGCTGGGCCGCCCTGCCGCTGGCCATGCTGGCGGCCCTCGGCAACGCCGTCGCCCTGGCCCTATGGCCGGTCCTGATCATCGCGGCCTGGCGCGCCCGCGCGGGCTGGCGGACACTGGGCGCGATCGCCGCCGTCGGCGCTCTCTTCATAACGCTCTATGCGGCCGGCCAAACCTCGCCGCCGCGTGGAGCCTTCGATCTCCAGGCCTCCCTGCTCTACGGCCTGGCCTGGCTTGGCCTGCCCTGGTCGACCCGGCTCGGAGGCCCGGCCATTGGCCTTGTGCTGCTGGCGATCTCGCTCCTGGCCATCGCCTCGCGAGGCGGACCGGGTTCCCCGACACTCGAACGGCTGGCGATCCGGCTGATCCTCTTCTCGCTCGGGGCGGCGGCCATGGCGGTGCTGGGCCGCTCGGGGTTCGAGCCCGAGATACCCGTCCGCTACGCCCTGTTCCTCACCCCCATGCACCTCGGCCTCTTCTTCCTGGCTCTGCCCTGGTTGGCGAAGCGCCGATCGGCGCCGGTCCTGGCCGCCCTGATCGCCGCTCTCCTGGCCCAGCAGGCCTATGGCGTGCTCAAGGTCGCGGGCGCGGCCGCCCAGGTCTGCGCCGCCCTGGCCGACTTCGCCGCCGGCCGCGACACCCCGATGGTCAAGGTCTTCGTCCATCCCGACCCTCAGCGCGCGCGGGCGATCCTGGTGGAAATGCGCGCCCAGACCGGGCGAAACACGCCTTTTGCTCAATGATGCTATAAGGGCGCCCATGGAGTTCTACTCGCCCTACGCCCACGACTTCGTCCGGGTTGCCGCCTGCGTCCCGACCCTGTCGGTCGCCGACCCGGCCGCCAATACGGCCGAGACCCTCGCCCTTCTGAAGCGCGGGCACGAGGCGGGCGTGGCCGTCATGGTCTTCCCCGAGCTTGGCCTGTGCGGCTACGCCATCGACGACCTCCTCCTGCAGGACGCCTTGCTCGAAGCCGTCGAGGCCGGGGTGGCGGATCTCATCAAGGCCTCCAGAAGCCTCCGCCCCGCCTTCGCCGTGGGCGCCCCGATCCGGGTCGAGGGCCGGCTCTACAACTGCGCCGTGGTCATCCACGCCGGGGTCATCCTCGGGATCGTCCCCAAGACCTATCTGCCCAACTACCGCGAATTCTACGAGCGCCGCTGGTTCACCCCCGGCGCCGGGGTGCGCGCGCAGGCGACTCACTACGCCGGAACGAGCGCCACCTTCGGCACGGACCTGATCTTCGAGAGCCGGGGCCAGGCGCCCTTCAGCTTCCACGTCGAGATCTGCGAGGACATCTGGGCCCCCGAGCCGCCCTCGACCGCCGCCGCCCTGGCGGGCGCCGAGGTGCTCCTCAACCTCTCGGCCTCCAACATCGTCATCGGCAAAGCGACCACCCGCCGCCTCCTCTGCGCCGCCCAGGCCACCCGGTGCCTGGCCGCCTACGCCTATTCGGCCGCCGGGCCGGGCGAGAGCACCACCGATCTGGCCTGGGACGGCCATGCCTCGATCTTCGAGCTCGGCGCCCTCCTGGCCGAAACCGAGCGCTTCCCCACCGGCTCGACCCTCGCCCATGCCGACATCGACATTGGGCGCCTGCGGCAGGAGCGCTCGCGCACCTCGAGCTTCGGCGACGCCGCCATGGCCCCCGACATGGCGGCCCGCGTCTGGCGCCGCCAGGGCTTCGCCTTCCAGCCGCCGACTGACAGGCTCGACCTGGTTCGCCCGATCGAGCGCTTTCCCTACACCCCCTCCAACGCCGAGGAACTGAGGGAGAATTGCTACGAGGCCTACAACATCCAGGTCCAGGGCCTGGCTCAGAGGCTGAAGTCGACCGGGCTGAAGCATCTGGTCATCGGCGTCTCGGGCGGACTCGACTCGACCCAGGCCCTGATCGTCGCCGCCCGGGCGATGGACAGCCTCGGCCTGCCGCGCGCCAATGTCCTGGCCTACACCCTCCCGGGCTTCGCAACCTCTGAGGGCACCAGGTCCAACGCCTGGAAGCTGATGACGGCCATGGGGGTCACGGGGGCCGAGATCGATATCAAGCCCTCGGCCCTGCAGATGCTGGAAGGCCTCGGCCACCCCTACGCCAAGGGCGAGCCGGTCTATGACATCACCTTCGAGAATGTGCAGGCCGGCCTGCGCACCGACTATCTGTTCCGGTTGGCCAACCAGATCCGCGCCCTGGTGGTCGGCACCGGCGACCTGTCCGAGCTCGGCCTCGGCTGGTGCACCTATGGGGTCGGGGACCAGATGTCCCACTACAACCCCAATTCAGGCGTCTCAAAGACCCTGATCCAGCACTTGATCCGCTTCATCGCCGGCTCGGGCGACGTCAGCGCCGAGACCGCCGCCGTGCTGCTCGACATCCTGGAGACGGAGATCTCGCCCGAGCTTGTGCCGGGCGACACGCCCCAGGCGACCGAAAGCTTCGTCGGCCCCTACGCTCTGCAGGACTTCAACCTCTACTATCTGACCCGGTACGGCTTTCGTCCCTCCAAGATCGCCTTCCTTGCCTGGACCGCCTGGCATGACGCGACCAAGGGCGGCTGGCCGACCGGAACGCCCGAAAAGCACAAGCGGGCCTACGACATGGCCGAGATCAAGCGCTGGCTGAACCTGTTCCTGACGCGCTTCTTCGCCAACCAGTTCAAGCGGTCGGCCATGCCCAATGGACCCAAGATCTCCTCGGGCGGCTCGTTGTCGCCGCGCGGCGACTGGCGCATGCCCTCGGACGCCAAGGCCTACGCCTGGCTCAAGGAGCTGGGTCGGGTTCCCGACTAGGGCTTCGGCGGGACCGTCGTCTCGGCCTGGCGATTGGTGCTGACCGGGGCCGAGGCGTCGACTGGAATCTGGCGAGTCGAGGCCATGATCTCATCGATCGTGACCGAGGGTTTGACCTCGGCCGCGGGCGGCGGCGCACCGGGCAGAGCCGACGCCGCCGTCGGTCGGCCCGCCGGCTCGGTGGCGGCGGGGCGCAAGCCGCCGATGGGGGCCCCGGCGATCCGGTCGATGGCGCGAAGACCGGCTTCCCAGGGCAGGGCGCCCTTATTGTGGACCTTGTCGAAATTGCGGGCCGGGTCGTAGCTGTTCGCGCCCGGCGACAGGTCATCGAGGCTCAGCGAGCCGATCTGAGCCAGCAGCTGAACCCGGCTGACATATTCATTGGCCCGCCCGCGCGCCAGCGAGAGCTGAGCGGCGGCGAGCTCCTGGATGGCGTTGAGGATTTCAATCGTCGATCGCAGCCCGACCTTTTCTTCCTCGCGCACGCCATAGAAGGCGGTCTCGTCGGCCTGCACCTCCTGCTGCTGGGAGAGAAGGGCGCCACGCGCGCCGGCCAACTGCTCCCAGCCCTGAGCGACACTCTGGATCATGTTGCGACGGGCGTCCTCGATCAGAAGCCGGTCGCGGTTGTTCTGCTCGACTGTCTGCCGGATCTGGGAGGTCAGAGCGCCCCCGGTGAACAGCGGCTGACTGACCACGGCGGACAGGGTGATCGATTCGTCGATGGGGTTGGTCGCGAATTGAGATGTCGGATTCCGCGCGGCGGTGGCCCGCAGCGAGAGCTGTGGTCGGCGCTGCGAGCGGACCTCCGCGACCCGGGCGCGGCTGGCCTGTTCGGTGAACTGCGATTGCAGCAGCTGCGGGTTCTGGGCTTCGGCCAGGTCGAAGGCGGCGTCCACCGTAGGGGGCAGGCCCTCGATCGCGGGTTCCGGCTCCAGAGACCCGGGGGCGCGCCCGACCAGAGCCACATAGTTGGCCCGGCTGGCGTTCAGCTGGGCCTCGGCGTTGGCCAGCTGGGTCCGGGCCTGGGCGAGGCGCGCGCGGGCCTGGGCCTGATCGGTGGCGGTCACCTGGCGGACCTCGAACTTGGCGTCAGTGTCGGTGAGCTGATCCTCGAGCACCTTCGCCAGGTCGCGGGCGATCTGCAGCACCCGCTCGTCGCGGCGAACGTTGACGTAGGCCGCGACCACCCGAACCATCAGATCGAGCTCGAAGCGGCGCAGCTGCTGTCGCCCGGCCTCGATATCGGCCTCGGCCGCATTGGTGCGGGCTGAAAGCCGACCGCCCGAATAGATCGGCTGCTGGATTGAGAGGCTTGCGGAATTGGTCGTGGCCTGGGCCTCCCCGCCCTGGGGGCCGCTCCGCTTCAGCATGAATTCGTTGCGGCTCACTTGGACGCCCGCGTTGAGCCCGAAGCCGGACCGCGCCTGAACATAGCTCTCGTCGAGCGCCCGCAGGGAGGCCCGCTGCGCCTGGATGTTGGGGTTGGTGCGGTAGGCGAGCTCGACCGCCTCGGCCAGGGTTTCGGCCTGAACGGCCTGAAACGCGGCGCCGGTGAGCCCGAAGGCGCAAACCGTGGTCAAAGCCCATCGGCGCAGAAGGCCGCTCTTCATGATACAATCCAGATTGAAAGCGCAGTCCCGGCGAGCAGGTAGGGCCGGGCGGCCCTAACCGCAATGCTTCGCCGTCAACCTTAAGCCTGAGCGCGACATTCGCGCGCACAACCCCTAGCGGCGATGAAGCCCTAGAACTATATCGCGCTGACGGCTAATCCGCCCTTAACACGGCGGCGGCAATGTGGGGCCGGCCGTTCGGCGCTAATCCGGCCGTAACCACGGCGTTCAACGATAGACCCGGCGGGATCCGCCCGGCGAGAGGCGAGACCTTAGGCATGCAGGCCAGGCCCAACAACGATCCCACGCCGCTTAACCGCGCCTTTCAGGTCGCGAAGCCGGCGATCTTCACCGCGACCTTCTTCAGCCTGTTCATCAATTTGCTGGCGCTGGTGAGCCCGCTCTACATGCTGCAGGTCTATGACCGGGTGCTCACCAGCCGCAACGTCACCACCCTGGTGGTGCTGACCCTGGTGGTGGTGATCCTGTTCGTCGTCTACGCGGCGCTGGAATCGCTTCGGACCCAGGTGCTGGTGCGCGGCGGCATCGCCTTCGACAATGTGCTGCGCGGCCCGACCTTCACCAGCGTCCTGGACGCCAACATCAAGCACGCCGCCGGCGGGGCCCAGGCCTTCCGCGACACCGACGAGGTTCGCGGCTTCCTGACCGGCGCCGGCCTGATCACCTTCTGCGACGCGCCCTGGATCCCCGTCTTTCTGGTGGTGTCCTTCGTGCTTCACCCCTTCTTCGGCTTCCTGGCCATCATTTCAGGCCTGATCATCTTCGGCTTGGCCGTCGCCAACGACTACGCCACCCGCGATCCGATCAAGAAGGCGACCATCGCCGCCATCGGAGCCCAGAACGACGCCTCCGCCACCCTGCGCAACGCCGAGGTGATGCGCGCCATGGGCATGTGGGGCGGGCTGCAGAAGCGCTGGCAGGGCCGGCGGGACGAACTGATCGCCTGGCAGGCCTCGGCCTCGGACCGCGGCGGCAGCATCATGTCGATCATCAAGTTCGTGCGTCAGGTGGTCCAGACTCTGATCCTCGGCGGCGGCGCCTATCTGGCCATCGAGGGCAAGATCTCGCCCGGCGCCATGATCGCCGCCTCCATCCTGGTCGGCCGGGCCCTTGCCCCGATCGAAGCGGGCGTCGGCCAGTGGAAGTCCTTCATCGCCGCCCGCGGCGCCTGGGACCGGGTCCAGACCCTGTTCCGCGCCACCATCGACGACAACGAGCGCATGGCCCTGCCGGCTCCCAAGGGCGATCTGCGGGTGGAGGGCGTGGTCATTGCTCCTCCCGGCGCTCAGCGTCCCACCGTCATGGGCGCGAGCTTCGCGCTCGCAGCCGGCCAGACCCTCTGCATCGTCGGCCCTTCGGCCGCCGGCAAGTCCAGCCTGATGCGCGGCCTGGTCGGCGTCTGGCCGGCCATCCAGGGCGCCATTCGCCTGGACGGCTTTGACCTGAAGCATTGGGATCCGCAGGCGCTGGGCCAGCACATCGGCTACCTGCCGCAGGACGTCGAACTCTTCTCCGGCACCGTGGCCGAGAACATCGCCCGTTTCGCCGAGTACGACCCCGAGGACGTGATCGAGGCCGCCACCATGGCGGGGGTCCACCCGATGATTCAGGGCCTGGCCAACGGCTATGACACCCAGATCGGCGAAGGCGGCTTCGCCCTATCGGGCGGCCAGCGCCAGCGCATCGCCCTGGCCCGCGCGGTCTATCGCAAGCCGGCGCTGATCGTGCTCGACGAGCCCAACGCCAGCCTGGATTCCGAAGGCGAAAACGCGCTCGCCCAGGCGATCCTTGAGCTTAAGAAGGCTGGCAAGACGATCATCATCGCCACCCACAAGGTCAACATCCTGAGTCTGTGCGACAAGATTCTGGTGCTCAACGGCGGCGCCGCCCAGATGTTCGGCGACCGTGACGAGGTGATGGCCCAGCTGTTCGGCGGTCCCAAGGCCGTCGCCGCCGCCCCGCCGCAGCCGCCCCAGACCCCGCCCTCCGGCGACGCTCCGGCCCAGGCCGGCTGAACCCGACCGCCCAGGACACAGTCATGAAGCTTCCCGCCATTCTCCGTCCGAGCGAGGACTACCGCGCCGTGGCCAAGATGGGCTTCGGCATCATCTTCGTCACCTTCGGGGTGATCGGCGGCTGGACGGCCCTCGCCCCGCTGGATTCGGCCGTCACCGCCCACGGCGTGCTGTCGATCGACACCAACAAGAAGACCGTCCAGCACCTTGAGGGCGGTCTGGTCCGCTCCATCCTGGTCAAGGAAGGTCAGCACGTGAAGGCCGGCCAGGTGCTGTTCGAGCTCGACCCCACCACCGCCAAGGCCGGCTACGAGATTTCCCAGAACCAACTCTACGCCCTACTGGCCCAGGAAGCCCGGCTTGTGGCTGAGCGGGACAACGCCGCGACCGTCACCTTCCCGCAGGAACTGCTCGGCGCCTCCAGCCCGGTCGCCGCCCGCGCCATGGCCGACGAGGCCAAGCAGTTCTACGAGCGCAAGAACACGCTGAACAATCAGGTCAGCATTCTCAATTCGCGCGTCGACCAGTTCCGCACCGCCATTCAGGGCGTCGACCGCGAGCGCACCGGCATGGAGCAGCAATCCGCCCTGCTGGAAAGCGAGCTCGCCGACGTCCAGAAGCTCTATGACAAGGGGCTCGTGCCCCGCCCGCGCCTGCTGGCGCTGCAGCGGGAGCGCGCCAGCCTAGGCGGCCAGATCGGCCGCTCCATTTCCGAGCACGAGCGGGTCGAGAAGGAAATCAACGAGACCACCCTGCAGACCCGCCAACTGCGCCAGCAGATCTATGAGCAGGCCTCCAAGGATCTGACCGAGACCCGGGCCAAGATGTCCGACATCCGTGAGCGCTTCACCGTCGCCCAGGACCAGGCCAAGCGGATCGAAGTCCGCTCGCCGGTCGAGGGCACCGCCCAGAGCATTCACGTCTTCAACGCCGGCGCCGTGGTGCGCGGCGGCGAGCCCCTGGTCGATATCGTGCCGCAGAACGAGGAACTGGTGGTCAAGGCGAGCTTCTCGCCCAACGATGTCGATTCGATCGCCATCGGCCAGGTCACCGAGGTGCGCTTCTCCTCCTTTCACGACCGGACCATTCCGGTGATCAACGGCGTTGTCCGCTCGATCTCCAGCGACCGGATCATCGACGAGGCCACCCGCCAACCCTACTATCTGGCCGTGATCGGCGTGGACGAGCGCAAGCTGCCGCCCCAGATTCGCGGGCGTCTGAAGCCCGGCCTGCCGGCCGAGGTGGTGGTGCCGACCGGCGAGCGGACCGTGCTCCAGTATATGATCGAGCCGCTGACGGCGACGCTGCGCCAGGGCCTGCGCGAGAAGTAGGCCCGGAGACAAAGGCGCGCCCTCTTTGGCTTGAGGGCGCATCATCTCGGTCGCTTCCCTCCCGCCTCGCTCGCCTATAGAAGATCGGCCTCGCGCCCAATTCCGCGCGGTGAAGGGGACGATCGATTCATGGCTAAGACGGCGCTGATCACGGGTGTGACCGGCCAGGACGGCGCCTATCTGGCCCAGCTCCTGCTGCAGAAGGGCTACAAGGTCCACGGACTGATGCGCCGCTCGGCCTCGGCCGAGGTGATCGGCGAACGGTTGCGCTGGCTCGGCATCGACAAGGACGTCGAACTTGTCGACGGCAACCTCACCGACCTGTCCTGCCTGAGCCGCACCGTCCGCCATCTGCAACCGGACGAGATCTATAATCTCGCCGCCCAGAGCTTCGTGAAATCATCCTGGGACCAGCCGCTGCTGACCGGCCAGGTCACCGCCATCGGCGTCACCAACATCCTTGAGGCCATGCGTCAGGAGGCCCCCGGGGCCCGCTTCTATCAGGCGTCTTCGTCCGAAATGTACGGCCTGATCCAGCAGCCGATGCAGAGTGAGACCACGCCCTTCTACCCGCGCTCGCCCTACGCCGTGGCCAAGCTCTACGGCCACTGGATCACCGTGAACTATCGCGAGAGCTTCGGCCTGCACGCCTCCTCGGGCATCCTGTTCAATCACGAGAGCCCGCTGCGCGGCATTGAGTTCGTGACCCGCAAGGTCACCGACGCCGTGGCCCGCATCAAGCTCGGCCAGGCCAAGACGCTGGAGCTCGGCAACACCACCGCCAAGCGCGACTGGGGCCACGCCCGCGACTACGTCAAGGCGATGTGGATGATGCTGCAGCAGGACACGCCCGACGACTATGTCGTCGCCACCGGCCGCACCACCACGGTCGACGATATGGTTCGGATCGCCTTCGATTATGTCGGCCTGAACCCCGCCGACCACGTGGTCATCTCCGAGGCCCTGTTCCGCCCGGCCGAGGTCGAGGTCCTGCTCGGCGACGCCTCCAAGGCCCGCGCCAAGCTCGGCTGGGAGGCCGAGACCAGCCTCGAGGACCTGATCCACGAGATGGTCGACGCCGACCTTGTCAGGCGTAAGAAGCTGGGCTGATGCCCCTAGAGGCTCAGGACCCCCGGTACGCTCACCGCATTCTGATCACGGGCGGGGCCGGCTTCGTCGGCCCGCACCTGGTGCGCGCCCTCGCCCGCCGGTTCAAGGGCGCGGAGATTCACGCCGCCAGCCTCGAGGGCGCGGCGGTTGAAGGCGCGGCCAGCCTGACGCTCGACGTCACCGACGCGACGGCCCTCGCCGCCGCCTTCTC
This sequence comes from Caulobacterales bacterium, assembly GCA_947474805.1. GTDB lineage: Bacteria > Pseudomonadota > Alphaproteobacteria > Caulobacterales > Caulobacteraceae > CANJKM01. The sequence goes on along the minus strand of CANJKM010000025.1, from coordinate 2,379 downwards.
GGCGATCAAACCCACCGCCGTCTTTCACCTGGCCGGAGCCACCCATGTCCAGGGCTCGGCCCGCGACCCCGACTGGGCCTGGACCGTCAATCTGCACGGCACGCTGCGGGTCGCCGAGGCGGTCATGCAGGCGCGCGCCGCCCTGATTCACGTCTCGACGGGCGAGGTCTATGGCCTGTCGGCAAACGATGGCCATTCGCTCGACGAGGACGCTCCGCTGCGGCCCGCCAACCACTATGCCGTGACCAAGACGGCCGCCGACCTAGCCATCGGCGAGATGGCGCTCCGGGGCCTGCGGGCGGTTCGCTTCCGGCCGTTCAACCACACCGGTCCCGGCCAGAGCCCGGCCTTCGTCGTGCCCCATATCGCCGCTCAGATCGCCCGGGCCGAGGCCGGCCAGGCCCCCGCCGTGATCAAGATCGGCCGCACCGACCGGGCCCGCGATTTTTGCGACGTGCGCGATATCGTGGAGGCCTATGCGCTGGGCCTAGAGAAGATCGACCAGCTGGAGCCCGGCGTGGCCATCAACCTCGCATCGGGCCGCCCCTTGACGGTGCAATGGGCCATGGACCGGCTGATCGCCGCCGCGACCGTGCCGATGGTCGTCGAGCAGGACGAGGGGGCCCTTCGCCCCAACGACGTGGCCGAGGTGCGCGGCGACGCCGCCCGCGCCCGCCTCCTGCTGGGCTGGGCCCCGGACTACGCCTTCGAGGACACGGTGGACGCGGTGCTGAAAGACTGGCGCCATAAAGCCCGCGAGGGGAAAGCATGATCGATCTGGTGATCGTCGGGGCCTCGGGCCACGCCAAGGTGGTGATCGACCTGTTCCGCGAGGTCGACGCCTATCGGGTCATCGGTCTTATCGACGCCGACCCGACCCCGCGCAAGGTGCTGGGCGTGCCGGTGATCGGCTCGGACGAAGACCTCGCCATCCTGCGCGGCCAGGGCGTATCATCGGCCTTCGTGGCCATCGGCGACAACCGGCTGCGGCTGAAGATCGGTCGCAATCTTGAGGCCAACGGCTTCACCCTGGTCAAGGCGGTCAGCCGCCGCGCGGCCGTCTCGCCAAGCGCCCTGCTCGGCGCCGGCGTCGCCGTGATGGCGGGCGCCGTGGTCAATGCCGAAACCCGGATCGACGACCTGGCCATCCTCAACACCAACGCCTCGGTCGACCATGACTGCCGCCTGGGCGAGGCCTGCCACGTCGCCCCCGGCTCGGCCCTGGCGGGGAATGTCACCGTCGGTCGCCTGGCCTTCCTGGGCGTCGGCTGCCGGGCCATTCCCGGCGTGAGGATCGGCGAGGGCGGGGTCGTTGGGGCCGGCTCGACCGTGGTCCGCGACCTGCCGCCCGGCATGGTCTCCATGGGCTCGCCGGCCCGCGTCGTCCGGCCTATTGAGACCGGTCCTTCAGAGACTTTGGCATGAGCAGCGACCTGCCCCGCCTTCCCGTCGCCCAGCCCTCGCTCGACGGCAATGAGAAGGCCTATGTCAACGAGTGCCTGGACACGACCTGGATCTCCTCGGCGGGTCGGTTCATCGGCGAGTTCGAGGCCGCCTTCGCCGCCTATTGCGGGGTCAAGCACGCCGTCGCCGCCAACAACGGCACCACCGCCCTACACCTCGCCTTCATCGGCATGAACCTGCAGCCGGGCGAAGAGGTTATCGTCCCGAGCCTGACCTACATCGCCTCGGCCAACGCCGTGAAATATTGCGGGGCCGAGCCGGTCTTCGTCGACAACGACCCGATCAGCTTCAACATCGACCCCGCCGCGGTCGAGGCCGCGATCGGCCCCAAGACCAAGGGGATCATGGTCGTGCATCTCTACGGCCATCCCGTCGATATGGACCCCATCACCGCGATCGCCGAGAAGCATGGCCTTTGGGTGATCGAGGATGCGGCCGAAGCGGTGGGCGCCACCTACAAGGGACGGATGGTCGGCTCGCTCGCCCGCTGCGCCACCTTCAGCTTCTTCGGCAACAAGATCATCACCACCGGCGAGGGCGGGATGATCACCACCGATGATGACGAACTGGCGGCGAAGCTGCGTCTGTATCGTGGCCAAGGGATGGACCTGAGCCGCCGCTACTGGTTCCCGGTCATCGGCTACAACTATCGCATGACCAATATCTGCGCGGCCATCGGCCTGGCCCAGCTGGAGCGGGTCGAACACCATCTGGCCGCCCGCAAGCGGGTCGCCGGCTGGTACGAACAGCATCTGGCCAGGCTCGGCGAGAAGATCGTCCGCCCGACCGCCGCCAACTGGGCCGGCCATGTCTGGTGGATGTATTCCATCCTGACAGCGCCCGGCGCCGCCAAGTCGCGTGATCAGGTGATGGCCGATCTGGGCGCGGAGAACATCGAGACCAGGCCCCTCTTCT
>CANJKM010000024.1 GCA_947474805.1 Caulobacterales bacterium | reverse complement strand
GGATCATTCCCGCCGACGAGGAGCAGGTGATCGTGCGGCGCACCCTGGCGGCTTGCGCGTTGGGGCGCGGGACGTGAATAGCGCCCGTTTCCAGCTCAGGTTTCCGGGCCTCTGCGGATGGCGTAGGCTGGAAGCATGACCAGCCCATTCAGCCGCACCAAGCTCACCGCAATCCTGGAAGAGGCCAACAGCCAGAACATGGCGCTCGCCGAGCCGGCGCGCGCCAAACTGATCGCGCTCGCCCAGGATCCCGTCGCCATCGGCGACCCGGATCTGCTCCTCTGGCTGAAAAACGAAATCGCCATCTGGTCGATCGAAGACTAGGCTCGCGCGTCTGGAGCGCCGATCCCCTGACCGGATCGGCCGCCCGTGGCCGGAGAAAGCCATGCTGAAGCCTCGCGCGGTCGCCATCGTCCTGGCTTTACTGTCCACCGCCCTTCTGCCCGGCCAGGGCGCGGCTGCGCCCGATCAGACGCAGCGGGCCGCCCGCTGGAACGAGCTCCAGACCGCGATCTTCGGCGCCCGGACCGTCCAGGCCGCCGACGGCCTGATCGCCATGGAGACGCCCGACCGCGCCCTAGACGCGGCCTACGTGCCCATCACCCTGACCATGCCGCAAAAGGACAAGGTCGCGGCGGTCTATCTGTTCGTCGACGACAACCCCTCGCCCTATGCGGCCCACTTCACCTTCGGCCCCGCCGCCGACCCGTCGCAGATCAGGCTCAAGGTCCGTGTCGACAGCTACACCGACATTCACGCGGTGGTCGAAACCAAGGACGGCGCTCTCCACCAGACGAGCCGATATGTGAAGGCGTCCGGCGGCTGCTCCGCTCCGGCGGGCGTCACGCCGGAAGAGGCCAGCAAAGGCATGGGCGAGATGAGCCTGAAACTGCCCGCCGCCATCCGCACCAGCGCGCCGGTCGAGGGCGTCCTGACCATCCGCCATCCCAATTTCAACGGCATGCAGATGGATCAGGCCACACGGGGCTATACGCCGGCCCGCTTCATTCGGGAGGTGAAGGTCTCCTCCGGGGGGCAGTCGATCTTCACCCTGAACGCGGACATCTCCCTGTCGTCCGACCCCGTGATCAGCTTCCGGTTCATGCCTCAGAACGCGCCCATAGAAGTGTCGGCCCTGGACAGTCAGGACGGGCGATGGGCGCGGAGTTTCGTCACCGCGCCCGCGGGGCGCTGACCCGATGAACCGGTTCTCCCAGATCGTCGTAGGACTGAGCCTGCTCCTGGCCCTCAGCGGCCCCGCCTCCGCCGGACCGGCGGCCGAACCCGCGGGCTTCTGGACGGGACCGATGCGCGGCCAAACCCCCGCGAGCCTGGCCGGCGCCAACGTCATCGACGCCAAGGCCCTCGCCGCCCTGATCGCCAGCGACCGTCCCCTGCTCATCGACGTCGCGGCCGAGGAAGCTAAGCCCGCGGGCATGGCCCCGGACGCCCTCTGGCTGCCGATCCATCGCTCGGTTCCGGGCAGCGTCTGGATGCCGGGCGCGGGCGACGGTGCGCTCACACCGCCCCAGGACGCCCTGTTGACCGCCCAAGTCGACGCCCTGACGGCGGGCGCGAAGGCGAAGCCGGTCGTGGTCTTCTGCCACCGAGACTGCTGGGCCAGCTGGAACGCCGCCAAGCGTCTCGTTCGGCAAGGCTATTTGCGAGTCTATTGGTTCCCGGACGGCGTCGAGGGCTGGCAGGACGCCTACGAGGCGGGCGTGATCAAACAGGACCCTGAATGGGCCGCGCGGCCCCGCTAGAGCGCCGCCTAGTCCGGCTTGGGAAGGGACTTGTTCAGAAGGGTTCCGGTCGTGCCGTCCTCCAGCACCGGGTTCCGGTTATTCTCGGTGCAGGTGTATTCCATGATCTCGAAGCCGGGCGGCGCGCGCTTGAAGGTCTTCACCACCGTATAGGGCTCCGTCAGGGCTTCCGGATCGATCAGGGTGATGGTGTCGGTCAGCGTATCCGGGCCCATCTGCCTCCAGCGTTCCTTCATGGTCACGGTCTTGCCCAGAGCCAGACCGCTGGCGGTGATCACCGGATAGGGCTGCAGCTTCACCGTTTCGGCCACGAGCTCGGCGCCCTCCCAGTGACCGGTCGAATAGCCATTGTAGCTGCGGTCCAGATCGGGGTCGGGCTTGCGCCCATCGGTGTAGATGCGCCGGACCTGATGGTCCCATTCGGCGAAGACCGCCACAAGGCCGGGCCGCTGGAAGATCTCCATCGGATAGACCATGTTCATCAGCCGCACGGCGCCGGGCGGCTGACAGGCCGCCGTCGGGTCGTTGACCGGTCGGCCCGCCTCGAGCGCGTCCAGCGCGGCCTGGTATTTCGCCTGATACGCCGAGGTCAGCGGCGGGCGGTCGAACTGACCGGGCTTGAGCGTCGGATCCCAGCTGATGCCCCCGACCCGGAGCCAAATGCCGCCCCAGTCGGGCGTCGCATGCGCTGCTTGGGCGGCCCCCGCGCTTGCGAGTGCAAATAACAGAAACATAGATAGAAATCGGCCAGCGCTTAATCCGGACCGTTTCATTCCGCCTCCGCGATACAAAGCTTCAGTTGTCGAGTGAGAAGGTCACCAGGGTCCGGCCGGCGATGACCGAGACATACTGCTTGCCATCGATGGCGTAGGTGATCGGGGCCATGTTGATCTGGCCGCCCAGGTGGGCCTTCCACAGCTCCTTCCCGGTCTTGGCGTCGAGCGCATAGACATAGCCCTCGCGGCCGCCAGTGAAGACCAGGCCGGAGGCCGTAGTCAGCAAGCCGGCCTCGGTGACGTCGAACTGCGGGAAGGTCCAGGCGCGCTTGCCGGACTGCGGGTCGATGGCCAGAACGGCGCCGTTGCCGGTCTCGCTGGTCCAGTTGTTGATCAGGCTCTTGCGGCCGATGCCGGGGGTCGGCGTGCCCGGGGCGGGCGAGACCACGCTCTGGCCGCCGCCGCCGAACACCTTGCCCGGCTCATAGGTGGCCTGCTCGCGCCGGTAGATGGAGCCGTAGTTCTCCCAGGCCGAGACGTAGAACAGCCCGGTCTTGGGATTGAAGGCGGGCGGGAACCAGTTGGTCCCGCCCTGGTTGCCCGGATAGGTGGCCGCGCCGGTCGGCTGCGGCGTCTGGATCGGCCGGCCATTGGCGTCAAAGCCCGACATCCAATTGACCTTCACGAAGGGCGCGCCGAGCAGGAACTTCCCCGTAGCGCGGTCCAGCACATAGAAGTTGCCGTTGCGGTTGGCCCACAGCATCACCTTGGCGGGCTTCCCCTGCCAGGCGATGTCGGCCAGCACCGGCACCTGCACGGAATCGTAGTCGTAGTTGTCGTTCGGCGTGAACTGGTAGTGCCACTTCAGTTTGCCGGTGTCGGCGTCGAGGGCCACCACGCTGTCGGTGTAGAGATTGTCGCCGGGACGCTGGGCGGCGTTCCAGTCGGGGCCGGGGTTGCCGATGCCCCAATAGATCAGGTTCAGCGACGGGTCGTAGGAGCCTGTGACCCAGGCCGAGCCGCCGCCATGCTCCCAATCCGTCTCGCGCCAGGTGTCGTGGCCGGGCTCGCCGGGGCCGGGGATGGTGTAGAATTTCCACTTCTCATCGCCGGTCTTGGGGTCCAGCGCGGTGATGAAGCCGCGGATGCCGAACTCGCCGCCGCCGAGGCCGACGACGATCTTATCCTTCACCACCAGCGGGACCATGGTGATGGAGTAGCCGAGGTTGAGGTCGGCCAGCGCCTTGTCCCAGAGCTTGGTTCCCGTGCGGGCGTCGATGGCCACCACATGGGCGTCGAGCGTGCCCATGTAGAGGGTGTCGCCCAGCATGGCGACGCCGCGGTTGTTGGAGCCGCAGCAGACCTTGGCGTCCGGCGAGGTCGTGTAGCGGTACTGCCAGAAGACCTTGCCGGTCTTGGCGTCGAGCGCGATCACGTCGTTGGGACGCTGGGTGACGTACATCACCCCGTCGACGACCAGCGGATTGGATTGCCAGACGCCGATGACGTTGTCCTGCAGCACCCATTGGGACTTCAGGCCCTTGACGTTGGCGGGCGTGATCTGGGTCAGGGCGCTGTAGCGCTGGCTCGAATAGCCGCCGCCGTAGGTCAGCCAGTTCTGCGGCTCGCCGGCGGCGCCCTGGATGCGGGCGGCGCTGACCTCCGCGGCCGGGGCGGCTTGCGGAACCGACATGACCAGGGCGGCGATGAGGGCGAAGGCCCATCCCAAAGCGGTGCGCATCAGGAGCCCTTCAAAGAGGTCAGATAGCCAAGCAGGTCGGCCAGCTCGGTGTCGCTGAGCTTGCCGGCGTAGGAGGGCATGTTCGAGGTCTTGCCGAGCTCGTAGCTCTTGATGTCGGCCTTGGCGATCGAGTGAAGCCGCAGTGTCTCGTCCCGCAGCTGTACCGAATAGCTGTCTTCGTTCAACCGGCGGCCCTTCAGGGTGCGGCCATCCTTCAAAGTGATGCTCACCGGCCGATTGAGCGGCAGCATCGCCTTGTTCGGCTCCAGGATGTAGCGCTGGATCTCGACCGGCTGGCGCGCGGCGCCGACGGCCGAAAGGCTGGGCGCGTTGAAGCGCCCCTCACCTTGCGGGGCGTGACAGGCGGTGCAGCCGCCCTTGCCCTCGAACACGGCCTTGCCGCGCGCCGCGTCGCCGAGCTTGAACGGCGTGCCGCTGGTGTCGAACCCGGAGCGGATGAAGGCGACGATCGAATTGAGTTCGGCGGGCTGGAACCGGAAGGCGGGCATGCCGGCGCTCACGATCCCGCTGCTCACGGTCGCCTTGATGTCGTCATCGGACACGACGCGCTTGAACCGCTGGCGGGACAGGTTGATCCCGGCGATCTGGTCGCCGTTCGGCCCATGGCAGAGCTGGCACTGGGCGGAATAGATCTTGAAGCCGGCCTGGATGTCGGCGGCGCTATAGCCGTGGTCTTCGACCTGGGCGATAGCGCGGCCGCTGACGGCCGCCAGGACCGCAAGCCCTCCGCAAAGCATCAGTGTTCTTATTTTTTTATGAGGCTGCTTATGAGGCATAACTTTAGCTTAGCCGAGCCTCGGCCCGACGCCAGCCCTGTTTTTTGGCCTGGCCGGCGCCGCGACCTTCTGCGCTTCGAGGTTTTCGATGCGCGAAACCGATACCGCCGGTTTGGCGGCTTCGAACCCCGTCTCACATCCGCCCCGGAGCGACGCCCCTCGCTCCGGCCCGAGGGTTGGCGTAGTCTGCCCCTCCACCCAGGCGCCCGCGGAGGTCACGTCCATGATCAGCCTAAGATCGATGAAGTTCGCGGTGATGCTCGCCGCCTCGGTCTTGCTGACCGGATGCGGGATCAACACCATCCCGACCCAGCAGGAGCGGGCGCGGGCGCAATGGGCCGAAGTCCAGACCCAATATCAGCGGCGGGCCGACCTTGTGCCCAATCTCGTCGCCACCGTGCAGGGCTACGCCCAGCAGGAACGGACCGTCCTGAAGGAAGTGGTCGAGGCCCGCGCGAGCGCGACCCAGGTCAAGCTGGACGCCTCCACCCTCACCAATCCGGCCGCGCTCGAACGTTATCAGGCGGCGCAGGACCGCCTGTCGGGCGTTCTCGGACGCCTGCTGGCCGTCACCGAGAACTATCCGGACCTGAAGTCGAACGCCAACTTCCTGGCGCTGCAATCGCAACTCGAGGGCACCGAGAACCGGATCGCCATCGCCCGACGCGACTACAACGACTCCGTCCGCATCTACAACACGAGCCTGCGCACCTTCCCGACCCTTCTTTGGGCCAAGACGGTCTACAGCGTCGAAAAGCCGATGGCGCTCTTCACCGCCAATGAGGCCGCCCAAAGCGCCCCGAAAGTCGAATTCGACATCACGCCCTCGGCCGCGCCGGCGGCGCCCGGCGCCGCACCGCCCGCCGCGCCACCCAGCCGATGACCGACGCACGCGGGGTCTGGCGCGCGAGCTGGGCCCTCCCTGGGCTGGTCCTGGCCCTCGCCCTGGTCGCGGCGGCCTTCCGGCCGATGGCCGCCGAGGCTGCTCCGGCCTTCCCGCCGCTCACCGGCCGGGTCGTCGACGCGGCGCAAATTCTGACGCCCGCCGTTCAGACGGAACTCAGCGAGCGGCTTGCACGGCTTGAGGCGCAGTCGCGCCGCCAGTTGGTTGTCGTCACCCTGCCCTCGCTCAATGGGCTCGACATCGCCGACTACGGCTACCAGCTCGGGCGCTCCTGGGGCGTCGGCCAGAAGGGCGGGCTCAAGCCGGGGGCCGAGCACGACAACGGCGTCCTTTTCATTGTCGCCCCCAATGAGCGGAAGGTGCGTATCGAGGTCGGCTACGGGCTTGAACCGGTTCTGACCGACGCGCTGTCGAGCGTCATCCTGCAAACCCAGGTTCTGCCGCGGTTCAAGGCCGGCGATCTGCCCGGCGGGGTCGTCGCGGGAACGGACGCCATCCTCAAGCAGCTGGCCCTCCCAGAGGATCAGGCCCGCGCTATCGCCGATCAGGCGAGCATGGCCTCCGCGGCCGCGGGGGACGAGACGGGCGGCTGGGGCCTGATCCCGATCCTGATCGTCATGTTCGTCCTGTTCTCGATCTTCCGCGGCGGCGGCCGTCGTCGCGGAGGCGGCGGGTGGGTGATCCCGATCATCCTCAGCGGCCTCTCGCGCGGCGGCGGAGGCGGCTGGAGCGGAGGCGGCTTCGGATCGGGCCACGACGGCGGCTTTCGCGGCGGCGGCGGCGGCTTTGGCGGCGGCGGGGCTTCAGGCGGATGGTGACTCCTATCCTGGATGAGACCGAGCTGGATCGGATCGCTGCGGCCGTCGCCGATGCGGAAAGCCGCACGGCCTACGAGATCATCTGCGTGGTCACCCGCGAGGTCTCCACCTATCCCGAGACGCCCCTGGTCGTCGGAATCATCGTCGCGCTGATCCTCATCCCCGCCGCCGCCGCCCTCGGCCTGGGGCTGGCCGCCCTGTCGCCGGGCGGCGATTGGCTGGTGGGCCATGTCGCGGCCGCGGGCGTGCAACTGCACCGGGCCATGCTCGATTACGCCCTGCTCCAGGCCGCCGCCTTCGGCTTGGCCGCCTGGCTGGCGGCCATACCGCCTGTGCGTCGATTTCTGACGCCCGATCGCCTCAAGGCGGCGCGGGTCAAGAAGGCCGCCCAGCAGCAGTATCAATCGGCCCGCTTCGCCGACGACGGAACAGGCGCCGGCCTGGTGATCTTCGTCTCATTGCACGACCGCAAGGTGGAGATCATCACCGACAGGGCCACCCACCAGGCCGTCGGTGAAACCGTCTGGCGCGGCGCGGTCGACGCCATCCGGACAAAGATGGCCGCCGGACAGGCCGAGGAAGGCCTGATCGACGCCGTGAAGATTTGCGGCGCGGGGCTCGCCGGGCAGTTTCCCGCGGCGGGCCCGCGTGAAAACACCCACACGGACCGAGCCATAGAGCTTTGAGCGCCGCGTCCTCCCCGGCCAGCCTGCAGATCGGCGACGTGCGCATCGCCGGCAGGGTGCTGGCCGCGCCCATGACCGGGATCACCGACCTGCCCTTCCGCCAGACCCTGTCCCGACTGGGCGCGGCCTATGTGGCGACCGAGATGGTCGCCTCCTCCGAACTGGCCCAGGGCCGACCCGACGCGATCCGCCGCGCCGCCGTCGGCAAGGGCCTGCCTTTGATGGTGGTGCAGCTGGTGGGCTCCGACCCCGAAATGCTGGCTTCCGGAGCCCGCATCGCCGAGGCGGCGGGCGCCGACATCATCGACCTGAACATGGGCTGTCCCGCCAAGCTGGTGACGGGCGTGGCGGCGGGCTCGGCCCTGATGCGCGACCTCGACCACGCCGAGGCGATCATCGCCGCCACGGTCCAGGCGACGCGACGGCCTGTGACCCTGAAGATGCGCCTGGGCTGGGACGACGCCTCGCGCAACGCGCCCGAACTCGCGCGCCGAGCCGAGCAGGTCGGGGTTAGGGCCATCACGGTGCACGGCCGGAGCCGCTGCCAGTTCTATACCGGCGCCGCCGACTGGCGCGCGGTGGCCGAGGTCAAGCGCGCCGTCCGATTGCCGGTGATCGTCAACGGCGATGTGCTGGACGCCGCCTCGGCCCGCGTGGCGCTGGAGCAATCTGGGGCGGACGCGGTGATGATCGGCCGCGGCGTCTATGGCCGCCCCTGGATGATCGCTGCGATCGAGGCCGGTCTGGCCTCTGGCCATGAGCCCGCCGAGCCCGACGCCGAAACCCGCTACGGGATCGTCGTCGACCATATGGAGGCGTCCCTCGCCTTCTATGGCGAGCGGCACGGCCTGCGTGTCTTCCGCAAGCATCTGGGCTGGTACATCGACCAGGCGCCCTGGCCGACGAGCGCCCTGCGACGGCGCGAAACCAAGGCCGCGCTGTCGCGATCGGAAGACCCCGCCGAGGTCCGCGCGGGACTGGCGGCTCTGTGGCGCCTCACGGCGCGGCCGGAAGCTCCAGGTTCGCGGCCAACCCGCCCAGATCGGACGCCCCCAGGCTGACCCGGCCGCCGTAGAGTTCGGCCAGATCCTTGACGATGCCGAGGCCAAGCCCCGACCCCGGCTGGCGCTCGTCCAACCGGACGCCGACCGCGAACACCGCCGCGTGGTTCTCGGGGGGAACACCCGGCCCATCGTCCTCGACCAGGATTGAAATCATCCCCGGCGCGGAATTGTCGCCATAGCGAATCCGGATGCGGCTGGCCGCCCATTTAGCCGCGTTGTCGACGAGATTGCCGATCATCTCGTCCAGATCCTGAGAGTCGCACGCCGCCTCGACCTCCGCCCGCAGCGCGTTCTCGAACGTAAGCTTTCGGTCGCCATAGAGCCGCGCCATGGCCGAGATCACCGCCCCCGTCGCCGCCGAGGGCGCGGCGCGCAAGGCCGGGCCGGTCCGGCTGGCCGCCGCCCGGGCGCGGGCCAGCTGATAGTCGATCTGCCGGCTCATCGCCCCGCATTGCTCGAGCACCACCGCCGCAGTCTCGGTCTTGCCGGCGGCGGCCAGGCGCTCGGCCTCGTCGGTCAGGATGGCCAGCGGCCCCTTTAGCGCATGGGCCAGATTGCCCGCCTGGGATCTGGCCCGTCGCAGCATCTCCTCATTGGCGGCGAGCATCCCGTTCAGATCGCTGACCAGCGGCCGCACCTCGCTGGGGAAGTCGTCAGACACCCTCTCCGACTTACCCTCACGCACCTCCGCCAGCCGACCGCGCAGACGGCGCAGCGGCAGCAGGCCGATGGCGACCTGACCCGCCGCCGCCGCGATCAGCCCGAGCGCCAGCACCGCGAGAAAGATATGCAGCAGGCGGGTGAACTGGGCCAACACCCGCTCAAGCTGTCGGCCGTCCGCGCCGACGGCGAAGTGCAGCGTTCGGCCCTTGAGCGTGACGTCCCTGGCCTCGACAAGCAGCGACTGCGGTCCGTCGCGCAGGCGAGCGACATGGGAGTCTCCGCCCTCCTCGCCGGACGGCAGGGTGATCATGTCCGCCCCCAGCGACGGCGACTTGAGCAGCGGCCGTCCCGCCTCTGAAACCTGCCAGTAGAAACCCGAGCCCTCGACCACGAACCGTGGATCGCTGACCGGGCGGATCAGATGCACCGTTCCGTCGTCATCGGCGTGGGTCAGCCCCCGCAGTTCCGTCAGATGGTCGACCAGCTCATGCAGGAACTGCTGCGAAACGTGCTGTCGGAACAAGGCCCCAAGGGCGACGTCCGAGGCCATCAGGGCCGCGCAGACCCAGATCGCGGCCCCAATCAGAAGGCGCGCGTGCAGACTGTTCCAGGAGCGGCGCAAAAGGCTCATTCGAAACGGTATCCCAGACCCCGGACCGTGCGGATCACATCGCGCCCCAGCTTGCGCCGCAGCCGACCGATATAGACTTCGATCGTGTTCGACTGACGCTGGGAGTCCAGGTCATAAACGTGGTCGCAAAGCTGGTCCTGCGAGACGATCCGGCCGGGCCTCGACATCAGATAGAGCAGGATCGCCAGCTCCTTGGCGGTGAGTTCGATCGTCGTCTCGCCGACCCTCACCACGCCCTCGGCTGGGTTAAGCTCGATGTCGCCTCGGCGCAGCAGCGGGCTCGACCGCCCCGAGGCGCGCCGGATCAGGGCGTTCAGCCGCGCGGCCACCTCGGCGACCTGGAAGGGCTTGGCCATATAGTCGTCGGCGCCGGCGTTGAGCCCCTCGACCCGTTCGGTCCAGGCGGCGCGGCCGGTCAGAATCAGGATCGGCAGGTCGCGGCCCGCCGCCCGCCATTTCTTCAGCACCGTCAGCCCCGGCACCTCGGGCAGACCAAGGTCGAGCACCGCCGCGTCATAGTCCTCGGTCGCGCCCAGAAACAGGCCGTCCTGCCCGGTTTCGGCGTGATCGACCGCGAAGCCGGACTGCTCCAGCCCCTGCTTCAGCCGGCGCGCCAGCTCCAGATCGTCCTCAACCAGCAGAATTCGAATGGCCGCCTCCCTTGTTCGCGCGATTGGGCCGTGTTCGGCCTCGGCCCGCAAGGCGCCTTCGGTTTCAGGTTCAGTTCAGCTTGGCCGGTCAGGTCCTCGGGCTGAACTGGAGAGATGCGACATGATGCTGGTGCGGGGTCGCCGGAGTCTGAATGCCTTGGCGCTTGTGGTCGGCTTGACCGCCGGCGTCCCGGCGGCGCATGCCGCCGCCCTGGTCAAGCTCACAACGGCGCAGGAGCGGAGCCTGGGGCTGCGCACCGCGCCCCTCTTAGCCGCGCCGTCGGCGCCGCTGGCCACCCTGCCGGGGATGTTTGTCCGGCCGCCATCCGGCCGATCGGCGGTTTCGGCGCCCTTCGCCGGCGCGGTCCAGAGCGTCGAGGTGATCGAGGGCCAGAGCGTCCGCGCCGGTCAGGCCCTGGCCACGGTGTTCAGCCGCGAGGCGCTCACCGAGGGCGCGGCCCTGGCCCAGGCCCGCAGCGACTCCACCCTCGCCGCCGCCGCCGCCGAGCGCACGCGCCGACTGGCCAACGAGGGCATCATCGCCGGCGCCCGGGCCAACGAAGCCGAGAGCCGGGCGGCGGCGGCCCGCTCCATGCTCAGCGCCAAATCCCAATCGGTTCGCTCTGCCGGCCTGAACGCCTCGGGACGCTACGTCCTGCGCGCGCCCTTCGCGGGCCGGGTGGTGGATGTCCAGGTCGCCGCGGGCCAGGGCGTCGAGGCCATGGCCACCGCCTTTGTCGTCGACCGCGAGGGCCGGATCCAGGTCGAGGCCGTGATGCCGGCCGCGCTGGCCGGCCGCGTCCGCGCCGGCGCTCGCGCGGTCGTAGAGGGCGCCGAGGGCCAGGTCATCGCCGTCGGCGGCGAGATCGATCCCAAGACCCGCTCGCTGTCGGTCCGCGCCGAAATCCCCCCAAGGCCGGACTTCATCCCCGGTCGCTCGACCCGGCTCGACCTGTTCGACAGGGCGGCGACCGGCCTGTCGGCGCCCCGCTCCGCCGTCACCCGCGTCCAGGGCCGGGACGCCGTCTTCGTCCGAACGGCCGGGGGCTTTGTCGCCACGCCCGTTCAGGTGCTCGGCTACAGCGGCGACCGGGCCATCCTCTCGGGAGCGGTCAAGGCCAGCGACGCCGTCGCCGTCTCCAGCGTCAGCGAACTCAAGTCGATGGCCGAACGCTGATGCTCAAATCGATCGTCAATGTCGCCATCGCCCAGCGATGGTTGCTGCTGCTCGTCGCGGCGGCAGTCGCGGCGGCGGGCGCTCTGGCCATCCGCGGCCTGCCCATCGACGCCTTCCCCGACATCGCCCCGACCCAGGTGAAAATCATCCTCAAGGCCCCGGGCATGACCCCCGAGGAGGTCGAGGCCCAGATTGTCGCGCCGCTGGAGGCCGAGCTCCTCGGCATCCCCAAACAGGCGATCCTGCGCTCGACGGTGAAGTACGCTATCGCCGACGTGACGGTGAACTTCATCGAAGGCGTCGACATCTACTGGGCGCGTCAGCAGGTCGCCGAACGGCTGGCGAATGTCCGCGACGTCCTGCCGGCGACCGTCAGCGGAGGGCTCGCGCCCATCTCCACGCCCTTGTCGGACGTCATCATGTTCACCCTTGAGGGCGGCGGGCTGAACCTGGAGCAGCGGCGAAGCCTTCTGGACTGGACCATCCGCCCAGCCCTTCGCGGCCTGCCCGGCGTCGCCCGCGAGCGCCTGACCGCCGGCGACCTCGCAGCAGCCGTCGAGCGCGCCAACCGCAACGACGGCGCCGGCCGACTGGACCAGGGCGAGCAGGCCCTGATCGTGCGCGAGGTCGGCGCCATCCGCACGGTCGAGGACGTGAAGGAGACCATCGTTCCGCTCGGCGATGGCCGCTCGGTCCGCCTCGGCGATCTCGCAGAGGTCCAGCTCGGCGCCCTCACCCGCTATGGCGCGGTGACCAAGGACGGCTCGGAGGCCGCCGAAGCCATTGTCCTGACCCTCAAGGGCGCTGACGCCAGCGCGGTGATCCGAAGCGTCCAGGGCCGTCTGGCTGAACTGCAGCCGAGCCTGCCCAAGGGCGTCAAAATCGGGGTTTTCTATGATCGCTCCGACCTGATCGAACGCGCGGTGGGTACAGTGGTCGAGGCCCTGGCCGAGGCCAGCCTTTTCGTGGTGGTGCTGCTCTTCCTCTTCCTGGGAAACGTCCGGGCCGCGATCGTAGTCGCGGTAACCCTGCCCATGGCGGTGGTCATGACGGCCCTGTGCATGCGCGCCGCGGGCATGTCGGCCAATCTGATGAGCCTGGGCGGCCTGGCCATCGCCATCGGCATGCTGGTCGACGGCGCCGTCGTGGTGGTCGAGAACACCGTGGAGCGCCTGGCGCATGGCCCCGCGAACGAAAGCCGCATTCACGCCGTCGCTCACGCAGCCAAGGAGGTCGCGCTTCCGGTCAGCGCCGGCGTCCTGATCATCTGCCTGGTGTTCGCTCCCCTGCTCAGCCTGCAAGGCCTGGAGGGCAAGATGTTCGCGCCCGTGGCCCTGACCATCGTCTTCGCCTTGGCGGCGTCGCTGCTGCTGTCGCTGACCCTTATCCCCGCCCTGTCGTCCCTGACCCTGAAGCAGGGGCCGGCGGGCCAGGGAATCCTCATGCGCTGGATCGAACCGGCCTATCAGCGGCTACTCGGCGGCGCGCTGCAACGGCCCCGGATCGTCTATGCCGTGGCGGCGGTGGGCGTGATCGCTGCGGCCGCCGCCTATACCCAGGTCGGCAAGAGCTTCATGCCGACCATGGACGAGGGCTCGATCGTCATGCAGCTGACCAAGCTGCCCTCGATCAATCTCGACCGCTCGGCCAACCTCGACCAGTCGATCGAACAGGAGATTCGCGCCCGGGTTCCTGAGGTCCGCAACATGATCTGCCGGGTCGGCTCCGATGAGCTCGGCCTCGATCCGATGTCGCCCAACGAAAGCGACTGCTTCCTGGCCCTCGCGCCCAAGAAGGAATGGCGCAAGCGGGACAAGCCTTGGCTGGAGGAACAGGTCCGGCAGGTGATGACCAGCTTCCCGGGGGTGGAGATTTCCTTCACCCAGCCGATCGAAATGCGCACCTCCGAGATGCTGACCGGCGCCCGCGGCGCGCTCGCGATCAAGATCTTCGGGCCAGACCTCGCGGTCTTGTCAAAGCTCGCCGGCCAGGTCCAGGCCAGCGTCGGCAAGGTTCCTGGCGCCAAGGACGTCTTCACCGTCGCCAATGACGCGGTGGACTACCTCCAGGTCGATATCGACCGGTCCATGCTGGGCCGCTACGGCCTAGGCGTCGACCAGCTGCAGGACGAACTGCGCGCCCAACTCGAAGGCCGTTCGGCGGGCCTCGTCCGCGAGCCCGACCGCCGAACGCCGATCATCGTTCGCGGTCCCCCCGCCCTGCGCAGCCAGCCCGACGCCTTCGACCAGATCCAGATCGCCACTCCCGACGGCGGCACGGTGCACCTCTCCGACGTCGCCCGGCTCGAACGTCAGGACGGCCCTGTGAAGATCGACCGCGAAAACGCCTCTCGCTTCGGCGTAGTCCAGTCCAATGTCGAGGGTCGCGACCTCGTCGGCTTCGTCAAGGACGCCCAGGCGGCGGTGGCGCGCGACGTGCCCCTGCCCACCGGCTACAGGCTGTCCTGGGGCGGCGCCTTCGAGAACCAGCAGCGCGCGGCCGCCCGGCTGGCCGCCGTGGTGCCGGTGGCCCTGGCTCTGATCTTCCTGGTCGTCTTCCTGACTTTGGGCTCCCTGCGCCAGACCGCCCTGATCGTCGCCAACATCCCCTTCGCCGTGGTTGGCGGTATGCTGTCGCTCTGGGCCTCGGGCGAGTTCCTGTCGGTGCCGGCCTCGGTCGGCTTCATCGCCCTTCTGGGCATCGCCGTCCTGAACGGCCTGGTCCTGATCTCCTACTTCAACACCCTGTGGAACGAGGGCCGGTCGATCGACTTCGTGGTCAACGAAGGCGCCAAGCGTCGGCTCCGGCCCGTGCTGATGACCGCCTCGATCACCGCCATCGGCCTGGTCCCGCTGCTGTTCGCCTCCGGGCCGGGTTCTGAGATCCAGCGCCCGCTGGCGGTCGTGGTCGTCGGCGGGCTGATCAGCTCGACCGCCCTCACCCTGCTCTTGCTGCCCATCCTGTACCGCCGCTTCGGCATCAGCCGGGCGGAAGCCGAGCGGGAACGCGCCCCGGAGGAAAGCCTCGCATGAAGCCGTCCCTGTTCCTGACCGTCGCCGCCCTGAGCCTCCTGGCCCAGCCCGGCCTCGCCGCCAGCTGGGACGGCGCCTTCGCCGCCGCCCTGCCGCCCGAGCCCATAGCGCGCGTGGCGATCGACGCCCATCCCGATGTCGAACGGGCCAAGTCCGAGCTCGACCTCGCCCGGGCCCAGGGTCGCGAATATGCGGTCGGTCCGCACGAATTCACCCTGGGAGGCTACGCCTCCAACCGCACCGTCACCAACAACCAGAGCTATGAGGAGTTCGGTCTCGAAGTCTCGCGTGCGATCCGCCTGCCCGGAAAAGCGTCGCTGGATCGGGCCGCCGGGGACCTTGGGGTCAAGGCCGCGCTGGATCTTGTCGACGACGCCCGTCACCAGACCGGCCTGACCCTTTCGGACGCTTGGTACGCCTGGATCGAGGCGGCGGGCATGCTAACCCTGGATCGAGAGACGGAGGCCTCCTACAGGCGCGAGGTGGACGGGCTGAAACGCCGGGTCGAGCTATCGGACGCCGCCATCGTCGAACTGGAGCAGGCTCAGGCCGCCCTGGCTTCGGCTGTGGCCCATCGCACTCAAAGCGAGGGCGCGGTTGAGGTCGCCCGGATGGCCCTGGCCCGAACCTTCCCCGACCTCGTCCTGCCCGCCAACCCGCCGGCCCTGCCGGCCCCGCCAGTGCTCGACCCGCCCGCCGCCCAATGGTCGGACATCACTCTCCGCTCCAGTCACGAGGTCGCCATCGCCGACTTCCAGGCCCAGCAGGCCGAGGCTCTGGCCCGCCGGGCGCGCCTTGACCGTCGTCCCGATCCCACCATCGGGGTTCGGACCCTCAGCGAGTTCGGAGGGCGCGAAAAGAGCATCGGCGTCTTTTTCTCCACCCCGCTCGGCGGAGCCAAGCGCAGCGCAGTGGCCGATAGCGAGGCCGCGCGCGCCAACACCGCTCGCATCCACCTCGCGCAGATCAAACGGGAGTCGGCCGCGCTCGGTGAACGCAACGCCGCCAATTCGGACTCGACCCGGAACGCCTGGCTGAGCGCCGCCGCCGCTGTCGAGGCCAGCGAGACCGCCACCCGCCGAATTCAGCGCGGCTACGAACTCGGCGAACTCGACCTCGCCGCCGTGCTGACCGCCGGCCGGCAGCTCTACGAGGTCAAGCGCGCCGAGATCAGCGCCCGAACCAACGGCTGGCGGGCGCTGACGCACCTGCGCCTCGACGCCCACGACATGTGGCATGATGCGGACGACGGGCCGCTGCCGGAACGTTGAGCCTCGGCATACGCCGAGCCCAGACCTGAGGCGCCGGCGCCTCATTCGCAGTCACCCTCGCCCAATTTGTAAACAGCCCCTGCAAGCGGCTGGACAGCAGCCGCTGCGGGTAGTGATCGTGTCTCGATGACCCCGGCTTCTGTCCTGACGACGACCCAGCCCCCCCGTCACCAGCGGGCCAGCGGCGCCGTCCGTCTGCGGGTGCGCGAGGACGCAGGCGCCCAGCGCCTCCAGGGTCTCTATCAGTCCGGCTCGGCCCAGATCCGCTTCCCCGCCAAACGCCCGGCCGACGCGGTCGAGGCGGTGCTGATCAACACCGCCGGCGGGCTCTGCGGCGGCGACCGTTTCAGCTGGGGCGTCGAGGTCGGCCCCGACGCCCGCTGCCAGGTGATCACCCAGGCCTGCGAGAAGATCTACCGCGCCGAGGGCGAGGCCGCCGAGGTGGAGGTGACGCTCGATGTCGGCCCTGGGGCCCGGCTCGACTGGACCCCGCAGGAGACCATCCTGTTCGACCGCGCCCGCTTGTCCCGGAGGCTCGAGGCCGATCTCGCCGCCGACGCCCGGCTGCTGATCGTCGAAGCCGTCATCCTGGGCCGCGCCGCCATGGGCGAGACGGTGACCCGGGGCCTGCTGCGCGACCGCTGGCGCGTGCGCCGCGAAGGCCGGCTGGTCTTCGCCGAGGAGCTGCGCATCGACGGCGCCTTCGAACCTCCCCTTGGCTCGCCCTCCGCCCTGGACGGTGCCGGCGCCTTCGCCACCATCGTCCTCCTGGGCGACGACGCCGAAGACCTCGCCGCGCCGCTTCGCCGGGCCATCGGCGAGCGCGGCGGCGTCAGCGCCTTCGACAGCCGCCTGATCTGCCGCGTCTTGGCCGCCGACGGCGCGGCCCTGCGCCGAGCCCTGCTTCCGGCCATGACCGTCCTCTGCGGCGACCGGCCTCCGCCCCGTGTCTGGGTGAACTGATGAATCTGACTCCCCGCGAAAAGGACAAGCTCCTGGTCAGCATGGCCGCCATGGTCGCCCGCCGGCGGCTGGAGCGCGGCGTCAAGCTGAACCACCCCGAGGCCATCGCCCTGATCAGCGACTTCGTGGTCGAGGGCGCCCGCGACGGCCGCTCGGTCGCCGAGCTGATGGAAAAGGGCGGCGAGATCATCACCCGCAACCAGGTGATGGAGGGCGTGGCCGAGATGATCCACGCCATCCAGGTCGAGGCCACCTTTCCCGACGGCACCAAGCTGGTGACCGTCCACCAACCTATTCGCTGAGGAGAGAAACCATGCGCACCCCGATACGCACCCTGGCGGTCCTCGGCGTCCTCGCGGCGGCCTCCCCCGTCCTCGCCCACCCGGGGCATGACCTCGGCGTCCTCGCCGGTTTCGCCCACCCCTTCACCGGCGCAGATCACCTGATCGCCATGCTGATCGTCGGGCTCTGGGCGGCCAAACGCGGCGGCAAGGCGGTCCTGGCATGGCCCTTCGCCTTCGCCATCGCCCTCCTGGCCGGTTATGGCCTCGGCCTCGGCCATCCGGCCCTGCCGATGGTCGAGCCGATGATCCTCGCCTCGGTCATCGCGCTTGGCGCCCTCGTGGCCGCCGACCTTCGCGTCGGGACCATCACCGGCACGGCCCTGATCGCCGTCGCCGGCCTCGTCCACGGTCTCGCCCACGGCGCGGAGGCCTCCAGCGCCGCCTCGGTCGCCTTCCCGCTCGGCATGGCCTCGGCCACCGCCATCCTGCACCTGATGGGGCTGGGCGCCGGCCTCGCCCTGAACGCCGCCAAACGCCCAGTGCTGATCCGCGCCCTGGGCGCCGGCGCGGCCGTCTCCGGCGTCGCGATGGCCCTCCTCGGATGATCCCCGGCGAAATCATCACGCCGCAGGGCGATATAGAGCTCAACGCGGGCCAGCCGACCCTGTCGCTGGACGTGGCCAACACCGGCGACCGTCCGGTCCAGGTCGGCAGCCACTACCATTTCTACGAGACCAACCCGGCCCTGCGCTTCGACCGCGAAGCGGCCCGCGGCTGGCGGCTCGACATCCCCGCCGGCTCGGCCACCCGCTTCGAGCCCGGCCAGACCCGTACCGTGACGCTGACCCCGCTGAGCGGCGCCCGCCGGGTGTTCGGCTTCCGCGGCGCCGTTATGGGAGACCTCTAGGTGAGCTACCGCCTTGCCCGCGCCGCCTATGCGGACATGTACGGCCCCACGGTCGGCGACCGCGTCCGGCTGGCCGACACCGAGCTGTTCGTCGAGGTCGAGAAGGACCTCACCGTCTATGGCGAGGAGGTCAAATTCGGCGGCGGCAAGGTGATCCGCGACGGCATGGGCCAGTCCCAGACGAGTCGCGCCGAGGGCGCCGTCGACACGGTCATCACCAACGCCCTGATCATCGACTGGACCGGCGTAATCAAGGCGGACATCGGTCTAACCGGTGGTCGAATTGTGGCGATCGGCAAGGCCGGCAACCCCGACATCCAGCCCAGCGTCAACATCATCGTCGGCCCTGGCACCGAGGTGATCGCGGGCGAAGGCAAGATCATCACGGCCGGCGGCATCGACGCCCACATCCACTACATCTGCCCCCAACAGATCGAGGAGGCGCTGGCCTCGGGCCTGACCTGCATGCTGGGCGGCGGCACCGGCCCCGCCGCCGGCACCAGCGCCACCACCTGCACCCCCGGCCCCTGGCACCTGCAGCGGATGATCGAGGCGGCCGACGCCTTCCCGATGAACCTGGCCTTCTCCGGCAAGGGCAACGCCTCCCAGCCCCGGGCCCTGATCGAACAGGTCGAGGCCGGCGCCTGCGCGTTGAAATTGCACGAGGACTGGGGCACCACCCCCGCCGCCATCGACTGCTGCCTATCGGTCGCCGACGACTACGACGTGCAGGTGATGATCCACACCGACACCCTGAACGAGAGCGGCTTCGTCGAGGACACCATCGCCGCCTTCAAGGGGCGCACCATCCACGCCTTCCACACCGAGGGAGCGGGCGGCGGTCACGCGCCGGACATCATCCGCATCTGCGGCCTGGACAACGTCCTCCCCTCCTCGACCAACCCGACCCGGCCCTACACTCGCAACACCGTGGCCGAGCACCTCGACATGCTGATGGTCTGCCACCACCTCGACCCGAGCATCCCCGAGGACATCGCCTTCGCCGAAAGCCGTATCCGCAAGGAGACCATCGCGGCCGAGGACATTCTGCACGACATCGGCGCCTTCTCGATCATCAGCTCCGACAGCCAAGCGATGGGCCGGGTGGGCGAGGTGATCATCCGCACCTGGCAGACTGCCGACAAGATGAAGAAGCAGCGCGGCTCGCTGCCCGGCGACGGCGCGGCCGACAACAACCGGGTCAAGCGCTACATCGCCAAATACACCATCAACCCGGCCATCGCTCAGGGCTTGTCCAAGCACATCGGCTCGGTCGAGGTCGGCAAGCGGGCCGACCTCGTCGTCTGGACCCCCGCCTTCTTCGGGGTGAAACCCGACATGGTGCTGCTGGGCGGTTCGATCGCCTGCGCCAGCATGGGCGATCCCAACGCCTCCATCCCGACGCCCCAGCCGATGCACTACCGGCCGATGTTCGCCTCCTTCGGCAAGAGCCTTGTCCGCTCGTCGGTCACCTTCACCTCCGGAGCCGCGATCGCCAACGGATTGCGCGAACGGATCGGCGTGGAGAAGGATCTAGTCGCGGTCGAGAACACCCGCGGCGGCCTCTCCAAGGCGTCGATGATCCACAATTCGGCGACCCCGCATATCGAGGTCGATCCGGAAACCTATGAGGTGCGCGCCGACGGCGAGCTCCTGACCTGCGAGCCGGCCGAGACCCTGCCCATGAGCCAAAGGTATTTCCTATTTTGAACCCGCTGCGGATCCTCGAAGTCGTCGCGCCCGGACGCTGGCCCCGCCCGGCGGCCGACCACATCACGCTCGACTACGATGGCCGTCGCCGCCGCCGGATCGTGCTGACCAGCGATCACGGCGCCCGCATGCTGCTGGACCTGCCTGAAGCCGTCTCCATTCCGCACGGCGCCGGCCTGAAGCTTGAGGACGGGCGCGTGGTCGAGGTGTTCGCCGAGCCAGAGGCCTTGCTGGAGGTCCGCGCTTTCAATCCCGAGGCGCTGATGCGGCTGACCTGGCACGTCGGCAACCGCCACCTGGCCTGTCAGATCGAGTCCGACCGCCTCCTGATCCGCCGCGACCATGTGATCGCCGAGATGCTGACCGGCCTCGGCGCCGTCGTCTCCGAGGTGGTCGAGCCGTTCGACCCCGAAGGCGGCGCCTATGGCGGCGCGCATCAGGAGCACGACCACGGCCACACCCACGGCCATGAACACCCTCACGATCACGGCCATTCGCATCACCACGATCATGACCATCACGCCTAGGCTTCCAGGGCCGTTCGACGCCGTCCGGCCCGAGACGCCGGCGCTCGCGGCCTTGTTCGCCTGGTTCTCCCCCGCCTTCCCAACCGGGGGCTTCGCCTATTCGCACGGGCTGGAGACGGCGGTGGCCGAGCATCGCGTGCGGGACGAAGCCGGCCTGCTCGCATGGATCGACGGCGTGCTGCGCTACGGCGCCGGCTGGAGCGACGCCGTGTTGATGACCGCCGCCCATACGGCGGCCGACGATCTACCGGCGCTGCTGCAACTCCACGACCTCGCCGCCGCGCTCGCGCCCTCGGCCGAACGGCTGGCCGAGAGCCTCGGCCAAGGCGAGGCCTTCCTGATCGCCGTGCGCGGCGCCTGGCCGGACGCCGTCCCGCCGGGCCTGCCAGACCGCATCTGCCAGGCCGTCGCCGCGGGCGCCGCCACCGCCCGCCTCGGGGCTCCGATCGAGGCGGCCCTGGTGGCCTTCCTCAACGGCTTCGCGACCAATCTCATCGCCGCCGCCATTCGGCTGGGGATCTGCGGCCAGACCGCCGGCGCCCGCCTCCTGGCCGCGCTCGGCCCGACCCTCATCGATCTGGCGGAGCGCGCGGCCGAAGCCGACCTGGACGATCTGGGCGGCTGCGCCTTCGGCTCCGACATCGCCGCCATGCGCCACGAAACCCTGCACGCGAGGCTGTTCCTATCATGACACCCCAGAGAAGCAACGGTCCCCTGAGGGTCGGGATCGGCGGCCCGGTCGGCTCGGGCAAGACCACCCTGGTCGAGAAGCTCTGCCGCGCCATGCGCGACCGCTACTCGGTCGCCGTGGTCACCAACGACATCTACACCCGCGAGGACGCCCTGATCCTCTCGCGGCTGCAGGCCCTGCCCGAGGACCGGATTGTCGGGGTCGAGACGGGCGGCTGTCCGCACACCGCCATCCGCGAGGACGCCTCGATCAACATCGCCGCCGTGCGCGGGCTCGCGGCCCGCATCCCGGATCTCGAAGTCGTCTTCATCGAGTCCGGCGGCGACAACCTGGCGGCCACTTTCTCGCCGGACCTCGCCGACCTGACCCTGTATGTGATCAGCGTCTGTCAGGGCGAGAAAATTCCCCGCAAGGGCGGCCCGGCTATTACCCGCTCCGACCTGCTGATCGTCAACAAGACCGATCTCGCGCCGCACGTCGGCGCCGACCTCGACGTCATGCGATCGGACACCGAAAAGCAGCGCGGCGGACGCCCCTATGTCTTCACCGACCTCCTGCGCATGCAGGGGGTGGAGACCATCGTCGACTACATTGTCGAGCACGGCGGACTGCGAACCGCCGCCAAGACCGGTGTGGCGGCGGCCTAGCCCCCGATCGCCCAAGGACGGCGCAAAAGAAAGGGCGGGACCCGAAAGTCCCGCCCTCCCCTGTTTCAGACGTTCCGCCGCCTAGAAGCGGTAGTTGGCCTGGATGCCGATTTCGCGCGGCCGCCAGTAGGCCTGCTGCACGAAGGGCGTGAAGCCGACGTAGCTGGAGCAGGTGACGTTGTTGCAGGTCGTCTTACCGTT
Source organism: Caulobacterales bacterium (assembly GCA_947474805.1). GTDB lineage: Bacteria > Pseudomonadota > Alphaproteobacteria > Caulobacterales > Caulobacteraceae > CANJKM01. The sequence continues at coordinate 1,175 of CANJKM010000024.1, read as the reverse complement.
GCCGGCGTTGGCGGTGTTGCCGTTGCCGGCCTTGTCCTTCGTGTCGAGCAGGTTCAGCGCGAAGATGTTGATCTCCAGGCCGTCAGTGACACGAATCCCCGCCCGGGCGTTGAAGAGGTCCCGAGCCGGAGCGACGGCTGTGAACGGGCTGTAGGCCGATGTTCCAGCGGTGCCAATGGCGTTGAAGCCTGACTGATATTGATAGTCCAGCCGGGCATAAGCGCCGCGGTTGAAGATATCCCAGTCGTATTGAGCGCTGGCCGAGATCTGCCACTTCGGCACCGCAAGACTGTCGCCGGCGTTGAACAGCTTGCCGGTCGCGGGCGCCGGAGCCGTCACCGCCTCAAGATAACGCGAGTTGGTGTAGGCGGCGTTGAAGGTCAGGGTCAGGGGCCGGATCGGCCGCAGCTGGGTCTGCAGGTCGAAGCCTTCGCTTCGGGCTCCAGCCCCATTGGTCACGAAAGACAGACCGCAGGACAGGGCGAAGGTGGATTGCACCCCGGTCCAATCGATGCGGTAGCCGGCCCCGTTGATCTGCATCTTGCCATCGAACAGGCGGAACTTGCCGCCCGCTTCATAGCTCCACACGGTGTCCGGCCCGAAGGTCGCCGGGATCAGATTGGCGTCCGCCACCGGGTCGGTATTCTGACCAAACAGCTGCAGCAGCGCCGGGGCGCAGACCGTCGGGCTGACCGGCGAGTTGGCGCCGCCCGCCCGGAAGCCCTTGGCCGCCGTCAGATAGACCAGGTCGTTCGGCGTGAACTCATAGGTGACGCCGAACTTCGGAGTCGTCGGCGAGTCCTTGCTCGCCGCCTTTGTGTAGGAGGCGAACGAGTTCGGGTAGCGGTTGCCGAAGGCCGAGAAGTTGATCTGGTAATAGTCGAAGGTCAGGCGCGATTGGCGAATGCCCGCGGTCACGTGCAACTTCTCGGTGAGATAGAAGTTGGCCTCGCCGTAGGCCGCCATTTCCGTGTCGTCGATATTGGCGTTCAGATAGGTGTTGCACTGACAGATAGGCGTGTTGTTGACGCCGTAGCGCTGGAACTCGCTGATACCGAAGAACGAGCGCACGCTCGCATCGAGACCGCGGTCAGCATAGTAGTAGAGCTGGTGGATCTTGCTCGAAGAGTAGAACATGCCGCCGACCCAAGTCAGGGGCCGTTGGTTCGGATCCG
>CANJKM010000023.1 GCA_947474805.1 Caulobacterales bacterium | reverse complement strand
CTGCTCCTCGTCGGCGGGAATGATCCGGACCGGAAGGCTGGCCGCGGTGCTGATCAACGGGGCGTGTCTGTCATTCGCATCAGGATCGAGCTCGAAGCCCAGCCAACCCAGCCGGTCGCAGACCAGGGCTCGGACCTCGGCGGCGTGCTCGCCTACGCCGCCGCTGAACACCAGGCCGTCGAGCCCGCCCATGACGGCGGTCAGGGCGCCGATCTGACGGACGATCTGAAGCACATAGCCTTCGATGGCTTGCGCCGCCTCGGGGCGGTTGCTGGCCAGGAGTTCGCGCATGTCCCCGCTGAAGCCGGACAAGCCGAGCAGTCCCGATTGGCGGTAGAGCAGATCCTGCACGGCTTCGGCGTCCATCCCCTCCCATTGGATCAGGTGAAGCACCACCCCCGGGTCCAGCGCGCCGCAGCGCGTCGCCATGATAAGACCGTCGAGGGTCGAGAAGCCCATGGTGGTGTCGATGCTGCGTCCGGCGCGCACCGCGCACAGGCTCGCGCCGGCGCCGAGGTGGGCCATGACGACCCGTCCTGAGATCAGGGCGGGGTCGAGCTCGGCCAGACGGGCGGCGAGATATTCATAGGCTATGCCGTGAAAGCCATAGCGGCGGAGCCCCCGGGCCTCGGCCCAGGCGCGCGGAAGCGGCAGGCGGTCCACGGTGGGCGCGTGACCGCTGTGGAAGGCCGTGTCGAAGCAGGCGACCTGGGGCAGGGCGGGGCGCAGGGCCGCGATCTGGCCGATCACCTCCAGGCTCTGGGGCTCGTGCAGCGGTGCCAGCGGGATCAGTCGGCGCAACCGCTCCAGGATTTCGGGCGTAATGACGGTCGGTGCGATGAATTCGGCGCCGCCATGAACGACCCGGTGGCCGATCGCGACGATCTCCCCCGCGGTGTCCACCTCGGCCAGCACCGACAGAAGTGCGGCGGGTCCGCCGATCGCCAGCTTGCTTCCTCGCAAAAGTAGATCCGGTTTGTCTTTATCGACAACATCATAGAGAGCGAATTTCAGGCTGGAGGAGCCGACGTTCAGCACCAGCAGCACGGGCTTCATGCGACGGCCTTAGAGGGCGGCGCGCCCAGCGCCATCAGCACGGCGACGGCGCAGGAGGCGATGCGGGTCCGCTCGGCGTCGGCGCGGCTGGTCAGGATGATCGGAACCTTTGCGCCCAGCACCACCCCGGCCGCGTCCGCCCGGATCAGAAAGATCAGCTGCTTGGCCAGCATGTTGCCGGAAACCAGGTCAGGCACGACCAGGATATCGGCTTGCCCGGCGACCGGTGAGACGATGCCCTTGTCGCTGGCGGCTTCGGGACTGATCGCGTTGTCGAACGCCAGTGGACCATCGAGAACCCCGCCGGTGATCTGGCCCCGGTCGGCCATCTTGCAGAGGGCCGCGGCGTCCACCGTCGACTGCAGTTTGGCGTTCACCGTCTCCACCGCCGACAGGATCGCGACCTTGGGGAGCGGGATCTCCATCACATGCGCAAGGTCGATGGCGTTCTGGACGATGTCTCGTTTGTCATCCAGCGTCGGGGCGATGTTGATCGCGGCGTCGGTGATCAGCAGAGGTTTGGGGTAGGTGGGCACATCCATCAGATAGACGTGGCTGACCCGCCTTGCGGTCCTCAGTCCGGTCTCGCGGTCGAGCACGGCGGCCATCAGTTCGTCGGTATGCAGCGAGCCCTTCATCAACAGTCGGGCCGCGCCCGCCCGGACCAAGGCGACGCCGCGGGCGGCCGAGGCGTGGCTGTGCGGCGTGGGCTCCAGGCGGAAGCCGCTGATGTCGACCTTTGCGGCCTCGGCCGCGGCGTGGATCCGGTGCGGCGGCCCGACCAGGATGGGCTCGATCAGCCCGAGCGCGGCCGCTTCCGCCGCGGCGGCGATCGAATGATCGTCGCAGGGGTGCACAACCGCCGTGACCGCTGGCGGCAGGCCGGCGCACCGGGCCAGCAGGGCGCGATACCAGGCGTGATCGGTCTGCGGCAGAGGCATGAGGTCTCCGGTCGGGTTTCGCTAAGCGTCGCTCAGGAGCGGGCGCCGCGGGTTGCGCCGAGTCAATTGATTATGCTCCCGTTTGTGTTCTCCTCGTGTGATCCGCCGCCCGTACGGGAGCTTGCGCAATCCTCAAAGCTAAACCGGTCCCGCTGAACACCTTCCGCGAAAACGTGGTGGTGCTGGCGCATAGCTGCATCGCCCTGCGTCCGGACCGGCTGGTCGGCACGCGCAAGGTCGAGGTCAGGTCGCGCGGTCGCGTCATCCTGGCCACCGTCATCATCGGCGAGGATGGGCTGGTGGGCCCGGGCGAGGCGGGGCTGACCCAGCCGGCCCTGCGTCGGCTCGGCGTCGTCGAGGGCGACCCGGTCGAGGTGGCTCCGGCGCCTCCGGCGCGCAGTTTCGGGGCGATCAAGGCCAAGATCGCCGGCGAGACCCTCGATGCGTTGCAGATGACCGAGATCGTCCGCGACCTGGTGGAGCACCGACTGTCGGACATGGAGGTCGCGGCCTTCCTCATCGCCTGCGCCAGCTTCATGACCCCGGAGGAGACGCTGAGCCTGACCGAGGCCATGATCTCGGCCGGGCGCCGGCTGAGCTGGCCGCGCGACCTCGTGGTCGACAAACACTGCGTCGGCGGCATCCCGGGGAACCGCACCTCGCTGATTGTCGTGCCGATCATCGCCGCCCATGGCCTATTGATGCCCAAGACCTCGTCGCGGGCGATCACCTCGCCGGCGGGCACGGCCGATGTGATGGAGGTGCTGGCTCGCGTCGATCTCGGCGAGGAAGAACTTCGGGCGGTGGTCGACCGTTGCGGCGCCTGTATCGCCTGGGGCGGGCGGATGAACCTGTCGCCCGCCGACGACGTGCTGATCTCGGTCGAGCGCCCGCTGTCGATCGACACCTCCGAGCAGCTGGTCGCCTCCATTCTGTCCAAGAAGGCCTCGGCGGGCTCGACCCATCTCCTGATCGACATACCGGTCGGTCCGACCGCCAAGGTTCGTGACGCGCGTGAGGCGTTGCGGCTGCGCAAGCTGTTTGAATATGTCGCCAGCCGCCTCGGCATCACCATCGAAGTTCTGGTCACCGACGGCTCGGCTCCGATCGGTCGTGGCGTCGGTCCCGCGCTGGAGGCGCGCGACGTGCGCGCCGTGCTCGAAAACCGGCCGGACGCGCCGGACGACCTGAAGGAAAAGTCGATCCGGCTGGCGGCGCGCATTCTGCAGGCCGATCCCGCCATGCCAGGCGGCAAAGCCGAGGCGCGGGCGCGCGAGCTGCTGGAGAGCGGCGCGGCTCGGCAGAAGATGCAGCAGATCATCGAGGCCCAGGGCGTCTCGCCGCTGTCGGCGGAACTCGGACCCCTGGTGCATGAGATCACCGCCAAGAAGGCCGGTTTCGTCGACCAGATCGATTGCCTGCGCATCGCCACCGTGGCGCGCCTCGCCGGCGCCCCGACCGATTCCGGTTCGGGCATAGAGCTGCTCAAGACCGTGGGCCAAGCTGTGCAGATCGGCGATCCGCTCTATCGCATCTATGGGCTGGACCGGTCGGATTTCGGCTTCGCGGTCGATGCGGCCGGCGAAACCAGCGGCTTCCGGGTCGCGTCATGAGGGCGCTGGCGGTGCAGGCCTTCGCGCACAGCGAACGCGCGGCCCGCGCCCTGGCCGATGCGCTGGGCGCGCCGTTCGATCCGATCGGCCTGCACGTGTTTCCGGACGAGGAAATCCTGCCGGCCGTGCCGACGCCGGCGCGGACAGTGATCGTCTATGAGCCGCTCGACCATCCCAACTCGAAGCTGATCCGGCTGCTTTTGACCGCCGACGCCTGGCGTCGCAGCGGCGTCGAGCGGCTCGTGCTGGTAGCGCCCTATCTCTGCTATCTGCGCCAGGACGCCGTCTTCGCTCCTGGTCAGCCTCTGAGCCGGGATGTGATTGGCGGCTTGCTTGGGCCGCGTTTCGATCGGATCGTCACGGTCGACGCCCATCTGCATCGAACGGAGGATATATCGGCGGTGTTCGGTGGGGCGCGGGTCGACAATCTCTCGGCGGCCCCGGCGTTGGCGGAGGCTATCGGGGGGGCTGGCGCCGCGCCCCTGGTGCTAGGCCCGGATCGCGAATCCGCGCCTTGGGTTCAGGCGTTGGCGGCTTTGCTGGGCGGGGATTCCGTGGTCCTGAGCAAGACTCGGATCGGCGACGGCATGGTCGAGTTCGACTTCGGCGACCTTGGCCGCGTCGAGGGGCGGCGTGTGGTCATCGTCGACGACGTCTGCTCAAGCGGCGGCACCGTGCTGCGGCTGGCCGCCCGCCTGAGCCAAGCCGGGGCGGCGAGGATCGAGTTCGCCGTCGTTCACGCGCTTTTCGGCGAAGCCGTCCGCCGGCGAATGGGCGAGGCGGGGATCGCCCGTGTCGTCTCGACCGATTCCATCACCCATCCCACCAACGCGGCGCCTCTGGCCGGGCTCTTGGCCGCCGCCCTGAAGGACGAACGCGCGCCATGAGCCTGACCCTGACCTTCCATGGAGCGGCGGAATGCGTGACGGGGTTCTGCGCCCTGCTTCAGACAGATCAAGCCCGCATCCTGATCGATTGTGGTCTGTTTCAGGGGCCCAAGACGCTGAAGGCCCTCAACTACGGCGATTTCCCGTTCGATCCGGGAAGCATCGACGCGGTGCTGTTGACCCACGCCCATCTGGATCACTCGGGGCTCCTGCCCAAACTGGTGCGGGCCGGGTTCGAGGGGCCGATCTTCGCGACCCGGGGCACGCGCGACCTGTGCGAGATCATGCTGGCCGACGCGGCCGACATCCAGGAGCGAGAGGTCGAGCACCTCAATCGCCGGAACCAGCAACGGGGCGGCAAGGCGGTCGAGCCGATCTACACCAGCCGCGACGTCCGCCCGACGCTGGAGCTGTTCCAAATGGCCAAGTTCGGCGAGGCCATCGCGCCCGCGCAGGGCGTCAGCGCGACCTACTGGAACGCCGGCCACATCCTCGGCGCCGCCTCGATCGAGCTGGTGGTCGAGACGGGGGAGGGGCCCGTCACGCTGATGTTCTCGGGCGATTTCGGCCCGGGCGGCCGGGAGTTCGTGCGCGGACCGGAAGGCCCGGCGGGTGTCGACCATCTGATCCTGGAGTCGACCTATGGCGACCGAGAGCGGCCCGCCATCGACACCGCCACGCGCAGGAAGATGCTGGCCGAGGAGCTGATCGCCGCCCATGCCGAGGGCGGGCCGGTCTTGATTCCCGCCTTCGCCGTCGAGCGGTCGCAGGAGCTGCTGGTCGACCTCGTCTCGCTGATGGACGAGGGCGTGATCCCGGAAGGGCAGCTCTTCCTCGACTCTCCCCTGGCGATCGAGGCCTGCGAGGTCTTTCTCCGCCGAGGCTGGAACGCCGACGCCGGGCGCAACCCGTTCGAGACCATCCGCAATTCGGGGCGGGTCAAGTTCCTGGGGAAGCCCTGGGAGAGCGACGGTCTGGACCGGCTGCGCGGGTGGCACATCATCCTCGCCGGCAGCGGCATGTGCGACGCGGGGCGTATCCGCAAACATCTGAAGCGACTGCTGTGGCGGCGTGAGACCACCGTGCTGATCACCGGCTTCCAGGCCGTGGGGACCCTGGGCCGGCTGTTGCTCGAGGGGCAGAAACAGGTGCGGATCCAGGGCGACGAGGTGAAGGTTCGCGCCCGTATCCGCTCGCTCGATGTCTATTCCGGTCACGCCGACGCCAACGGACTGGTGGCGTGGGCGAAGGCGCGGGCTCCGGTCCGCGGCCGGATCCTCCTGGCGCATGGCGAGCCGACGGCGCTCGCGGGTTTGCAGACGCGGCTCTGCGCCAATGGTTTCGCCGCCAGCCAGATCAGCATCCCCACGCTGGACCAGGGCTTCACCCTGAGGTCGACGGGGGCCGAGGCGAACGAAGGCGGGGCGGGTCGCTTGGCGCCGGGAATCGCGGCCAAACTGGATTGGCACAATGCCCGCGCCGCGCTGTTGAACGCGCTCGGCGAGGCGCTGGATCAGGCTCATGACGACAAGGAGCGGATGGAGATCCTGAACCGGCTTGGTGCCGCGATCGACAAGGCCCGCTGAGTTCCCAGCCCGTTGACGAGGGTCAATGCCTCGGTCGCGATATGCGGCAGGATGCAAGCCTCCCCAGGCGCCCTGTATGACCAAGTCCATTCGTTCCCCAATCGCCGCCGATGCGCCGCCCGGCCTCGGCGCGGGAGTGCTCTTGGGAGGCGGGCCGCAACGGAAAGGCCGAGTCATCCGGATCGCTTCCGTTGCGGCGGCGGCGGTCGCCGTCGCGATCGGCGGCTATTTCGCCTTGAAGGCTGGCCAGGCCCCACCTGCGCCGCGTTACGCCACCGCGGCCGTGCGGCGCGGAGACCTGACCATCTCCGTTTCGGCGACGGGAGTTCTGGAGCCCGTCAATCAGGTGGATCTGGGCAGCGAGTTATCCGGCACGGTCGATCAGGTCCTGGTGGAGGAGAATGATCCGGTCGCCAAGGGCCAGGTGCTGGCCCGCCTGGACACCTCCCGTCTCCGTGATCAGATCGCCAACGCCGAGGCCGCCCTGGCTGTCGCCCAAGCGGCGCTGAAGCAGGCCCAGGCGACACAGGTCGAGACGGGATTGAAGGCGGACCGGCTGCACCGCCTTTTCGAGACCACCAACGGAGAAGCGCCGGCGCGCATGGACATTGAGGCCGCGGACGCCGCGCTGGGCCGGGCCGAGGCCGGCGCAGCGAGCGCGAAGGCGGGGATCGCTCAAGCGGCCGCCAACCTGAACTCCGCCCGAACCAATCTGACCAAGGCGATCATCCGCTCGCCCATCGGCGGCGTGGTGCTGTCGCGCAAGGTCGAGCCGGGACAGACCGTGGCCGCGTCCCTGCAGGCGCCGGTCATGTTCACCCTGGCCGAGGACCTGCGGCGGATGGAGTTGCACGTCGACATCGACGAGGCCGACGTCAGTCAGGTGCGCGAGGACCAAGAGGCCAGCTTCACCGTCGACGCCTATTCGGGCCGCAGCTTTCCCGCGCGCGTCGTCCGCGTCGGGCTCGGCTCTCAGACAAAGGAGGGCGTCGTCACCTACACCGGGGTGCTCGCGGTTGATAACAGCGACCTCAGCCTGCGCCCAGGCATGACGGCCAGCGCCGAGATCGCCAGCGAACAGCGCAAGGATGTGCTGACCGTTCCGATCGCCGCCTTGCAGTATCGACCGGCGGCGACCGGTTCGGGACCGACCCTCGCGTCCGCCCTGACGCCCCGCATGCCCCGGTTCGGGAGTCCCCAGCGTCGGCGATCGACCAATCCGGGCGCTCAGCAGATCTGGATCCTGCGCGGCAAGTCGCCGGTGGCGGTCGAGGTCAAGGTCGGGGCTTCCAATGGGCGCGACGTCGAGGTCGCCGGCGAGGGCCTGACGGCAGGGGAGCTGGTGATCACCGGCGCGGCGCCGACCGCGCCATGACCCCGCTCATCGAGCTAAGGGGCGTCACCAAGCGTTTCGGCGAGGGCGAAGCGGCCTTCCTGGCTCTGCGCGGCATCGATCTTTGCGTGGAGGCGGGCGAGTTCGTCGCCATCATGGGCCCGAGCGGCTCGGGCAAGTCGACCGCCATGAACATCCTGGGCTGTCTCGACACGCCGACGACCGGAACCTACCGCTTCCAGGGGGTGGAGGTGGCCGGCCTTGATCGCGACCAGCGGGCCTTGCTGCGAAGGGCGCACCTCGGGTTTGTCTTCCAGGGGTATAATCTTCTGCCACGGACGACGGCGCTGGAGAACACCGAGCTGCCCCTGCTGTATCGAGGCGTCTCGGGGGCGGAACGGCGTCGCCTGGCCCAGGCGGCTCTGGACTCGGTCGGTCTTGCGGGGCGGGAGCATCACACCCCTTCGGAGCTTTCCGGCGGCCAGCAACAGCGCGTCGCCATCGCCCGAGCCATCGTCACCCACCCAACCGTTCTGCTCGCCGACGAGCCGACCGGAAATCTGGACAGCGCCATGGGCCGCGGGATCATGGAGCTCCTGGTCACCCTGAACCAGGAGCAGGGGATCACCATCCTGATGGTCACCCACGAGCCCGACATGGCGGCCTATGCGCGCCGCACGGTTCGCTTTGTCGACGGCCTCATTCAGGCTGACAGCGGCGCGCGGGCAGCCGTCTGATGCTGGCCGGCGCCCTCAGGCTTGCTCTCGTCGCCATCGGCCGCAACCCCGTCCGATCCTTCCTGACCGTGCTCGGCGTGGTCATCGGCGTGGCGGCCGTGATCACGATGGTGACCCTGGGCAACGGCGCCACCGCGGCGGTGTCGCAACAGATTTCCAGCCTGGGAAGCAATTTGCTGAACGTCCGGTCCGGACAGAGGCTCGGCCCTGGCGGCGCGGGCGCGCCGGCGTTCAAGGCGGGGGATGTCGAGGCCATCCGGGCGCGGATTCCTGGCCTCGCCGCGGTCACCGGTCTGGAGAGCGGTTCGGGTCCGATCGTCTATGGCGCACAGAACTGGTCGAGCATGGTCGCCGGAGCCGACCGCCCCTATTTTACCGCCCGCAAGCTCAGTCTGGCCGAAGGTCGGATCTTCACGGAGGCGGAAGAGCGCTCGGGCAAGCCGGTCTGCGTGCTGGGCGAGACCGTCCGGCGCGAGCTTTTCGGCCGCGCCAACCCGGTCGGGACCCGCATCCGGGTCAGGACATTCGGCTGTCTGGTCATTGGCCTTCTCGCCCCCAGCAAGGAGGCGGCCATGGGGCAGGACCAGGACGACATCGTCATCATGCCCCTGCGGACATTGCAGCGACGGATCAGCGGCTCGCTCGACATAGGCCAGATCGTCATCGCTGTCGGCGACGCGGCGGGCACCGATCAAGCCAAGGAGGCCTTGACGCGACTGCTGCGGGAGCGGCGTCACATCGCCTACAACGAGGACGACAACTTCAACATTCTCGACATGCGCCAGATCGCCGAGGCGATCTCCGGGACGACGCGGGTGATGACCATGCTGCTGGCGGCCGTCGCCGCCGTCAGCCTCCTCGTCGGCGGCATCGGCATCATGAACATCATGCTGGTCTCGGTCACCGAGCGCACGCGGGAGATCGGTATCCGCCTCGCGATCGGAGCGCTCGAGCGGGACGTCCTGCTGCAGTTCCTGGTCGAGGCCATGACGCTTTCCGCCATGGGCGGGCTACTTGGCGTCGCCCTCGGCGCCGTCGCATCGATGATCCTCACCGGCGTGATGAAAGTCCCCTATGTGTTTGATCTTGGTGTCAATTGCCTCGCCGTGATGACGGCGGCGACCATAGGGATCTTCTTCGGCTACTTCCCGGCGCGCCGGGCCGCGCGCCTCAACCCGATCGAGGCGCTCCGCCATGAATAGGCGTGTTCCAACCGACGGGCCGCCCCGCCGTCCGGGGTCGGGTTAGTGAGAGAGCAGGATGGGGACAGGCGGACGTTCGAGCAGGTCGTCGGTCACCCCGCCGAGCACGAACTCCCGAATGCCCGAGCGGCCGAAGGCACCCATGACCAGCAGGTCAACCTTAGACGATTTGATCCGCTCGAGGACGATGCCGGTCGTGGACGATCCCTCCGCCTCATCGACGGTCGCCGCGACGCCGTGGGCCGCCAAGTGACGGACGAGTTCCGCGGCGGCGCCCCGGCCGGCGGTCTTCTTCTCATCGACGATTGTCAGCACCCGCACCGCCGAAGCGGCGGTGAGCAGCGGCATGGCGTCGGCGACGGCGCGCGCGGCGGCGCGGCTCCCGTCCCAGGCGATCAGGACGGAGCCAAGGGACGAGCTTTCATCCGCGCCGGACTGGGCGGGAATGACCAGGGCTGGCCGGCCAGAACCGAAGATCACCGCTTCGGCGGCGATGCGCTGGCCGAGGGTGTCCTTGCCGTAGGGGATGACGCAGAGATCGCGGGTGCGGGCCAGGGCGGCCAGCTTACCCGGGATTTCATAGGTCTCGGACTTGAGGGTGACGATGGAGGCCGGCAGGCCGGCGTCGCGGGCGCCGCGCTCGAACCGGGCGAGCAGCTCGGCCGCGACTTCGGCCGTTCGTTTCTCCTCGGCGGCGGCGAGGTCGTCGATGTGCAGGAGGGCGTCGGCGAGCCGGTTGTGCGACAGCGTGAACCGGACCTCAAAGGCGACGGCGGTGATCGCGGCGCCAAGCCCCGCGCAAAGGGCGAGGGCCCGATCAGCGGCTTCCGGCGCCGCCGCATCCGGATAGGTCGGGAGGTAGAGCAGCAGATCCTTGAAGGCCATGACTCATCTCCCTATGCGCCTTCCTGTCTATAGATCAGATCGGCGCGCGCCTTGAGCGCTATCAAGCTTGAATGAAGCGGATCCGCGATCCCGGTCAGGCGCCGTCGGGCGATCGGCGAAGCGGCCCTCATATGGCCTTGGAGAAGCCGCCTCCCGGCTGGGACCGCGCGTCAAACGCCTTGGCGACGGTGCGCAGGAACGGTCGTCCAACGGGCGTGATCTCGACACGGCGGTCCCGCACCCTGGCGACCCCCGCATCGACCAAGGGCGCGAGAGTGGCGAGGGCGCTGTCGAGGTGATCCTCGGGACGACCGCGTCGCCGGCAGATGACGCCGGCGTCGACGGCCAGATCGCACATCAGGGTCTCGATGACCTCGGCGCGCAGCCGGTCCTCGTCGGTCAGCGCCAAGCCCTTGCGGACCGGCAGGCGGTCCGCCGCGACGGCGGCGCGCCATTCAGTCTCGGCGACGAAATTCTGGACATAACCCTGAGGCAAGCGGCCGATGGCCGAGACTCCGAAAGCCAGCAGGGTGGTATGCGGATCGGTCGTGTAGCCTTGGAAGTTCCGGTGCAGCCTATGTTCGGCCAGCGCAACGGCCAGGGTGTCTTCCGGCACGGCGTAGTGGTCGAGACCGATCCGCACATAGCCCTCCGCCTTCAGGCGTTCGGCGGCGGCTTCGCTCTGCTCCAGCCGGTCCTCGGCGCCCGCGAGCTGGGTTTCGTCGATCAGCCGTTGGTGGGCGCGGGCCCATGGGACATGCGCGTAACCGAAGAGGGCGAGCCGCTCGGGCCGCAGGGTCAGAATTTGATCGAGAGTGGCCTGGACCTCGGCCACGCCCTGCAGCGGCAGGCCGTACATCAGGTCGAAATTCAGCGACCGGACCCCCGCGCGGCGCAGCCAGCCGGCGGCCCGTTGGATCACTTCAAAGGGCTCGATCCGGTTCACGGCGGCCTGCACCGCTGGGGAAAGGTCCTGAACCCCCAGGCTGGCCCGGCTCAGCCCATGACGGGCGGCGGCCCGGACCCAGTCCTCGGTCAGGACGGCGGGATCGATCTCGACCGAGATATCGGCGCCGTCATGGATCGCGAAGGTTCGACGCAGGGCGGAGAAGAGGACGTCGAGATCGGCCTCGCCCAGCATGTTGGGGGTGCCGCCGCCCAGATGGAGCGCGCCTGAGGACAGGCGGCCTGGCAGGCTTCGCCCGACCATCTCGATCTCGCGCACGAGCAGGGAGACGTATTTGGAGATGATCTCGGGGTTGCGCACCGCGCGGGTGTTGCAGCCGCAGTACCAGCACAGGGTCTGGCAGAAGGGCACGTGAGCGTAGAGCGAAACCGGCTCATCGGTCGGCAGCGTCTGCAGCCACTGACGGTATTCAGGCTCGCCAACCGCGTCGGAGAAGTCGAGGGCGGTCGGGTAGCTGGTGTAGCGCGGCGCGCGCTCGTCCAAGCTGATTAGCTGCTTCAGCGCTTCGGCGCGCCCGACGCAGCGCCCGACCGTGGCGTCGTCAGCCGGCATGGCCGATGCGGGGCTTCAGGCTGGTCTTGAGGGCGTTCAGGGCGACGACGATCGCCGCGACCGCCAGGGCTCCGGTCGCCAGGCACAGGAGGCCGAACGGCGCTTTCGGACCAGCCGAACAAATCCAGGCGCCGGCCGCGGCCTCAGCCCGACAATAGAGATGACCCGCCATGGCGAGGCCCGCGATCGGACCGGCAATGATCGGATCGGCGGCCACGGTGCGCAGGGTGTCGACCAACAATGATTTCAATCGCGGCATCTTGGCTTACTGCTTAACTCCCTGGTCTTTTTTCAACCTAGGGCGCCTCATCCAACTGCCCCTTGATCTCGCGCAAGGCGGGGGGAGGCGAAGCGCGATTGTGCATAGCAGCAATGTCGCTCCTGGCGGCACGGGCTTGAATTTTGGAGATTCCAATGGCGGCAACCGAGACCCAGACCAGTGGTCCGAGGCCCGACATCCTCGTCACGATCGGCCTGTTGCTGGCGGGTCTGATCGGAGCGGTCCTGGCGACGGCGCGCAGCGCCGACCCGCTGTTTCAGTTCCACGGCTATATCTTCATGCTCGCCTTCGCGGCGGCCTTGGGAGTGCTGGTGCTGGGTCTGGGCGGCGGCAGGGTGAAGTTCGACTCTTCCCGCTACGAGGACGGCGTCATCCGCGCGGGAGTAATCGCCTCCATGTTCTGGGCTGTGGTGGGCCTGCTCGTCGGGGTGGTCATCGCCGCCCAGCTGACCTGGCCGAACCTGTTCTATTTCCCCGACTACGGCTGGCTAAACTTCGGGCGGCTGAGGCCGGTCCACACCTCAGGTGTGATCTTCGCCTTCGGCGGCAACGTCCTGATCACCACCTCCTTCTATGTTGTGCAGAGGACCTGCAAGGCGCGGCTGGCGGGCGGAATCGCCCCCTGGTTCGTCTTCTGGGGCTATCAGCTTTTCATCGTGCTGGCGGCGACCGGCTACGTCACCGGCATCACGGAATCACGCGAGTACGCCGAGCCGGAGTGGTATGTTGATATCTGGCTGACCATCGTCTGGGTCGCCTATCTGCTGGTCTTTCTGGGCACGATCTGGAAGCGCCGCGAACCGCACATCTATGTCGCCAATTGGTTCTACCTGTCCTTCATCGTGACGATCGCGATGCTGCACATCGTCAACAACCTGTCGCTGCCGATCAACCTGTTGAGCACCAAGAGCTATTCTCTGTTCACCGGCGTCCAGGACGCCCTGACCCAATGGTGGTACGCTCACAACGCCGTCGGCTTCTTCCTGACGACCGGCTTTCTGGCGATCATGTACTACTTCGTGCCCAAGCGGGCTGAGAAGCCGGTCTATTCCTACCGCCTGTCGATCGTCCACTTCTGGTCGCTGATCTTCATCTACATCTGGGCCGGCCCTCACCATCTGCACTACACGGCCTTGCCGCAGTGGACCCAGACGCTCGGGATGACCTTCTCGGTCATGCTTTGGATGCCGTCCTGGGGTGGGATGATCAATGGCCTCATGACCATTTCGGGGGCGTGGGACAAGCTGCGCACCGACCCGGTGCTGCGGATGCTGGTGGTCTCCATCGCCTTCTACGGCATGTCGACCTTCGAAGGTCCGCTTATGTCGATCCGCACGGTGAACGGCCTGTCTCACTACACCGACTGGGGCATCGGTCACGTCCATTCCGGCGCGCTGGGCTGGGTCGGGTTCGTCTCCTTCGGCGCGCTCTACTGTTTGACCCCCTGGCTGTGGAAGCGCACGCGCCTCTACTCCAACGCCCTCGTGGAATGGCACTTCTGGATCGCGACCCTTGGCCTGCTACTCTACATCTGCGCGATGTGGGTCTCCGGGATCATGGAGGGCCTGATGTGGCGCGAGTACACCAAGGAAGGCTTCCTCGCCCACACCTTCGTTGAGAGCGTCTCGGCCAAGCATATGCTCTACGCCATACGGACGCTGGGCGGGGTCTTCTACCTCTCCGGCGCTCTGATCATGGCTTACAACCTTTGGCGGACAGCACGCGGCGACGTGCGCGCCAACGAGCCCAGCCTTCCTGAAATCGCGCCCGCGACCGCTCTCGCGGCGGCGGAATAGGAGCCGCCGACATGTGGAAAAATCACGCCAAGTTCGAGCGGCATTCGCTGCTCCTCGTCATCGGCATCCTGATCGTGGTTTCGATCGGCGGCATGGTCGAGATCGCACCGCTCTTCTACCTTGAGAGCACCATCGAGGAGGTGAAGGGGATCCGTCCCTATACGCCGCTGGAGCAGGCCGGACGGGACATCTATGTCCGTGAGGGCTGCTATGTCTGCCACTCGCAAATGATCCGCCCGCTACGCGACGAGGTCGAACGCTACGGCCACTACAGCCTGGCGGCCGAGAGCATGTACGACCACCCCTTCCAATGGGGCTCAAAGCGGACCGGCCCGGATCTCGCCCGAGTGGGCGAGAAATACTCCGACGCCTGGCAGGTGGCGCACCTGAAGGCTCCTCGTTCGCTGGTGCCGGAGTCGGTGATGCCGCCCTACGCCTTCCTGGCGGACAAGGAGCTGCGGACCGATGACGCCATGGACAAGATCAAGGCGCTAACTCGACTGGGCACCCCCTACACCCAGGCGATGATCGACAACGCCAACGCCGATCTGGCGGCCCAGGCCGATCCTGTCTCTTCGGGCGGCACGGCGCTCAAGCGGCGCTATGGGGCAAAGGTCGCCCAACGCGACTTCGACGGCGACCCCAGCCGGGTCACCGAGATGGACGCCCTGGTGGCCTATCTTCAGATGCTCGGCGGTCTGGTGGATTTCTCCACCTACAAGGCCGAGACGGGGGAGAACCGCCGATGAGCAACCTGACTTACGAAACCGTCGCGCGGTTCGTTCAGCAGGCCGGGCCGATCTACTTTGGCCTGATTTTCCTGGGCATCCTCGCCTACGCCCTGTGGCCGCGCAACGCCGCCAAGTTCAACCGCGCCGCGCGCCTCCCCCTTGAACAGGACGACGACCATGAGCGCCTCTAAGCGCCCGAAGCCGCCTGCGGCGCCCGTAGAAACGACCGGCCACGAGTGGGACGGCATCCGGGAACTCGACACACCCCTCCCTCGCTGGTGGCTGATCGTCTGGTACATCACCATTCTCTTCTCCATCGGCTACTGGATCGCCATGCCCGCCTGGCCGGGCCTGAAGGGCTACACCCACGGTCTCCTGCATCGCTCCGACCGCGCCGAAGTGGTCAAGGCGCTGGACGACCTCTCAGTTCAGCGCGGCTTGCTGGGGAAGAAGCTGCTCACCGCCGATCTGAAGGCGATCGAGGCTGATCCGGAACTGCAGAGCTACGCCATGGCCGCTGGTCAGGCCGCGTTTGGCGACAACTGCGCCACCTGCCATGGCGCGGGCGGGGCAGGGGCGGCCGGCTATCCGAACCTGCGCGACGACGTCTGGCTGTGGGGCGGCGGTCTGGAAGACATCCACCGCACCATCCAGCATGGAGTCCGCTCGGGCCGGCCCGATGCGCGAGTCTCGATGATGCCGGCCTTCGGCCGCGACGGCGTGCTCAAATCTGGAGAGATCAACGATCTCACCGCCTATGTTACGGCGCTATCCCGGCGCCCGGCCGACAGGGCCGCGGTCCGACGCGCGGCGCCGATCTACGCACAGCAGTGCGTCGTCTGTCACGGGCCGGCGGGCAAGGGAGTCCAGGCGATGGGCGCGCCTGACCTGACCGACCAGGACTGGCTCTATGGCTCCAGTCCATCGGCGATCCAGCAGCAGATCTGGAACGGCCAGGGCGGGGTGATGCCGGCTTGGCAAGGCCGGTTCTCCGAAGAGACGATCAAGGCCCTGG
Organism: Caulobacterales bacterium; assembly: GCA_947474805.1. Taxonomy (GTDB): domain Bacteria; phylum Pseudomonadota; class Alphaproteobacteria; order Caulobacterales; family Caulobacteraceae; genus CANJKM01. The sequence goes on along the minus strand of CANJKM010000023.1, from coordinate 7,738 downwards.
CGGTCTATGTTCACGTCAACGCCGGAGGCCGCTAGGCCATGTCTGACGGTGCGCCATCGGTCGGTCGGGCGGCCGCGCCGCCCATGCGGCTGTACGCGCCTCGGGAGCCGATCTACCCCAAGCTGGTCCATGGCCGATTCCGGCTTCTGAAATGGGCGATGATGGCGGTCATGCTCGCCATCTATTACGGCGTGCCCTGGCTGCGCTGGGATCGTCCTGGCGCCGCCCCTGACCAGGCGGTCCTGGTCGATTTCGACGGGGGACGCTTCTACTTCTTCTTCCTGCATCTGTGGCCGCAGGAGTTCCCTTTCGTCACCGGTCTGCTGGTGATGGCGGCGCTCGGCCTCTTCTTGTCGAACGCCTTGTTCGGGCGGCTGTGGTGCGGCTATGCCTGTCCCCAGACGGTCTGGACGGATATCTTCATCTATGTCGAGCGCCTGTTCGAGGGCGACCGGAACGCCCGCATGCGGCTCGACGCCGAGCCCTGGAGCCTGAACAAGCTCTGGCGCAAGGCCGGCAAGCACGTCGCCTGGTTGCTGGTGGCCGCGGCGACGGGCGGGGCCTGGATCTTCTACTTCCACGACGCTCCGACGCTGTGGGCGTCCTTTTGGAAAGGCTTGGCGCCGTGGAGCGCCTATGTCTCCTTCGCGGTCCTAACGATCTGCACTTACCTGCTGGCCGGCCAGATGCGCGAGCAGGTCTGCATCTACATGTGCCCCTGGCCGAGAATCCAGGCGGCCATGGTGGATAGCGATTCCATGCAGGTCACTTACCGCCGCGACCGGGGCGAGCCGCGCGGCTCGCACAAGAAGGAGGCGACCTGGGACGGACGAGGCGACTGCATCGACTGCACCCAATGCGTCGTCGCCTGTCCGATGGGAGTCGATATCCGCGAGGGGGCCCAGATCGGCTGTATCAACTGCGCCCTCTGCATCGACGCCTGTGACGAGATCATGGTGAAGGTCGGGCGTCCGACCGGACTGATCGCCTATGACACCGACGCCGCCATCGCCGCGCGCGAGGCTGGCGTCAAACCCAGCTACCGCCTGGTGCGGCCGAGGACCCTCTTTTATGGCGCGGCCCTGGCTGTGACCGCCGGTCTGATGACGCTCGGCCTCTCCAGCCGCCCGGACATGGACCTGCACGTCGCCCGCGACCGCAACCCCGTCTATGTGCGGCTCCATGATGGCGGCGTGCGGGACGGCTATACACTCCGGATCGACAACCGGACCTTTGAGACCCGCGCCTACCGGCTGAGCTACAGCGGCATAGGGGGCGCGCTGGTGCAGACGCCGGGCGCGACTCCGGCCCCTGTCGCGAACGTGGTTGTCGAGCCGGACCAGACGCGCGCCATTCGCGTGCAGGTGTATGCGCCGCCGAAGTCGGGCCGCGCCGGCTTGACGCCCACTGCCTTCGTCATTGAAACGGATGGGGTGAAGCATTCGGTCGCCACCGTCTTCGCCGCCCCGGAGCCCGCGCCATGAGCCATGCCTCCCCCGCCTTCGTCCTGCGCGGCGGCCATGTGCTCGCGATCGTGGTCGGCTTCTTCGCCGTGGTGGTCGCGATCGACGTCAGCTTCGCCGTCCTGGCCTACCGTACGGACCCCGGACAAGTCGTGGAAAAGCCGTATGAAGATGGTCTGGCTTTCAACGTCGATATCGCACGCCGGGAACGCGAACGCTCCCTCGGCTGGCGCGCCAGGGTGACTACCGAACTCGGTCCGGTTGGCAGCCGCCGGCTGGTGGTCGCGGTATCCGATCCCGCCGACGCGCCGGTCGCGCGGCTCAAGCTCGCCGGCGAACTGGAGCGACCGGCGACCGAAGTCGGCCACAGGCGCGTGGTCTTCGTGGAGACTCGCCCCGGCCGCTACGAGGGTTCCGGCCCTGACGCTCCCGGCGTCTGGGACCTGACGATACGCAACGAGGCCAAGGGCGCCGCGCCCTTCGAAGCCCAGACCCGGCTGGCCTGGTGATGACGGCGGCCACGGCGGACCTTTCCGCCTTTCTGCGCAAGGCGCCCGACGGACGCCCCAGCCTCGATCTGTTGGTCAAGGGCGCGCGCTGCGCCGGCTGTATCTCCAAGATCGAACGCAATGTCGCTGGACTGCCCGGCGTGGAGGCTGCGCGGCTGAACCTGACCAGCGGGCGGCTGAACGTGCTCTGGGGCCTAGGAACGGCGGCGCCCGGCGCCGTGGTCGAAAAGCTGGAGTCTCTCGGCTACGAAGCCGCCCCCTTCAGCCCCGACACAGCCCAGGCCGCTCAGGACGCCGACGGCCGCCGCCTGGCGATCGCGCTCGGCGTGGCGGGCTTCGGCACCGGCAACGCCATGATGTTCACCGTGCCCGTCTGGGCGGGTCTGTTCGGCCAGGAGCTCGGCGACGGCACGCGGACCCTGATGTACTGGCTGAGCGCGGCCGTGGCGGCGCCCTGCACCCTGTTCGCCGGCCAGGTCTTCTTCCGCTCGGCGGTCGCCTCGCTTCGGCGCGGGCGGGCCAACATGGACGTGCCGATCAGCATCGGCGTGCTCCTGACCCTGGGCGTCAGCTTCTACGAAACGGCGCGGGGCGGCCCGCACGCCTATTTCGACGCCGCGATCAGCCTGGTCTTCCTGCTGCTGATCGGCCGTTATCTCGACCACCGCCTGCGCGCCAAAGCCCAAACTGCCGCCCGCGATCTGGCGATGATGCAGGCCCCAATCGCCATGCGGCTGGGGGCTGACGGCGCCGAGGCCGCAACGCCCCTGGTCGAGATCAGACCCGGCGACCGGATCGCCGTGGCGCCGGGCCAGAGGATCCCGGTCGACGCCCGGGTGGAGGAGGGGGTCTCCGATGTCGATATGGCGCTGGTCACGGGCGAGACCCTGCCCCAGTCGGTCGCCGCCGGCGCCTTCCTGCCCGCCGGCGCACTGAACCTCGACGCCCGGCTGGTGATGCGCGCCGAGGCCGCCGCCGAGGACTCGACCGTGGCCGAGATCGGCCGCCTGATCGAGGCCGGGGCCCAGTCCAAGAGCCGCTATGTCCGCCTCGCCGACAAGGCCGCCGCCCTCTACATCCCGTTGGTGCATTCCGCCGCCGCCATGACCTTCATCGGCTGGATGGTCATGGGACTGGGCGTGCGCGAAGCGCTGCTGCGCGCCGCCGCGGTGTTGATCGTCACCTGCCCCTGCGCTCTGGGGCTGGCGGTTCCGGCGGTGCAGATCACCGCCTGCGGCCGCCTGTTTCGCCGGGGCGTCCTGGTGAAGTCGGGCGCCGCGCTGGAGCGTCTCGCCGAAGTCGATCACGTGGTGTTCGACAAGACCGGCGTCCTGACCGAAGGGGCTGTGCGTATGATCGACGGGGATCTGGCGCAGGCCGCCCGCGCCGCGCCGCTCGCCCGCGCGTCTCGCCATCCGCTCAGCCGCTCCCTGGCGCAGGCCGTGGGCTTAGGCCCCGCCGTCGCAGCCCGCGAAGTCGCTGGCCAGGGCGTCGAGGGCGAGATCGACGGCCGCAAGGCCCGGCTCGGCCGCGCCGCTTTTGTCGGGATCGAGGGCGCCGCCGCCGAGACCGAGCTGTGGTTCGCGGTCGAGGGCGAGGCGCCGGTCCGGTTCCGGTTCGAGGATACCCTGCGTCCGGATGCGCGCGCGACGATCGCCGCGCTGGAAGCGATGGGGATCGAGGTCGAGATTCTCTCGGGAGACACGACGGGCGCGGTAGCCCGCGCGGCGGAGGGCGCCGGCGTGGCGCACTGGCGCGCGGGCCTGACGCCACAAGGCAAGGTCGCGGCGCTGAAAGCGCTCGCTGATCGCGGGCGGTGCACGCTGATGGTCGGCGATGGCCTGAACGACGCCGCGGCGCTGTCGGCGGCGCACGTCTCCTTCGCGCCCGGATCGGCTTCCGACATCAGCCTGAACGCTGCGGACCTGGTTTTCCTCGGCGAGCAGCTGGCGGTGATCCCCGAGGCGATCGCACTGGCGCGCAAGGCCCGACGCCGGGTCCAGGAGAATTTCGCCTTCTCCGCGCTCTACAATCTTGTCGCCGCGCCGGCCGCCATGTTCGGACTGGTGACGCCTCTGGTCGCCGCCATCGCCATGTCCGGCTCCTCGCTGGCGGTGACGCTGAACGCCCTGCGGCTCGCGCGCGGGAAGGGGAGGCCGGCGTGACCATCCTCCTCATCCTGGCGCCGCTCTCCATGCTGCTGGCAGGGCTCGGCCTCGTCGCCTTCTTTTGGACCTTCAAGGCGGGCCAGTACGACGATCCCATGGGCGACGCCGAGCGCATCCTGCTGGATCATCTGGACGCGGGCCCCGACGACCCGGTCTGAGTTCAGGCGCGGGGCGGATCGCCAGACCCGCCCACGCCCTAGTCGACGCCTAGAACCGACGGCCGAAGCCGACCGAGATGACCCAGGGGTCGAGCTGGACATTGCTCTTCAGCGCGCCGCCGTTGATGACGGCGTCGGTCTTGAAGAAGACCTTCTTCACATCGGCGTTGAGGGTCCAGGCGCCCTGGAGCGGAACGTCCACGCCGGCCTGCAGGGCCAGGCCGAGATTGTCCTTCAGGTCGACCTTGAAGCCGTTCTGATCCTTACCGCTGAAGAACAGCATCGCGTTCACGCCGGCGCCGACATAGGGGCTGATCCCGCCGACGGGCGCGGGCCTGTACTGCAGGGTCACCACGGGCGGCAGAACCCAGGTCTTATGGACGGCGATGTCGGTGGTTCCGCCCTGCGCCCGGATCTGGTGCTGGGTCGCGCCCAGGATGCCCTCGATGGCCAGATGATCGGTCAGGAAATAGGTGAAGCCGAGCGTCGGCATCACGTCGCTGCCAACGTCGACGTGCAGGCCGCTCGCGGCGCCGGCGGCTGTGGTGATCGGGTCGTTGGCCGAGGAGCTGACGCTGGTGACCCGGCCGGTCACGATCAGCTCGCCTTTTGCGAAGGGTGCTGTGGTCTGGGCCTGCGCCAGGGCGGGAAGGGCAGCGGCCAGCAGGCTGAGAGCGGCGATGTGAGCAGTCTTCATCTTTTATCCCCATCGGCGTCACGGCGTGCACACACGCTGCGCCTCAAAAAGACGCCGAGGACTATATTCCGCCGTATAGCGCGGGAGTCTTTGATCCAGCCCAAGTTGAGCTGTTTGAAGGCGCCGCGGACCAGGGCGCTGGGGGCTTTCCCTTCGATCAAATCTGAAGCCAAAGTCCGAACGATGGCCAATCCGATTTTCGCGAAACTGCCCACTACCATCTTCGAGGAGGTTTCCGGCCTCGCCCGCGCCGCTGGGGCGGTGAATCTGGGGCAGGGTTTTCCTGACGATCCGGGCCCGGAAGCCGTGCGCGCCAAGGCGGCGGAGGCGGTCCTGTCGGGCTACAACCAGTATCCGCCCATGGCCGGCCTGCCCGACCTGCGCCAGGCCGTGGCCGAACACTACGGCCGCACCCAGGGCCTCGATCTCGACTGGGAGACGGAGGTCACCGTCACCTCCGGCGCCACCGAGGGCCTGGCCGCCAGCTTCCTTGGCCTGATCGAACCGGGCGACGAGGTGATCGTCTTCCAGCCCTTCTACGACGCCTATCCGCCGCTGATCCGCCGGGCGGGCGGCGTGCCCAGGCTGGTCAGCCTGCCTCCGCCGCACTGGCGCTTCACGCGCGAGATCCTGGCCGCCGCCTTCACGCCGCGAACCCGGATGGTGGTGCTGAACAATCCGATCAACCCCGCCGGGGTGGTGCTTCCCGACGAGGACTTGGCCCTGCTGGCCGAGTTCTGCGTGGCTCACGATGTGGTGGCGGTCTGTGACGAAGTCTGGGAGCAGGTGGTGTTTTCGGGCGCCCGGCATCGGCCGCTGATCGCCTATCCGGGCATGCGCGACCGCACCGTGAAGATCGGCTCGGCGGGCAAGATGTTCGGGCTCACCGGCTGGAAGGTCGGCTACCTCTGCGCCGCCCCGGCGCTCACCCACGCCCTGGCCCGGACCCACCAGTTCCTGACCTTCACCACCCCGCCGAACCTGCAGACCGCCGTGGCCTGGGGGCTGCGAAATCCCGGCGACTGGTTCGAGGCCATGCCACGGGGTCTGGAAGCCTCTCGTGATTTCCTGGCCGAGCGGCTGAGGCGCGAAGGGTTTTCGGTGCTCGCGAGCCAAGCGACTTATTTTCTCACCATCGACCTGCCGGCCTCGGGCGTCGCGGAGCCCGACCGGGCCTTCTGTTTGCGCGCGGTGAAAGAGGCGGGGGTGGCCGCAATTCCGGTCTCGGCATTCTACGAGGCCGAGCCGGTGACCAGTCTTCTGCGCCTGTGCTTTTCCAAGTCCGACGCCGTGCTTAAGGAAGGCGTGGCCCGATTGGCGAGGGCCCGCGACCGGTCGATCGAGCGGGAAGCCGCGATCCCAGGCGCGCCCGCCTAACGAACCCCCGCAGCGTGCGTAAGGGTCTGCACGCCGTTGACGACGGGGTTCCGATTGTTCTCGTTGCAGGCGTATTCCATAATCCGCTCCCCGGGGTTTAGCCCGTAGGTGCGCAACAGGCTCCACGGTTTGGTGAAGGCGCCGGGATCCTCGATCGTGATGAGATTCTCCAGGGTGTTGGGGTCAAGCCGCCGAAAACGCTCGGTTACGTGCAGCCGCGTGGTGTGCGGCATGCCGATCTGGTCGATCGCCGTTTTGTCGTTGAAGCCGATGGTGTCGACCACCAGCGTGTTCCCCTCCCAATGGCCGACGGACTCTCCTTTGTAGCTGGGCTCCAAGTCCGTTCCATGGGGCCTGTCGAGGTAGATGAACCTTGTCTGCGTGTCTTCTTCGAACACCAGGGTGAGCTGTCCCGGAGTTTGCAGGAACTGGATCGGATAGCTTGCGGAAATCATCATCAGCGGCACGCCGCTCGGCAGGCATTGCGATTTGTTGTTCGCCAGAGGCTGGCCGGCGAGCTCGGCGGCAATGCGCTTTTCGTAGACCTCGCGCGTCCACGGGAGCATCGGCGGGGCTTCGCCCTCAGTCGTGACAGGAATCCGCGCACGGGTAGGCAGGCGACTGCTTTGGTAGTTGCGCAGCGTCCAGACTCCCGAAAAGTCGCGGGGCGAAAAATCTGGCGAGACGGGGGTGCGATCCGCAGGCAGCGCCTGGGCGGACGCAACGAGTGGCGTCGCCAGACTCAAGGCGATCAGGAGCGCTGCGGCATGCTCTTGCACCCTCAAGACAGGGCTCCTTGGCTGGCGTCCAGGCGGGCGGCTATTTCGGCGTGACCTTGAGCAGGTTGGTGTCGTCGTCGGTCAGAACGTAGATCGCTCCGTCGGGCCCGACACGCACGTCACGGATGCGGGCTCTCAATTCGGTCAGGAGCGGCTCTTCGGAAACGACCTTGTCGTCCTTCACGGTCAGGCGGACCAGCCGCTCGCCGCGCAGGGCCCCGACGAGGAAGCTCCCCTTCCACTTGGGGAACAGATTGCCGTTGTAGAAGGCGAAGCCGGAGGGCGCGATCACCGGGTCCCAGTAATAGCGGGGCTGCTCCATGCCGTCCTTCGCCGTCGAGCCGTCGCCGACGGGCTTCAGGTCGTCGTCCAGGCCATGGGCGATCACCGGCCAGCCGTAGTTCTTTCCAGCCTCGATCTTGTTGAGCTCATCGCCGCCGCGCGGCCCCATCTCGACCTCCCAAAGCTGGCCCTTGGCGTCGATCGCCAGGCCGGTCGGGTTGCGATGACCGATGCTCCAGATCTCAGGCTTGGCGCCGGCCTTGCCGATGAAGGGGTTGCCCGGGACGGGTTTCCCGTCAGGCGTG
>CANJKM010000022.1 GCA_947474805.1 Caulobacterales bacterium | reverse complement strand
CGTCCTCGGTGTCCTCGTCGACCACGGTGACGGTGGCGCCGAACTTAACCTGCGAGCCGGAGAGTTTCGACACGTCGATGATCTGGGCGCGCGAGATCTTGTCCTCGATCTCGGCGATACGGCCTTCGATCCAGCCCTGCCGCTCCTTGGCGGCGTGGTATTCGGCGTTTTCCGAAAGGTCGCCGTGGGCGCGCGCCTCCGAGATGGCGGCGATAACCGCCGGCCTCTCGAGGGTTTTCAAACGCTTCAACTCCTCGTCGAGGGAACGATAGCCCTCGCCGGTCATCGGGACTTTTTCAATCACAGATTTGGGTCGCTACAGCCCTGGGCAAAGTTGGGAGGTCGCTATTTTACCGGTCGAGGGCGTAGACGACCGGGGGCAAAAAGAATAGGCCCCGGCGCCGGAATCTGCAAGCCGGGCCCCGGGGGCGGGCTCAGCGCTTGATCAGCAGGCCCTGGCCGCTCGGCATTTCAAGGATGCGGTAGCCCCGCTGGGCCGCCCAGGCCTTCTCCGCATGGTGCTGGGCGCTGTACATGGCCCAGCCGTAGTCGTCGAACACAATCATGCCGCCGGGGACCACTCGGTCGAACAGAACCTCCAGGGTCTCTATCTCGCCCCGGGAGGAATTCAGATCCAGATGCAGCAAGGCGATCTTGTCCGGGCTCTGCCCTTCAAGGCTGGCCGGCAAGAGGCCGCGCACCGGCCTGACGTTGGGAAAGGCCTTGAAGCGCTCGACGACGCGCTCATAGAGCCCCTCTTCGCGAAGCTCGGGCGTGTCGTGACCCTCGCTGTCGTACTCGGGCGGAATGCCCTCGAAGGTGTCGTAGCGCCACAGCCTCTTATCGACGGCGGCGAAGTCGAAATAGTCGGTCAGGAAGCCGAAGGAAAAGCCGCGCCAGACCCCGCATTCGACGATGTCGCCCTCCAGATGCAGGGCGTTGTCGAAAGCCCAGACCAAGGTGTTCAGCCTCATGCCCAACGACTGCTCCTGGTCGTTGGTCGCCTGCCGGGCCAGAGCCTCCGCGAACCTCGGCTCGTCGAAGAAGGAGAGATTTTTGCCGACCAGGATGTTGTTGTCGCCGAAGAAGCACCGCCCGAACATGCGGGGGAACTCTTCCATCATCTTCCGCAGCAGCGCCTGATCGTCGGGGCCGAAACTGCCGTAGAACATCCTCGCCGCCCCCTGAGCCTGCCGCCCGCTTTAGGCGTAGCTCTGCAGCGGCCGGACTTCCAGCGTCCCCTCGGTGATCGCCCCGATGGCGTGGGCGCAGGCCAGCGAGCCCGCCGCCGTCGTGTAGTAGGGGATCTTCATCATCAGGGCGCTGCGGCGGATCGAGAAGCTGTCCTGCAGGCTCTGCTTGCCCTCGGTGGTGTTGAAGACCAGCTGGATCTCGCCGTTCTTCATCAGGTCGACGACGTTCGGCCGGCCTTCCAGCACCTTCTTGATCGTCTCGGCCTTGATCCCGGCCTCGGCCAGGGCCTTGGCCGTGCCGCTGGTCGCGATGATGCGGAATCCCAGGGCCGCGAGCCTGCGGACCGGCTCGACGATCAGCGCCTTGTCGGCCTCGCGGACCGAGACGAACAGGCCGCCCTTGGTCGGCAGCACCACACCCCCGCCGAGCTGGCTCTTGGCGAAGGCGCGGGCGAAGGCCTCGGTCAGGTCGCTCTCGCCCTCACGCTTCCAGTCCAGGCCCATGACCTCGCCGGTCGAGCGCATTTCCGGTCCCAGCACCGTGTCGACCCCGGCGAAACGGGCGAAGGGGAAGACCGCTTCCTTGACCGCGATATGGTCGAGGGTCTGGGTCTTCAGCCCGAAGGAGGCCAGCGGCGTGCCCGCCATCACCTTGGCGGCGATCGAGGCCAGGGGCTCGCCGATCGCCTTGGCCACGAAGGGCACGGTGCGGCTGGCGCGCGGGTTCACCTCCAGGACATAGATGCGCGGCGAGGGGCCGAGCGGCTCCTCGATGGCGAACTGCACATTCATCAGACCCTTGACCTTCAGCGCCCGGGCCATGGCCTCGGTCTGGCGGGTCAGCTCGGCGATGGTCTCGGGCTTGAGGCTGTAGGGCGGCAGCGAGCAGGCTGAGTCGCCCGAGTGCACCCCGGCCTCCTCGATATGCTCCATCACCCCGGCGACGAAGACGGTGTGCTCGTCGGCCAGGGCGTCTACATCGACCTCGGTCGCGCGGCGCAGATACTGGTCGATCAGGACCGGGCTGTCCCCGGAGACCTGCACGGCGGTCGAGATGTAGCGATCGAGCTGCTCGTCGTCGTGGACGATCTCCATCCCGCGCCCGCCCAGCACATAGGAGGGGCGGATGACGATCGGGTAGCCGACCTTGTGGGCGGCGGCCTTGGCCTCCTCGGGGGAGCGGGCCAGGGCGTTGATCGGCTGGGCGATCTTCAGCTGGTGCAGCAGCTGCTGGAACCGCTCGCGGTCTTCGGCCAGATCGATCGCGTCGGGCGAGGTGCCGAGAATGGGTATGCCGGCGTCTTCCAGGGCTTGCGCCAGCTTCAGCGGGGTCTGGCCGCCGAACTGGACGATCACGCCCAGAAGCGTTCCGTTCGATTGCTCGACGGTCAGGAGCTCCAGCACGTCCTCGGCGGTCAGCGGTTCAAAATACAGCCGGTCGGAGGTGTCGTAGTCGGTCGAGACGGTCTCGGGGTTGCAGTTGACCATGATCGATTCGATCCCGACCTCGGCCAGGGCGAAGGCGGCGTGGCAGCAGCAGTAGTCGAACTCGATCCCCTGGCCGATCCGGTTGGGACCGCCGCCCAAGATGACCGCCTTCTTGGCCGCCGTGGGCTTGCTCTCGCACTCGGGGACCTGGCCGAGCGCGCCGCTCTCATAGGTCGAATACATGTAGGGGGTCTTGGCCGCGAACTCGGCCGCGCAGGTGTCGATCCGCTTGAACACGGGCCGGACCTTGAGGGCGTGGCGCTCGGCGCGCACCGCCATCTCGGTCTTGCCGGTCAGCTTGGCGAGGCGGGCGTCGGAGAAGCCCGCCGCTTTGAGGGCGCGGAAGCCCTGCGCGTTGCAGGGCAGGCCCTTGGCGATGATCTCCGCCTCGGCGGCGACGATGGTTTCGATCTGGCGCAGGAACCAGGGCTCGTAGGAACAGGCGGCGTTGATCTCATCGACCGTCAGCCCGTGTCGGAAGGCTTGGGCGATCACCCGGATGCGGTCGGGCGTCGGATTGCCCAGCGCCCGCGCCACGGCGGCCTTGGGGTCGTCGCCGTCGATCCCCTCGATATGGATGTCGTCAAAGCCCGTGAGGCCGGTCTCCAGGCCGCGCAGGGCCTTCTGGCAGCTTTCGGCGAAGGTGCGGCCGATGGCCATGACCTCGCCCACCGACTTCATCGAGGTGGTCAGATAGGGCTCGGCGCCCGGGTATTTCTCGAAGGCGAAGCGCGGAATCTTGGTGACCACATAGTCGATGGTCGGCTCGAAAGCGGCCGGGGTGGCGCCGGTGATGTCGTTGGTCAGTTCGTCCAGGGTGTAGCCGACCGCCAGACGGGCCGCGACCTTGGCGATCGGGAAGCCGGTGGCCTTGGACGCCAGGGCCGAGGAGCGCGACACGCGCGGGTTCATCTCGATCACGACCATGCGGCCGTCTTTGGGATTCACGGCGAACTGGACGTTGGAGCCGCCGGTCTCGACCCCGATCTCGCGCAGCACCGCGATCGAGGCGGCCCGCATCCACTGGTACTCCTTGTCGGTCAGGGTCAGGGCCGGGGCGACGGTGATCGAATCGCCGGTGTGGACCCCCATCGGGTCGATGTTCTCGATCGAGCAGACGATGATGCAGTTGTCCGCCTTGTCGCGGACGACCTCCATTTCATACTCCTTCCAGCCGAGGACGCTCTCCTCGATCAGAACCTCGGTGGTCGGCGACAGGTCCAGGCCCCGTTCGACGATCTCCTTGAACTCCTCGACATTGTAGGCGATGCCGCCGCCGGTCCCGGCCAGGGTGAAGCTAGGCCGGACGATGGCCGGCAGGCCTACGAAGTCGAGCCCGTCCATCGCCTCTTCCATCGAGTGGGCGGCGTGGCTCTTGGGGCTTTCGAGGCCAAGGTGATCCATGGCGTCGCGGAATTTCTGCCGGTCCTCAGCCTTCTCGATGACGTCGCCCTTAGCCCCGATCATTTCGACGCCGTATTTGGCCAGCACGCCCGACTTCTCCAGCGCCAGCGAGCAGTTCAGTGCGGTCTGGCCGCCCATGGTCGGCAGGAGAGCGTCGGGACGCTCCTTTTCGATGATCTTCTCGACCATCTCGGGCGTGATCGGCTCGATATAGGTCGCGTCGGCCACGTCCGGGTCGGTCATGATCGTGGCCGGGTTGGAATTGACCAGGATGATCCGGTAGCCCTCGGCGCGCAGGGCTTTACAGGCCTGGACCCCGGAATAGTCGAACTCGCAGGCCTGGCCGATGACGATCGGGCCGGCGCCGATGATCAGGATGGACTTCAGGTCTGTGCGTTTGGGCATCGGGTTCAGTCTCGCGCGCGGGCGCGGGCGACTCGTTCTGAAGCGAGGCGCCCTGCGTCGGTCGAATTGCAGGTTAAGCGGGTCGTTTAAGGAGGTCGGAGCCGGGGGGCAACCCCGCTCTTGGAGAGGAGCCTCGCTCCCCGCCCGCTCATTGCGGCCAAAGCCGGAACCTAGCCTCCGGTCGCGTCCCCTCAAGAGGACAGGCCGGGCCGCGACTTCCGTCAGGCCGAGTGGACAAATGGCCCGCTAGCGAAACAGGCGCCGGCCCGCTAATTTGAGCAAAAATCAGGCGTCGCTTATCGGGCGCCCGGAGGGGACCCGACCGTGAAGACCGCCAAGACCTTGATCGCGCTTGCCCTTGGGCTCGTCGCCGCGCCCGCCGCAGCCCTGGCCCAGACCCCGGCTCCCGCCGCCGATCCCGCCGCGACCGCCTGGATATTGAGCGCTACGGCTCTGGTCCTGTTCATGACCCTTCCGGGGCTCGCCCTCTTCTACGGCGGGCTCGTGCGGTTGAAGAACGTGCTGTCGGTGATGATGCACTGCGTATCCATCGCCTGCCTGGCCTCGGTGCTTTGGCTGGCGGTGGGCTACAGCCTCGCCTTCGACGCCGGCTCGCCCTGGATCGGCGGCCTCGGCAAGGCCTTTCTGACCGGGCCGCGCGGCGCCCTGGTCGGGGTGATCCCCGAGAACCTGTTCGCCATGTTCCAGGCCACCTTCGCCATCATCACCCCGGCCCTGATCGTCGGGGCCTATGTCGAGCGGATCAGGTTCGGCGCGGTGCTGCTCTTTTCCGGCCTATGGCTGCTGGTGGTCTACGCCCCGGTCGCCCACTGGGTCTGGGGCGGCGGCTGGCTGGCCCAGCTGCACGTGATGGATTTCGCGGGCGGCCTGGTGGTCCACGCCACCGCCGGGGTCTCGGCCCTCTTGATCGCCCACGCGCTCGGCCACCGCGACGGCTTTCCGCGCAATCTGCACCCCCCGCACAACCCCGGCATGACCATGATGGGCGCCGGCATGCTCTGGGTGGGCTGGTACGGCTTCAACGCCGGCAGCGCGCTCGCCGCCGACGCCAACGCCGGGGCGGCCCTTCTGGCCACCCACATGTCGGCCGCCGCCGCGGGCGTGGTCTGGGCGGCGCTGGAATGGCGAAAGTTCGGCCGTCCGAGCCTCGTGGGCATCGTCACCGGCGTCGTCGGCGGGCTCGCCACGGTCACCCCCGCCTCGGGCTTCATCGGCCCAGCCGGCGGGATGCTGCTTGGCGCGCTCGGCAGCCTGATCTGCTTCGGCGCGGTCGAGATGGTTCGCCACCGGGTCAAGATCGACGATTCGCTCGACGTCTTCGCCGTGCACGGGGTCGGGGGCATGCTCGGCTCGATCCTCGTCGGCGTGCTGGCATCGCCGCTGCTGGGCGGCGCGGGCTATGCCCAGGGCATGGCGATGGGCTCCCAGCTGGTCGCCCAGCTGATCGGGGTCGCCGCAGTCTGCGCCTGGTCGGCCATCGCCACTCTGGCCATCCTGTTCGTGGTCAAGCGGACCACCGGCCTGCGCCTCGACGATCTCGCCATCGAGGAAGGCCTCGACCTCGCCCAGCACGGGGAGCGGGCGTTCAATCCTTAGCGCGTCCTCTAGAGGGAAGCCGCTTGAGGCTTGCCGAAGCCTTGCAGCAGCCGTCCTGGCCACTTCGGCGGGCGGTCCTTGAACGCCATCAGGGGCCGCTCGATGGCCCACCAGGATATCGTCGACAGCACCAGGGTCACCGCGAAGGCGGCGAAGAACTCGACCCAATAGCTGGCCTCGGTGACGATCCCGAGCCTCTTCAGCGACCAGTAGACCATCCAGCTCGGCAGGAGCTTGTGGTAGAGATAGAAGCTGTAGGAGATGCGGCCGAGCGTCCGCAGCGGCCAGACCTCCAGCGCCCAGACCAGCCAGCTTTTCTGATTGAGGAACGCGGTCCGGAGCAGCAGGGCCGCGAGCAGGCTGGCGGCGACCAGCGGGATCCCGGCGATCAGCAGGGCGGTCTGCGGTTCGAACGCCGGCGAGGCCCACATGGCCGCGATCAGGCCGAGATAGGCGGCGATCAGCCCCGCTCCGAACCAGCCGTTCCGCCCGGCGCCGGGCTCGCCCTTGAGCGACAGTCCCATCAGCCCGCCCGCCGCCATCGCGCCGAAATTGATGATCGAGGAATTGTAGAGCAGGAACTCCGAGGCGTCCGACGTGCGCAGCCAGAAGCTCGTGGCGATCGAGATATAGATCATGGCGGCGCAGGCCATCTTCGCCTTGCGGGCCGGGATAAGCAGCAGCAGCGCGGGGGCGGCCAGGAGGTAGAACTGCTCCTCCACCGCCAGGCTCCAGAAGTGGGACATGGGCCCGGTCCAGCGCTCGAGCACATGGCCGTAGTAGATGTTGCCCGCGTAGAAGAGGTGCCAGAGGGTCGACTCCGCCAGGGCGCCCTTGACCAGATGGAAGGCGCCCAGCGTCGCCATCACCGCGATCGACAGATAATAGATCGGCATGATCCGCAGCGTGCGCCGCCAGTAGAACCCGCCGAGCGCGCTCCAGGCGCTCACGGCGTGGGCTTCAATCCGCTGGCGTTCGCCATGCAGGATGCGGACGATCAGGAAGCCCGAGAGGACGAAGAACAGCCAGACGCCATAGCCGCCGGTCTCGAACTTCTGGCCGATCTTGGCGTAGTGCTGGAAGAAGACCAGGAGCAGGGCGAGGGCGCGCAGGCCGTCGAAGCCCCTGATCCGAGTCATTTCCGCTGGTCCATCAGCCCGGCGAACCGCTCGAACAGATAGAGGGAATCGGTCGGCCCCGGCGAGGCTTCCGGGTGGTGCTGAACGCTGAACACCGGACGGTCCTTCATGGCGATGCCGGCGTTGGTGCCGTCGAACAGAGAGACATGGGTCTCGGTGACATTGGCCGGCAGGCTGTCGCGGTCGACGGTGAAGCCGTGGTTCATCGAGACGATCTCGACCTTGCCGGTGGTCAGGTCCTTCACCGGGTGGTTCGCCCCGTGGTGGCCCTGCTCCATCTTGCGTGTGTTCGCGCCGAGCGCCAGGGCCAGCATCTGGTGGCCAAGGCAGATGCCGAACACGGGCGTGCCGCTCTCGGTCAGCGTCTTGATCTGGGGCGCCGCATAGACGCCGGTCGCGGCCGGGTCGCCCGGTCCGTTGGACAGCAGCACCCCGTCGGGCTTGCGGGCCAGGACTTCTTCCGCCGTGGTCGAGGCGGGCAGGACGGTGGCGCGGGCGCCGATCGAGGTCAGGGCGCGCAGGATGTTGCGCTTCACCCCGTAATCCAGGACCACGACCTCATATTTGGGCTCGGGACGCGGCTGGGCGTAGCCCTCGGGCCAGGACCACAGGCCCTCGTCGAAGGTGAACGGCTGGAGGCAGGTGGCCTCCTTGGCGAGGTCCAGGCCCTCAAGTCCGGCCCAGTCGCGCGCCTGGGCCTTCAGGGCCTCCAGGTCGAAGTTTCCGTCCGGGGCGTGGGCGATCACCGCGTGAGGCATGCCCTTCTCGCGGATCAGCTTGGTCAGGCTGCGGGTGTCGACGCCCGCTAGGCCCACGACGCCGCGCCGTTTCATCCAGCCGTCGAGGTCGCTGTCGGCCCGCCAGTTGGCTTGGGGCGTGGGGATGTCGCGGAACACGGCGCCGCGTGCGGTCGTGCCAGCGCCCTCGCCGAATTGCTCGGTGTCTTCCAGCGTCGTGCCGGTGTTGCCGATGTGTGGGAAGGTGAAGGTGACGATCTGGGCCATGTAGGAGGGATCGGTGAGAATCTCCTGATAGCCGGTCATGGCGGTGTTGAAGCAGACCTCGCCGACGGCCGCGCCCACGGCGCCGACGCCGACGCCCTGCAGCACCGTCCCGTCGGCGAGGACGAGGACGCCGGTGGCTCCGGGCAGCAGGGTGGCGGCCATGAAGGCTCCTTGGGCGGACGGCGGGCAAAAATCGGGGCGCGCGCTAATTAGGAAGCGCGACCCCGCCGGTCAACACCGATACGCCCGGTTAACCGCATCGGCCTAGAGATGGACCCTCCCGGAGTCCGCCTTTTTGTCAGAAGCCATACCCGCCCTCGAACCGGACGCCCGCCCCCCGTCAAGGGCGCGGTCGACGCTGTTCAGGCGGCTGGCCGACGTCGTCTGCCTGCCCGCCAGCCGGGTCAATTCCTTCGAGCGGGCGATGACGGCGGACTTGCTAGTCGAAATGCTGCGCGCCGCCAGGCTGGAGGAGCGGGTCCGGGTAGCGCAAAGGCTGGCGCCCCTGTCGGAAATCCCCAACGCGCTTCTGCGGCTCCTGCTGCGCGACCACCCCGAGGTGGCCCGGCCGATCCTGACCGAGAGCACCTCCCTGACCGACAGCGACCTGATCGGCTGCGCCCGCCACGCCGGGCCGACCCACCGGATGATGATCGCCCAGCGCCGCCACGTCTCCGAAGTGGTCTGCGACGTCCTGGTCGAGGCCGGCGAGCCGCCGGTGGTCGAGATTCTGATGCGCAACGAGGGCGCGCGCTTCTCACAGGGGGCGATCGAGGCCATCGCCGCCGCCACCCGCGTCTATCCCGCCCTGATCGCGCCCCTGCTGCGCCGGCCCGAACTGCGGCCCTCTCAGGCCTATGTGATGTTCTGGTGGGCGGAGCCCGACAACAGAAAGCTGATCCTGTCGCGTTTCGCGGTCGGCCGCGAAGTGCTGCAGGACGCGGCCAGCGACGTGTTCGCCATGGCCGCCGCCGATGGATGGCAGGACCCGCTCGCCCGCAAGGCGCTGCAGTTCATCGAGCGCCGCCAGCGCAACCGGGCGGCCATCGACAAGAGCCCCTATGAGTCGCTCGAGGACGCGGTGGCCGCGGCGGCGAGCGGCCTGACCCGCGAGCTGGCCGCGGAGATCGCCTATCTGTCGGGCCTCAAGCCCATGACCGGCGCCAAGATCCTGACCGATCCTTGCGGCGAGCCTCTGGCGGTGCTGTGCAAGGCGACCGGTCTGCCCAAGTCGGCGGTCAAGGCGCTGTGGAAGGCGATGCGCCGCCCCGAGACGGACTCGACCGGCCAGATGGTCCCCGCCCTCGAGCAGACTCTGCTCATCTACGACATGATGGCCGTCGACCGGGCCCAGACGGTGCTGCGCTACTGGAACTGGGCCCTGTCCTCGGCCCTGACCCCGGCCCTGCTGCGGGCCATCCGCGAGCGCGACGAGGAGGCGGTCGACGACTTCTCGCCCTCGGCCAAGGCGGCCATGCTGGCCCTCCAGCACGATTTCGGCTGAGCCCGCTCCGCTAAGGCACGGAACCGACTCGGCTATTTTTTAGTTGGGGAAGGAACCACGGAATCGCTTGCCCGCGATTCACGGTTAACGAATAGTTAACGTCCCCGATTCAAGCACTTGCGGAGTTCCGCCTTCATGCTGGCCCCGACCGGAGCCGCCCCCTCGGCGGTCCGAAGCCACGAGGAATTGTTCGCCTACTGGGCCGCCCTGCGTCAGAGCGGCCTGCTGCGGGGGCGGCTGCCGGGCCGGGCTGACATCGACCCCGGCGACTTCAAGCGCCACCTGCCCCACATCAGCCTGATCGAGCTTCGCGGCGAGCAGCGCCGCTACAGGATGCGGCTGGCCGGCACAGGCCTCTACGGCCTCTATGGCCGCGAGATCACCGGCCTGCCGATCGAAGAGGTCTATCCCGGCGAAGAAGCCCGCTATTGGCGCGACCAACTCGACGCTGTGGTCGACGGCGGCCGTCCGGCGGTGGGTTGCCGCTCTCTGGCCTGGCGGGGCGCGCCCCATCTGTCAGTGCTCTGGCTGAGGCTGCCGCTGGCCGGCGACGGCCGGAGGGTCGACATGATCCTTGGCTATGACGCCCTGATCGGCTTGCCGCCGGGCGGATCCAACTCCGGCATTCGCGCCGCTTAGGCGGTCATGATTGTCGCGTGATGGCCGCCGAAACCGGCGACCGCTTTCGGCTATCACGCTCCCGCCGCGTCCCGCCTGATCCGCTCGACCATCGAAAAGAGACCGTTCGACCGCTGGGCCGAGAGCGCGCCCGACAGGCCGAGCTTGGCCAGCCCCGCCTTGGCGTCGAAGGCCGTGATGTCGGCGGTCGTCCGCCCCGAATAGAGCCGCAGCAGGAGCGCGATCAGCCCCCGCACGATATGGGCGTCCGAATCGCCTCGAAAGCTCAGCCCATCCGGCCCGCGCTCGGTGACCAGCCAGACCTGGCTTGCGCAGCCGCGCACCTTGTTGGCGTCGCTCCGTTCCTCGTCGGTGAGCGGGGCGAGCGTCCTGCCCAGATCGATGACGTGGCGGTAGCGCTCCTCCCAGTCGCCCAGGAGTTCGAATTCGTCGATCAGTTCGCTCAGTTCAGTGTCGATGGCGGACATGGCCGCCATCTAGGCCGACGGGACTTCAGATACAATCAGGCCGCGCGCGGACCGGGCGCGTCCTTGGCGACCGGCAGCCGCACCACCGCCGTCAAACCTTCGCCCGGCTGGGAGCGCAGCCGCAGCCGCCCGCCCATGGTGTCGCAGAGCAAGGACGCGATTGGCAGTCCCAGTCCGGCGCCCTCGGCCTTGCGGGTCAGGGCGTTCTCACCCTGCTCGAAGGGGCGCATGACGCGGGTGAACTCGGAGGGGGCGAGGCCGGGCCCTTGGTCCTTGATCTCGGCCAGAATGGAGTCGGCCCGCCGCGACAGGGCGATGGCGATGGCGCCGCCCTCGGGCGAGTGGCGGATGGCGTTCAAGAGCAGGTTGATGAACACCTGTTTAAGCGCGCGCGTGTCGGCCAGGGCCATCGGCAGGCCAGGTTCGGGAACGATCTCGATGGTCAGCTTTTTTGAGTCGGCCTCGGCGATCAGCCCGGCCACCGCCTCGCGCAGCGACGGCTCGACCGGTTCGGGCCGCAGGTCGAGGTCGGCCCCGCCCCCCTCCAGCCGCGCGATCTCCATCACCTGATTGACCAGCTTCAAGAGCTTCAGGCCGGAATCGCGAATGATCTCGGCGTGCTCGCGGTAGCGCGGTTCGCTGAGCGGGCCGTAGAGTTCGCGGCTGATGATCTCCGAGAAGCCGATGATGGCGTTCAGCGGGGTGCGCAGCTCGTGGCTGACCATGCGCAGGAAGGAGTGTTTGCGCTCCTCGACGGCGTGCTGGCGCAGGGCCGCCGCGCTCGGGCGCACGCGGCGCGGAGCCGCGGGCGGTTCGGGCAGAGGAACAGGGCGCAGGGACATGCTGTGGGGCGGGCCGCCGGTTGTTGAACGGCGACCATGGCAGCGATCGCTTACGATTAGGTTGCGAGGCCGATACCAACAGGTAAACGCTGGTCGCCCCCACGCCTGACCTCGCCCTGGGATTGTACGGCCTCGCCCGCGCGGGCCAGGGCCGTTAAGGTCATGGCGAGTTGTGAACCTGGACCCCGCTTTGGACCTTCCGTCGCAGACGCCGGCCTCTTCGTCCTCCATCGCCGCTCCGGCGGTCTGGGACGAGGCGCGTCTGTGGCACGCCGGATTCGCGCTCGGCCTGCCCACGGCGGCGGCCAGTCTGCTGATCGGCCTCGGCGGCCTGCCGCCGCTGATCCTGGCCGCCTTGCTGGCCGGCGCGATTCCGGGCGTGGTGGGCTGGGCTCTCGGTTCGCGCGCCGCCAGCTGTGCCTTGCCCCTGCTCGTCCTCTGGGCCGGCGTCGGCGCCTTGGCCGCGGGCCTCACCGGCGGCCTTGGGGGGCCGCTCGGCCTCTGGTGCGCCCTGCCGCTGGTCGCGGCTCTGGTGTTCGCGGGCGAGCGGCTGAAGGTCGGGACGATTCTCGCCTTGGGGGCCGCCGTCCTCGTCGCCGCCCTGCAGTATTTCGGTCGCCTGCCGGCCGCCCCGCCGATGCCGGCGGCGGGCCTGGCGGGCGGCGTTGGGATTCTCGCCCTGGTGATCGCCGCCGCCAGGGCGATCACCAGCCTGTACGCCCGTCTGCGCGAAGCCGAGGCCGAGCGCGCCCTGATCGCCCGCTTCGCCGCCGAACTGCCCGTTCTGGCGCTGGCCCTCGATCGCGACGGCATCGTCGAGGCCGCCTATGGCTCGGGCGTCGTGGGTCTGGACGACGCCGCGCTCGACGCCGGACTGGTCGAGGCCGCTGTTCCCGAGGACCGCGCCCTGCTGCGGGCCACCCTGTGGGAGGCTATGGACCACGGCGGCGCTGAAACCGTCTTTCGCCCCGCCGCCGCCCCGACCCAAAGGGTGAGCCTCAGCCTTCGGCGCAGCGGCGAGGAGGGGCTGTCTGGGGTGCTGCGCGAGCTCGCGGCCGCCTCCGCCGAGCCGGACGCGGTCCAGGACGAGCGGCTGGCCGCTGTGGTCGCCGAGCGCGACGCCGCCCTGGCCAGCGCCCAGGCCAAGGCCCGCTTCCTGGCCAATATGAGCCACGAGCTGCGGACGCCGCTCAACGCCATCATGGGCTTTTCCGACATCATGCGCTCGCGCCTATTCGGCGAGCTTTCCACCCGCTACGGCGAGTACGCCGAGCTGATTCACGAGTCGGGCCGCCATCTCCTGGATCTGATCAACGACGTGCTCGACATGTCGAAGATCGAGGCCGACCGCTATGTGCTGTCGATCGAGGATTTCGACGCCCGCGAACCGGTCGCCGCCGCCCTGCGGCTGGTCCGGCTGCAGGCCGACGAAGCGGGCGTGACCCTGCGCGGCGTCCTGCCCAACGACCCGCTGATCGTCGAGGCCGACCGCCGGGCGATGAAACAGACGGTGCTGAACCTTGTCTCCAACGCCCTGAAATTCACCCCGCGCGGCGGTCAGGTGACCGTCACCCTCTCGGCGGTGGACGCCCGGACGCTGGAGCTGTCGGTGGCCGACACCGGAGTTGGGATCGCCGAAGAGGATCTGGCGCGGCTCGGTCAACCTTATGAACAGGCGGGCGCCTCGGGCCAGAGGGCGCTCGGCACCGGGCTCGGCCTTTCGCTGGTCAAGGCCCTGGCCCAACTGCACGGCGGCTCGATGGAGATCGAAAGCCAGCTCGGCGAGGGCGCCTGCGTCACCGCTCGCCTGCCGGTGCTGATCGACGAGGCCGACGCCGAGGACGACCACCCGATTCTGCCGTTCGAGAGCGCGCCGCCGCCGGTTCTGACCGCCCCGCCCGAGCCGGATCTACCCGAGCCGGAGCAGCCGGCCTCCAGCGCCGAAGTGATCCCGCTGAACCTGATCCGTCCCAACTTCGGCGGCGGCGGTCCGCCGAGCGTCGCCTAGAGCCGGGCTCTAGCGCGCGGCCAAAAACGCCCTGCCCGCCGCGAAGTCGCCGACCTCGAACAGAGTGGACTCGACCCGCTCGCCGTCGCGGGTGGGGAAGACCAACTCCAGAACCACCGCCTCGCGCGGGTCGAGCCTGGCCAGGGCGTCGCCTAGCCGGCCGGGGAAGCTGAAGGCCACCCCGCCGCCGACCGACTCGGGGGCCGGACCGCGGGCGCTGGCCAGAATGACAGTCGAGGAGGTGCGCGGCGGCAGCGCGCCGGCCAGGCCGGCCTTGCGCGGGTCGAGATAGGGTTTGGCCGCGCGGGCCGGGTCGCGCAAGACGAGCCGCGCGCCCGACGCGCCCGTCGCCCGGTTGCCCGGCAGCACGGCGGTCAGGGCCTGGTTCGGGCCGTCGGCCAAGAGGCCGAAGCGGATATGCCCCTGGCTCTGGGCCAGCCGCCAGCGCGCCTCGCCAAGCTTGCCAGGATCGGCGCGGTCGGCCTGCCAGCCGCCGTGGGCGCCGGGAAAGTTCATCTTCCAAATCTTGCCATAGCCGGCGAAGGCGGTGCGGACCCGTTCGGCCGCGACCGCCAGGTCCTTGCCCTTGCAGTCTAGGCCGTAAGCCTTGAGTTGGGCGCGGCGGACCAGGGCCGCGAGCGTCTTGTCGGGGGTCCCGCCGCGCAGGGCCGCGCCGCGCGCCTGAACCGCCGAGGCGTTCAGGGAGGCGGCGACATCGGGCGAGAACAGGTTGCAGCGCCCGCCGGCGGTGCTCATCAGCACCCGCTCGTAATAGAGTTCAAGCGGGCCGGCCTGGGCCGCCGGCGCGAAGGCGCACAAGGCCGAGGCAAGTCCAATGGTCGCGCTGGCCTTGCGCCATGTCGTCATTCGCGGGGAGGTCCCATAAGCTAAAGCTTCGAAACGGACCTAACCCGGTCAGGCTTTCATATCCGTTAGCTTCGGAGAATCGTCTTGCGTCTCGCCACCGAATTCTGGGTTTCGGCCCTGCTCCGAAGGGCCCAGCTCGCCGGCGCCTTCGCCACAGTCGTCCGGCACGGCAACGATCAGGCCGGCGCCGTGCTGGTCAAGGTCTACAATCCGATCACCCGCCAATCCCGCCTCTTCGCCCAGGCTAACACCGGCGGGGAGGAGCCGGTGTGGATGGAGCCCAAGCCCGACGCCGACGAAATGGAGATCGACGCCTACGCCCAGCGCCAGGCCGAGTACGACCGCGACCTGTGGCTGGTCGAGATCGAGGACCGCCAGGGCCGGGACTTCCTGACCGAGAAAATGGAAAAGCGTTAACCGCGTTCTTCAACCTGACCCTAAGGGCTTCGGGGCAGATTGGCCCCATGCTGTTTCTTCTCAACGATGTAGTGCTGAATCTCGACACCGGCGTCATTTCGCCGACTCTGGAAGTTCGCCGTTTCTCCGCCGTCAGCCGCAAGTACGTCATCCGCCTGGGGCGCGAGGCCTATGCCGCCGCGCCGAGACTGCAGCATACCGATCCCGAAAAGGCCCGACGGTTGGCCCTGCTGATCAAGGCCAAGGAGCCGGAGGTCAACGCGGCCCTGTTCGTCGCCCCCGGCGATTTCTGCAAGCCGGACGACGTCCTCTATCGTTTCGCCAGCCTCGGCATCGAGGTGATCGCCAAGCTGCAGGTCCGCCAGGACGCCGGCGCGCTTGACGCCGTCTCGGCCGACCGCGAGGTCTGGAAGCGGCTCGCCGCTTAATACGGGGCCGCCTAGGCCCTCCCGGCTCCGCGTGCTAAGCGCGCGGCCATGAGCTCAAGTCCCGTTCTCGAGGCCGCCCGCCGGCGGACCTTCGCCATCATCTCCCACCCCGACGCGGGCAAGACCACCCTGACCGAGAACATCCTTCTCGCGGGCGGCGCCATCCGCGCGGCCGGCGCGGTGCGGGCGCGGGGCCAGGCGCGGCGGACCCAGTCGGACTGGATGAAGATCGAGCGCGAGCGGGGCATCTCCGTCTCGGCCAGCGCTATGACCTTCGACCATGCCGGGCTGATGTTCAATCTGCTCGACACCCCGGGCCACGAAGACTTCTCGGAAGACACCTACCGGACCCTGACCGCCGCCGACGCCGCCATCATGGTGCTGGACGCGGCCAAGGGGATCGAGTCCCAGACCCTGAAGCTGTTCGAGGTCTGCCGACTGCGCGACATCCCGATCATCACCTTCATCAACAAGATGGACCGCGAGGCCCAGGACCCGATCGAGATCCTGGACGAGATCGCCTCCAAGTTGGCGCTGGACCCCGCGCCCCTGTTCTGGCCGGCGGGCTTGGGCGGACGGTTCAAGGGCATGCTTGATCTGCGCGCCGGCAAGTTCCTGCCCTACGCCCGCAAGACCGCCGACGGCGACGAGGGGCACCCCGAGGCCGTGGCGATCAAGTCCAACGCCATCTCCCGCTTTCTCGACCCCGCCGAACAGGAGGAGCTCGAAGAGGGGGCCGCCCTGGTTCAGGAGGCCGGCAAGCCTTTCGACGTCCAAAGCTTCCTCGAAGGCCACATGACGCCGATCTTCTTCGGCTCGGCCCTGCGCCATTTCGGGGTGGCCGAGCTCTTGGCCGGGATCGGGACTTACGCCCCGGCGCCCAAGCCCGTCGCGGCCGAGCGCGGAGGCCAGCCCACCCACGTCGCCCCTGGCGACTCGGAGGTTTCCGGCTTCGTCTTCAAGGTGCAGGCGAACATGGACCCCAACCACCGCGACCGGATCGCCTTTGTCCGCCTCTGCTCGGGCCGGTTCCAGCGCGGGATGAAGCTCAAGGTGCCCAACCCCGACGCCAAGACCTTCCGCACCATGAGCGTCAACGCGCCGGTGATGTTCTTCGCCTCCGACCGAGAGCTGGCCGAGGACGCCTTCGCGGGCGATGTGATCGGCATCCCCAACCACGGGGTGCTGCGCGTCGGCGACAGCCTGTCGGAGAGCGGCGCGCTGAAGTTCGCCGGCCTGCCCAACTTCGCTCCGGAAATTCTGCGCCGGGTGCGGGTGAAGGACCCGCTCAAGGCCAAGCATCTGAAGAAGGCGCTGGAAGGTCTGGCCGAGGAGGGCGTGACCCAGCTGTTCCGCCCGACGCTCGGGGCTGACTTCATCGTCGGGGCTGTGGGCCAGCTGCAGTTCGAGGTCATGGCCGACCGTCTGGCCAACGAGTACCAGCTTGAGGTCATCTTTGAACCCTCGCCCCATTCCGACGCCCGCTGGCTGTCGGGCGCCAAGGCCGATCTCGAGGATTTCGCCGGCAAGCACCGCGGCCAGATGGCCGAGGACATCGACGGCGCTCCCGTCTTCCTGGGAAAGTCGGCCTGGGAGATCGGCTATGTCGCCGAACGCTATCCTAAGGTCCAGCTGCTGAAGACCCGCGAACGGGGCTGACCCGCGGCCCAAAAGGGTTAACGCCGCTTAACGGACTCGACTCTCTCCGGGACCCGGCGTCAGTCTTGCTGCGTTCCCCTCAAGCAGCCCTGGCATGTGCCGGGGCGGGACGGGAGTGAGGCGAGCGTGGATTTTGCCTGGGATTTCGCCAAGGACTGGCGCTGGGACCTCGGCCGGCGGACGGCGCGCGAGCGCGACGGCGGCTACGACCCGTCGGTCATGGAGCTTCTGCCCCTCGCGTCGCTGAAGGCCCACGCGGTCTTCGCCGGCATGGGCATGAACTCGGCGCCGCGCCGCGAGCGGGGCCGTAAACGCCTCGCCCAGGCCCAGGCCTACCGCGAACTGGCCCGACGCACCGGCGAGGTCGAGACCCTCAAACGCGCCGCCCGCGCCGCCGGTGAAGCCGCCGGAGAGGCTGAGACCGACAAGCGCCTGCTGGCCGCCGCGCGGCTGGAACAGGCCGAGGCCGTGCTCCTGGCCGGCGATCTTTATGATGAACCCGACGCCCTGCCGGCCGCCGAAGGTTGGCTCGACCTGGCCGAGACCGCGGCTCAGAAGTCGCCCGACCTTCTGCTCCGTGTCTCCGTGCTGCGCGCCCGCACCCTGACCCGCCGGGCGCTCGGCTCCGAATTCTCAGGCCTGCTCGACGCCGCCGAGGCAGCGCTCGACACCGCTCTGACGGGCCTTGGCCGCGATCCCGCCCTGCCGATCCTGGCCGCGCGCGGCGCCCTCGCCTGCGAGCGGTTCGAACTGCGGCTCGCCCGCGCCGTCCGCGCCAAAGACCGCGTCGCCGTCACACATCTGGTCGACGACATCGGCCGTCTGGCCGAACAGATCGACCCCGACTATCTGCCCCTGTCCTGGGCCCGTGCCGAAAGTCTGCGCGGTCAGGCTCTGGCGGCCGAGGGCGACCTCTCGGGCGAGGCGGCGCGCATCGCCGATGGCGCCGCGGCCCTGGCCGCCGCCGCCGAGGCCGCGCCCGTCGACCACAGTCCGCTCGACCGGGCCAGGATCAGCCACGCCCTCGCCCACGCCCTGCAGTCGCTCGGCGAGGCTTGCGACGAGGACAGCCTGTTCGACCACGCGCTCGCGGCCTTTGATCAGGCTCAGGCGGCGCTCGACATGACCCCGGAGCTGCTTCTGGCCGGGCTCGCCGCCTACGACCGCGCGGCGGCCGAGGCCCGCCGGGCCGAGCGGCATGGCGACCTTCCCGCCCTGGCGCGGGCCGAGACAGCCTTCAAGCGCCGCCTGGCCGAAAACAGCCGCGCGCCGGTGGCCTGGGCCGTGGCCCAGATGGCGCTCGCCCGCATCTATGAAATCCGCGCCGGCCTGACCGGCGACCGCTCAGAGCGCGTCGACGCCGCCCTGGCGCTCGATGAAGCCAAGTCGGTCTTCGCCGAACGGGGCCTGAAGATCCTGACCGAGCAAGCCGACGCCGGCCTGGCTCGCGCCCGGGAGGGGTGGGCTTAGCCTCCTTCCCTCCCCATCAAGGGAGGTGGGCGGCCGTTCTAAGCCGCCGCGATGTCGCCGGTCTGGCGGCGCATGCGCCAGAAGCGGATGGTCCGCATCGCTGCGTCGTGGGTCAGCTCGGCGTATTTGCCGCCAAAGCTCTCGGCCTGTTTCATCCCTTCGCCCGCGGGCAGGATCAGCACCACGAAGGTGAGGAACAGGGCGCGCTCGAAGTTGGCCGCCTTGCAGACGATGGCCAGGGCGTCGATTTCGTGCCGGTCGACGATCCGCCGGGCGGTGACGAAATCGATCTCGGCCAGTTCGGCCAGGGCGATCAGGAAGCGCGAACGCTCGCCTTGGCGCAGCAAGCCGGCGATCGCAGAGGGGCCAAGCGACTTGGTTGCGATCATCCGCTTCACATGCGCTTCGGCCTCCGCGTAATCGGAGGGCAGGGCGCCGTCGCGCTCGGCCAAGGTGCGCCGGCCCTTGGCCAGGGCCGCCTCCAGCGCCTGGGGATCGAGCTTGGCGTTGCGGGCCAGGATGGTCTCGCGCAACCGTCCCTCGACCATGAAATACATCTCGTTCAGCAGGTCCGGCGGCAGGCAGCGACGGTTGACCACGGCCTTGTGCAGCTCGGGATTTTGAGCGGCGCGGTCGACCATGGTCTCCTGCGCCCGGCGCGACAGCTGGGCGGTCTGGTTCTCCAGCAGGGCGCCGAGCGTCTGATCGTCGCCCCGGTCGACCACCACGTCCGAGATTCGCTCCGATAGTCCCCGGCGGGTGGAGATGGCGCGAAGATGCTCCTGGCCCTGGGTCTGGGCCACCTGCAGCAAGGTTTCCTCGGTCAGCAGTCGTGAGCGGGCCAGGATGGGCGCGGCGACGGCGATCTGATCTGTGGCCATTCCTTTGAGAAGCGCGGCGGGGCATTGGTCGGAATCGGCGAAACGTTCGGCCAGCTCGGCCCGGACCGCCGCCTCCATTTCGCTGGCCAGGGGGCCGAGCACGCTGTCGAACAGCTCCATCTCGGCGGCGCCGTGGGGGGCGTCGGCGCTGAAGAACATGTCGGTGACCTCGCGCAGCAGCTCGCGTCGGCGGGCGCTGGACGGCTCCTTGGCGAGGGAGATCAGGGCGTCGAGCTTGGAAGCGCTCATCTCATCGGTCTCTGGCGGCTGGCGTTGAAGGGGCGGGTCAGTCGTCAGACTTCTTCGATTTTTCGTCGTCCATGCCGACGCCGCGCATGCCGGTCGGCGTCTGGTCGACGATTTCGGCTTCCGTCGCGGTGAACAGCACCTGGTTGTCGGTCGCAGGCGCGGGGGCGCGGTCGGGTTCGATGCCGAACGGGCGGTGCACCGAATAGCGGCGCGGCAGCTGGCGCGCGTCGAGCGCGGCCAGGGCGGTCGAGTCGCCGCCGCTGGAGGGGTTGGGCTCGCCCTCGCCCGGCATAGACGGGCCGAGGTCGGCGCGCGGGGGGGCGGGATCGTAGATGGAGGTCGGCAGCGGCCGGCTCTGCACCGGAACGGTCGGGGCGGCTTTGACGACCGGCTCGCTGATGCGGCCGGCCCCGACCGGAGCCGCCTGGCTCTGCGCCCCTGAAGGCGGCTGGACCCGCGCCGGCGCGATCATCGGCTGGGTGTAGAGCTCGGCGGGGTAGAAGGCCGGGGGCTGATAGTAGGTGGTTTGCGGCGGCTGGGTCTGGGGTTGCTGCTGATAGACCTGCGGCTGGCTGTAGGTCTGGGGCTGTTGATAGGCGTTCTGCGGCTGGGCCGGATAGGCCGGCCAGGCCTGCGGCTGATAGGGCTGCTGCGCGCCATAGGGCGGCGAATACATGCTCGGATAGCGCTGCGGCCCCTGCTGTTGCGAGGGCTGAGACGGCTGCTGAATCTGTTGTTGGGGTACGCCGTAGCGGGTCCGGGGCGCGGCCTGCTGCTGCGGATAGGCCTGTTGCTGCGGGGCGTAGGCCTGCGGCGGGTAGGTCTGAGGGTAGGCCTGCTGATAGGGCGCGGGCGGCGGATAATAGCCCGGCTGCGGATAGGCCATCTGCGGCGGTGGATAGGCGGCGGGCTGATGGCCGGCCGGCGGGGCCATCTGCTGCTGGGCCGCCTGCGGTTGCGGCTGCTGCGCGGCGGTCTGTTTGCCGGACCAGCTCAGGACGCGCGTGGGACCCTGCACGGATTGAGGGGCGCTGTAGGCGCCGGTCCCGCCGCCATAGCGGTCGTAGGACTGGGCGCCCGCCGGAGCCGCGGCGGCCATGACCAGAAGGGTGAGAAGGGCTCGGCGCATTCTCGCGGGCTCCGCGCGGGGCCGACGGAAGACCCCACCAAAACCCCTAGCGCGCCTCGATTAATCCCCTGCTAACGGGCGCCCGAGCCAGCGGGCCAGCAGGACCTTCTCCAGCGCCGAGACGGCCGCGTTCAAACCGGCGCCCAGCACCCCAAGCACCAGGACGGCGGCGAACATCTCGGCGGTGCGCAGCCTCTGCCCGGCCTCCAGAATCCGCCATGCCAGTCCCTGGGCGCCGCCGGAGCCCGCGACGAACTCGGCCACCACCGCGCCGATCACCGCCAGCCCGCACGCCACTTTCAGCCCCTCCAGGAAGAAGGGGAGGGCCGAGGGCAGGCGCAACCGGACCAGCACCTGCACCCGACTGGCCCCATAGAGGGCGAACAGGCGGCGCAGGTCCGGATCGCAGGACCGCAGCCCGGTCAGAGCCCCCGAGAACAGCGGGAAGAAGGCGACCACGGCGGCCAGGGCGACGATGGCCCGTTCGGGATGATCCAGCCCCGCCCAGATCATCACCAGGGGCGCGATCGCCACCACCGGGGTCACCTGCAGGGTGACGGCCAGCGGCTGCACCGCCTTGGCGAAACTGCGGCTCAAGCCCGCGAACAGGGCCAAGGGGCAGGCGACCGCCGCCGCCAGGAGCAGCGCCTCCATCGCCATCCGCAGCGTATTCCAGCCCGAGCCGAGCAGCTTGGGCGCATCCTTCAGCAGGGCCCTGGCCACCGCGCTCGGCGGCGGCACGAAATAGGCCGGGACCTTCATCAGATGGCAGGCGGCCTCCCAGCCCCCGACCAGGATCAGGATGAAGATCAGCGGCGCGAGGATGTCGAACTGACGCCTCATGACTCCCCGCCTTGACCAAATCGTCCGTCCTCGACGGCGGCGGCGAGGAAGGCTGAGACCTGTTCGACCGTCTGGCGGAAGGCCGGTTTTGCGCGGAACAGCGGCGGCCGGGGCAGGGGTCCGTCCACCTCGATCTCGCGGGCGATGCGGCCGGGGCCGGGGGTCAGGACGATGACCCGCGAGGCCATATAGACCGCCTCCTCGACATTGTGGGTGACGAACAGCATCGCCGGCCGGGTGCGCGACCAAAGCGCCTGCACATCGTCGGCCAGCTCGCGGCGCACGATCTCGTCCAGGGCCGCGAAGGGCTCGTCGAGCAGCAGGAGGCGCGGCTCGACCGAGAGCGCTCGGGCCAGCGACACCCGCATGGCCATGCCGCCAGAAAGGGCCGCGGGCTTGAGCTTCTCGCAGCCCTTCAGCCCGGCGCGGGCCAGGGCCTCGGCGGCGCGGGCGCGGGCCTCGGGCTTGGACACGCCCGACAGCCGCAGCGGCAGGGCGACATTGGTCAGGGCGTCGGCCCAGGGCATCAGGGTCGGCGCCTGGAAGACCACGGCCGTCTCGCCCTTGGAGACCCGACGCGAAACCTTGCCGCGCGTGGGCTGCTCGAGGCCCGCCAGCAGGCGCAGGGCGGTGGACTTGCCGCTGCCGGACGGACCGACCAGGGCCACGGTCTCGCCCGCCAGCAGGGCGAGGTCGAGCGGACCCAGCGCCGACTTGGCGGCGTAGTCCACCTCAACGGCCTTGAGCGCGGCGAGGGGCAAGCGGGAAACCTCTAATAGACTAGCGGGGAGCTCGGGGGGCGAATTGAAGGTCGAAGGCGGCCTGATAGTCCAGGCTCTTGGGATAGACGCCCTGACTCTGGGCGATGTTGTAGAAGGCCTTCCAACGGGCGTCGCTCATCACCCCAACCCGGCCCATCACCGCGTCGCCGGACTCGACGATGCCATAGGTCCGCATCTTGACCCGCGCCTGGTCGAGCACGTCCTGACGCATCTCAGGATTATCCTTGCGGATCAAGGCGTCGCCGGGTTTGGGGTCGCCGTTCAGATAGGACACCCAGCCAGCCGCCGAGGCGTCGACGAAGGCCTGGACGATCTCCGGCCGCTCCTCGATCAGCGACAGCCTGGCCAGCACCATGGCCGCATAGCCGGGATAGCCCTCGTCGGCCAGCAGGAAGACCTTGGGCTTGATATGGGCCTCGGTCTCCAGGGTGTAGGGCTCGGACGTCACATAGCCCTGCATCACCGAGCGCTGGTCGGCCAGGAAGGTGGCGTTGTTGAAGGTGTATTTGCGCACCTGGGCGTCGGTGAAGCCGTATTTGGCCTTCAGCCAGACCCAGAAGGCGGTGATCGAGGCGTCCGCCAGCAGGATCGGGTGGCCCTTCATGTCGGCGATCTTCTCGATCCCGGCGTTGGGGTGGGCGATCAGAACCTGGGGGTCCTTCTGGAAGGCGGCGGCCACCGCCCGCACCGGCACCTTCTCGGCGGCCAGATTCATGACGATGAAACTGTTGGAGCCGATGCCCATGTCGGCCGCTCCGGCGGCCATCAGCTGGGGCACATTGACCCCCGGTCCGCCCTGGATGATCCGCACATCGAGGCCGCGCCGCGCATATTCGCCCGTCGCCAGGGCCTGATAGAAGCCGCCATGCTCGGCCTCGGCGCGCCAGTCGGTGACGAAGCGGATCACCGTCGGCCGCGCCTTGCCGGCGGCGTCGGCGGGCTCTTCTTCCTTCTTGGTGCATGCGGCGGCCGCCAATCCGGCGGCGAGCGCCAGTACGGCGCGGCGATCGATCGTCATCTCGTCCTCGGCCTCCAGGCGGATCAACCTAGGCCGGGCGCGGGCGCGCGCCAAGGCCGGGCTTGAAGGACGGTTTGTGCGGGGGAGGGGTTCCAAGAACGAGCAAAAGGTCGGCGCCAAGGTTGCCCTCAACGTCGACCTCTCACCCGGCCCCCGAGGGGGTCGCGGTCGAGAGGCTTCCTGAACGTTCCGGCTCCGGTTTGACCCTTCGCCTTCACCCTTTCTGGGTCGGTCCCGTCCGTCTCCGCTTCCAGGGGCGT
>CANJKM010000021.1 GCA_947474805.1 Caulobacterales bacterium | reverse complement strand
GCTCGCAGTGGGTCGGTGAAACAGTCCTTGAAGGGCGCGCCGATCAGTTCGTCGCGGGTGGAGCCGGTGAGGGCCTCCATCTGCTTGTTCACATCGGTGATGATCCCCGCAGGATCGGTGGTCATCAGGGCGTCGATGTTCGATTCGATCAGCGAGCGGGTGTAGAATTGCTGGTCGCGAAGACGCTGGTCCGACTTTTTCTGCTCCTCCTCCACCAGCTTGCGCGCGGTGTCGTCGGTGCCGATCAGGAGGTAGCCGATGATGGCGCCGGCGGCGTCGCGCAGGGCCGTGACCGAGACCACGGCCGGGAAGCGGGTGCCGTCCTTGCGGATATAGGTCAGCTCATAGATGTCCTCGATCCCGCGCGAGGCCTTGAACACCAGGGCTTCGAAGCCGGGGGTGATGGCGGTCGCCAGCTCGGCGCTGAGGGCCTGGGCGCGGGCGATCAGCTCCTGGGGGTCGGAGATGTCGGCGGGGGTGATGGTGTTCATCACCTCGGCCGCCGTGTAGCCCAGCATCCGCTCGGCCCCGACGTTGAAGATCTGGATCACGCCCCTGGCGTCGGTGGCGATGCTGGAGAAGTTGGCGCTGTTGAAGATTGCGCTCTGCAGCGCGTCGGTCTTGAGGACCGACTCTTCGGTTTGGCCATGCGCGGCCCGGTCGGCGGCCGGGGTCGTCTTTGAATTGGGGATGGGGCGTCCTAGCTCAGGTGGCCGGCCGTGACGGATACAGGCGTCACACGAAACTCAGTGCAGGAGTTCTCCCACGGAAAACGCCAGCTGCGGAGGGGAATACGGCTTTTGCAGGAATTGGCCGCCGCCGACGAACAGATCTGACATGGCGGCGGTGAGCGAGGTTCCGGAGGTGTAGAGCACCCGCAGGCCCGGCCGCAGCGCGATCGCCTGGTTGGCCACGTCGTAACCGCCGAGGGCCAGGTCCGCGAGACGTATGTCGACAAACAGAACGTCGATGGGCTGGGCGGCGGCGGACAGGTGGAGGAGGGCGCCGGCCAGATCGGCGGCCAGAAGCGGGGTGTGGCCGAGATCCTCGACCATCCATTCGGCGCTTTGAAGGATGAAGGCGTCGTCCTCGACGATGAGCACCACCGCCATCAGAGCGCCCTCGATCGTGAACAGGGCGCCATGGTGAAAATCCTCGCGCTGGGCCCCACGCGGACTCCGGCGCCAGCAACTTAATGCGTGTTGGAGGAAATGGTTCCAGCGCCGGCACGAACTTTCTGCGCGCGCGCGATTTCCGCGATGATGGGGAGAGGGATCTCCTCCTTGATGGGGAACCTGACCGTGGCCTTGGTCGCCCGATAGGGCCCGACCATCGCCTCGAAGGCGGGCGATCCCTCCAAGATCGGATAGACGCCGATGTGCCGCTTCCAAACCGCAAAATAGATCACCGTCTTCTTGCCGACCCTGTAGGCCGGGATGGAATAGCTGATCACCTCGACCGCTTCGGGCAGGGCATTGCGGATGGTCGCGCGCACCGCCTGCGCCGCCTCGCGCAGCTCGGGCGCGAGGGTGGTGATATAGGCCTCGACGTCGGCGGGCCGGGTCATGCGGCCGCGCCTGAAAGGGCGTTGAGCGTCCAGCGCAGTTCGGCGCAGTCGACCAGCGGGACGACGGCCTCGATATCCCTGTGGGTCTTGCGCCAGATCGGAACGGCGGCGGCCAGGGTCGCGCGGCCCTTGTCGGTCAGGGCCAGGACCCGGCTGCGGCGGTCGCGCGGGTTGTTCGCCACCACCACCATGCCCTCGCGCTGCAGCGGTTTCAGGGCGGCGGTGAGAGTGGTCCGATCCATGGCGAGGAGGCGCGCCACGGGGCCGATCGGCGGGGGCTCGGGGCGGTTCAGCGACATCAGTAGCGAGAACTGGCCGCTGGTCAGCCCGATGGGGCGCAGCGCCTCGTCGAAACGCCGGGCCAGGGCGCGGGCCGCGCGCTGGGTGTGGAGACACAAACAGGCGTCCCGGACCTCGATGGTGGTTTCGAAGGGAACCGTCTTTGACATGTCACGAGATATGTTGATATCAACGCAAAAGGTCAAGGGAGGGAGCGGCATGGCGAACCATCAGGGCGATTACATCTGGTACGAGCTGATCACCACGGACGCCACCGGGGCGGCCGCCTTCTATGGCGCGGTGATCGGCTGGACGGCGCAGGCCTATCCGGGCGGGATGGCCGACTATCAGCTCTTCTCCACCGCGCACGGGCCGGTGGCCGGCTTCATGTCGAACGAAAAATGCCCTGAGATGCGCACCGGGTGGTTAGGATACATCGCGGTCGACGACGTGGACGCCAAGGCCGCCGAGATCGTCCAGGCCGGCGGCTTCGTGCGGATGGAGGCGATGGATATCCCCGGCGTCGGGCGGATGGCCATGGTGACCGACCCTCAGGGGGCTCCCTTCTACATCATGCGCGGCGCGAGCGAGGGAACGAGCAATTCCTTCGATCAGGCCAAGACGGGCCATGGCAACTGGAACGAACTGACCACCAGCGACCAGCCCGGGGCGCTGGCCTTCGACGAGGCCATGTTCGGCTGGACCAAGAGCCGGGTCGTGCCGATGGGGCCGATGGGCGACTATCAGCTGATCGCCCAGAACGGCCAGGACATCGGCGGGGTGATGACCCGGCCTCCCGGCGGACCGCCCCCGTCCTGGTGCTACTATTTCGGCGTGCCGGATATTGAGGCCGCCGCCAAGGCCGTGGTCGACGCGAAGGGTTCGATCCTGCACGGGCCCGTTGACGTGCCGGGCGGCGCCCGGATCATCGTCGCCAGCGATCCCCAGGGCGGGATCTTTGGCGCGGTCGGCCCGGCGAAGGCGGCCTAGTCGCGGCAGTAGCCTTCGCCGGACTTGACCGTCAGGCATCGGGTCTTGCCGTCGAGGTATTTCAACCCGGTGGCGTCGCCGTTGGTCGGGCGTAGGGCGAGCCGGGCGCCGTCGCGGGTGAAGGCGATGACGCCGCCCTCGGCCGTCCCCGCGAACTTGCCGGTGTGGTCGAGGTCCCACTGCATCTCAAGCTCGTACTGGCCGGGCAGGGCGGCGGGGGCGACGACCAGATACATACCCTCCACCCCGATCCAGCGGCCGAGGTAGGCGTCGGTCACGTGCGCCGCTGTGGCCACGGAATCGACGGGGGCGGTGGCGACGGGCGCTCCGCTGGCCTGAGCCGACGACGGCGCGGCGGTCGCCGTATTCGAGGCGGCGTCCGGCGGCGCTTCCCGCGAGCAGGCGGCCAGAAGCGCCAGGGCCAGCAGGGCTGGATTTCGCATCATTGGTTTCCCGCTAATCTACAGGTCTCAAAGGAAGGAAGGTCCTATGTCGTTCCAAGCCTACATCGACAATACCCAGGCCAAGACCGGAAAGTCGGCCGACGACTTCCGCGCCATGGCGGCCGCCAAAGGGTTCGCCGACGCGGAGGGCCTGACGGTCAAGGCGGGCGAGATCGTCGCCTGGCTGAAGGCGGAGTTCGAGCTCGGCCACGGCCACGCCATGGCGATCGTCGCCCTGCTCAAGGGCAAGACGGACTAGCCCCTTGCAATGACGGGGCGGCGCCCGCAAGGCTGACGCTTCCTGCAAGGAGTTCTCCCATGGCCCACCTGACCTACAAGATCATCCAGCACGACGGCGGCTGGGCCTATTGCGTCGACGGCAGCTTTTCGGAGACCTACCGGACCCACGACGCGGCCATGGTGGCGGCCCGCATCGCGGCCGGCGAACAGAGGGTGGCCGGGGACACGCACGGCATTGCCTATGAGGACGCGCAGGGCGTTCTGCACGAAGAGCTTTCCGACGGGGCCGACCGTCCGGACACCAGCGTCGAGGGCTGACGCTTGACGACAATGTACGGCATCAAGGCCTGCGACACGATCAAGAAGGCCCGCGACTGGCTGGCCGCCAAGGGCGTCGCTTACGACTTCCACGACTACAAGGCCGTGGGCGTCACGCCCGAAAAGCTGACCGGATGGTGCGCGGCGGTCGGATGGGAGACCCTGCTCAACAAGGCGGGGACCACATTCCGCGGCCTGCCGGACGCCGACAAGCAGGGGATCGACCAGACCAAGGCCATCGCGCTGATGGTCGCCAACCCGTCAATGATCAAGCGCCCGGTGCTGGAGCACGGCGGCCGGCTGCTGGTCGGGTTCAAGCCAGCCGCCTATGAGGTCGAGTTCGCCCGCTAGAAATCTTTCGAACAACTTGCATCCGTATGGCCCAATAGGCGCCTCTAGCGTCTGAAAGCCGGGTCACGCCCGGGTCCATTCGGGGAGCCCCCTATGAACGAACACAGTCTCGCGGAAGTCCTGGTGCCGATTTCCGTCTTCGCCATGGTCGCCGCGATCGTCATCGTGCCGACGCTCAGGCGATCGCGCGAGCGGCTGGCGGCCATCGAGGCGATCCGCAGCCTCAGCGAAAAGGGGCAGGCGACGCCGCCCGAGCTGATGACGGTGCTGCAGCAGACCCACCGGCCGAGACCGCCGGGCGGCAATCTGCGGGCAGGGGTGATCTGCCTGGCCATCTCGGCGGCCATGATCATCCTGGCCCTGACCAAATACGCATTTTCGACCGCACCAGACGCCCACCTCAACGGCTCGCTGATTGGCGCGGCGGCCTTCCCCGGGCTGATCGGTCTGGCGCTGGTGGGGCTTTGGGCCGCCAACCGCCGCAAGCCGCTCGACGACTGATCCCGGTCCGGGTCGGAGGGGAAGCTCATGACGCCCTTGGCGGCGCAGGAGGAGCTGTCGCTCGTCGCCCAGGCGGCGGCGGGAGAGCGGCGGGCGTTCGGCGAGCTCGTGCGCCGCAACGCCTCGAGCGTCCGCGCCCTCTTGCGCCGGATGGGGGCGGAGGCGTCGCTCGCGGACGATCTGGCCCAGGACGCCTTCCTGGTCGCTTTTCAGAGGATCGGCGACTTCCGCGCCGAGGGCAGCTTCGCGGGCTGGGTCAAACGCATCGCGGCGCGGCTGTATCTGCGGCGCCTGAAGGGTAAGGTCCGGCTGGAAGCGCCGATCGAAGCCGCCGAGGAGACGGGCGGACCGGACGAGAGCTTGAGCGCGCTCAAGCTCGATCTGGAGCAGGCGCTAGAGGCCTTGTCGCCGGCGGAGAGGCTCTGCGTCTCTCTCTGTCACGGCGCGGGCCTCACCCACGCCGAGATCGCCGAGCAATTGAAGACGCCCTTGGGAACGGTGAAATCCCATGTCAAACGTGGTTTGGATAAACTTCGGCTGCGGCTCGATCCGGGACCTCTGGACGAGGCGCGGCCCGCGGACGGGAGGCTTGGTCATGACTGATACTTTCGAGACGCGCCTCGCGGCCATGTTCGACGAGGCCCCCGAGCTCTCCGACACCAGCGATTTCCTGATCAGGATCGAAGCCAAGATCGACCGCGCCCGCGCCGACCGCCGCATGGCGGGGCTGATCGTGGCCGGCGCCGCCGCCTTCGCCGCGGCGGCCGCCGTCGGCGCCAGCGATGTGTCCCTGGGGCTCGCCGATGTCCTGATCACGGCGGGGACACGGGTGGGCGAACTCCTGCCGATGGTGGGGACGTCCGGGCAACAGACGATGATCGGTTGGGTGCTGCTCGGGCTGGGCCTTCTCGGCGCCGGCCTCGGCCTGAAACAGGTCATGGAAGAAGCCTGATCGGGCGCCTTGCTTCCGCCGCTTGCCGGGCATAGCGTCGCCGCCCCAAAGCCTCCCCCGTTGCCCGGAGGGCCTTCGCCCTTGTCTTTCCAGCCTAAACTCGACGCCAGACGGCTTTCCGCCGCCGATATCGCCCGCCGCAAGGGGGCCGATCCGCTGGTCTGTCTGACGGCCTATACGGCGCCGATGGCGGCCATCCTCGATCCTGTCTGCGACGTGCTGCTGGTCGGCGATTCGCTGGGCATGGTGGTGCACGGCCTGCCCAACACGCTCGGCGTCACCCTGGAGATGATGATCCTGCACGGTCAGGCGGTGGTGCGCGGCTCCGGCCACGCCCTGGTGGTCGTCGACATGCCGTTCGGCAGCTATGAGGCCGCTCCCGAGACCGCATTCGACAACGCCGTCCGCATCTTGAGGGAAACTGGCGCCGGGGCGGTGAAGCTCGAATCCGGCCCGCAAATGGCCGCGACCGTCGCCTATCTGACCCAGCGCGGCGTGCCGGTGATGGGCCACGTCGGCCTGCGCCCGCAGGCGGTGCTTTCGGAAGGCGGCTTCAAGGCCAAGGGCCGCACGCAGGCCGAGCGCGAGCGTGTGCTGGCCGAGGCCGAGGCGACGGTCGAGGCCGGCGCCTTCGCCCTGGTGATCGAGGGCGTGGCCGAGCCCCTGGCGGCCGAGATCACCCGCAGGGTCAAGATTCCGACCATCGGCATCGGTGCGTCGAGCGCCTGCGACGGTCAGGTCCTGGTCACCGACGACATGCTGGGTCTGTTCGAATGGACCCCCAAATTCGTGCGCCGCTACGCCGATCTGCGGTCGGCCGTGATCGAGGCGGCCACGACCTTCGCCGCCGATGTCCGCGCCCGCCGTTTTCCCGGCGAGGCCGAGATATATTTCCCCGCCAAGGCCGAATAGCGCACCCCTCAGGCTGGCGTTGCCGCGAGGGGACGCAGACTATAGGTTGCCCGCGATTTCCGGCCTGTTCCGGCCTGATCCGTTCTGGAGTTTCTGAGCTTTGGTCGACGTTTTCGAAGAGGTGGAGGAACAGCTCCGCGCTGACCGCTACCGCGAGATGCTGCTCAAGGGCTGGCCCTGGGCGCTTGGCGCCGTGGCGGCGGGCCTGCTGGTGTGGGCCGCCTTCTGGGGCTGGAACAAGTATCAGGCCGACGCGGCCGCCAAGGCCTCGACGGCCTATGTCCAGGCGATGGAGGCCGTGGCCAAGGGCGACGCCGCCAGCGCCGAGAAGGCCTTCGTCGAGATCGGCAAGTCCAGCGCCAAGGGCTACAAGTCGCTCGGGCTGATGCAGCAGGCCGGGCTGAAGCTGCAGGCGGGGCAGACCGCCGAGGCCGTGAAACTGTTCGATCAAGCCGCCGTCGCGGCCACCACCCCGCTGATCGAGGACAACGCCAAGCTGAAGGCGGCCTACGCCCTTTTGGACACCGCCCCCCTGGCCGAGGTCGAGAAGCGGCTCGTTCCGCTCGCCGACGCCAAGCGGCCCTTCTCGCTGCTGGCCAAGGAAGCCTTGGCTGTCGCCCGACTGATGGGCGGCAAACCCGACCAGGCCAAGACTGATTTCTCGGTCATCTCGATCGCGCCCGGGGCGACCGACGGGATGCGCCAGCGCGCCCAGGCCGCCATCCTGATGATCGATTCCGGCCAGACCGCCGCCTTGCCCGCCCTGGTGAAACAGGCGGCCTCGCGTCCCGAGCAGCCCGTCGTGCCCCAAGTCATTCCGCCCGTCGAGGCAGGGAACACCCAATGATCAGCCGTCGCGCCCTGGTGACCTCCACCGCCGCTGTTCTGCTCGCCGCAACCGTCGAGGGCTGCGCGAACAATCCCGTCGGCAAGCTCTTCAAGGGCAAGTCGACCCGCGGCTATCAGGGCAAGGGCACCCGCATTCCGGTCCTGACCGGCAACGGCTCGCTCGATCCGGCCCCGGCCCTGAAGGGCGTGGATTTCGCCATCCCCGCACCCCAGGCGCTGACCAGCTGGCCCGTCCCCGGCGGCGCCTACGACGGCTATACCGATCACATCGAGGCCGGCGCGAATTTCCAGATCGCATGGAAGCGCAAGGTCGGCGCGGGCGGTTCGCGCTCATCCCACCCGACCGGCGCCCCGGTGATCGCCGACGGCGTGATCTATGTCATGGACGGTAGGGCCACGGTCTCGGCGCTGAGCGAAAGCTCGGGCGAGACCCTTTGGCGCGCGAACCTCGAGACCAAGACCCGCCGCGATAAGGAAGGCTACGGCGGGGGCGTCGCCTATGCCGACGGCCTGGTGTTTGTCGCCTCGGGCTATCGTTTCGTCGCGGCCCTGGACGCCAAGAGCGGCGCGACCAAGTGGCGGACGGCGACCGAAAGCCCCGTGCATGGGGCGCCCACCTATTCGGCCGGCAAGGTCTTCGTCTCCGACATCGTCGATCAATTCTACGCCTTCGACGCCCAGACCGGCGCGGTCGCCTGGGACTATCAGGCGCTGGAAGAGCCGGCCCGCGTGCTGGCGGCCCCGAGCGCGGTGGTCTCCGGCGACGTGGTCATCGCCCCCTTCGCCTCGGGCGAGGTGGTGGCCATGCGGGTTTCTAACGGCGCGCCGGTGTGGAGCGACACCCTGTCCTTCACCAGCCGCAACAACGCCCTGTCCGAGATACGCGACATCCCGGGTCGCCCGGTCGTCTATCGCGGCGATGTTTTCGCCGGCAGCCACTCGGGCATGTTCGGCTCGATCCAGCT
Source organism: Caulobacterales bacterium (assembly GCA_947474805.1). GTDB lineage: Bacteria > Pseudomonadota > Alphaproteobacteria > Caulobacterales > Caulobacteraceae > CANJKM01. The sequence goes on along the minus strand of CANJKM010000021.1, from coordinate 15,489 downwards.
TCGCGACGGCCAGCGCCGCTGGGACCTGCCGATCACCACCATCACCACCCCCTGGCCGGCGGGAGACGTCGTCTATGTCGTCGACCAGTCGGGCCAGGTGATCTGCATCGCTCGCGAGAGCGGCCAGATCTACTGGAAGGTGAACCTCAACGAGGGGATCAAGAAGGTGAAGAAGCGGCCGGTCTGGACCAGTCCGATCCTGGCCTCGGGCCAGCTGATGCTGGCCAACAGCCACGGGCTGGCGGTCACCCTGAACCCAAAGACCGGGGCCAAGGAAGCGGAGATGAAGCTGGGCGCTCCCGCCTACGTCGGTCCCATCGCGGCGAACGGGAAGGTCTATTTCCTGACCGACAACGCCGAGTTGGTGGCGATCCGGTAGCAGAATGGCTCTTAAAGTCGCCATTGTCGGGCGACCCAATGTCGGCAAATCGACCCTGTTTAACCGTCTGGCCGGCAAGAAGCTCGCCATCGTCGACGATCGCCCGGGCGTCACCCGCGACCGCCGCATGGCCACTGGCAAGATCGGCGACATCGACCTTGAATTGATCGACACCGCCGGTTTCGAGGATGTCGACGACGAGAGCCTGGAGGCGCGGATGCGCGCCCAGACTGAGCTGGCCATCGACGAGGCCGATATCTGCCTGTTCGTCATCGACGCCCGCGAGGGCGTTGTGCCGCTCGACCGAATCTTTGCCGAATTGGTGCGCAAGCGCGACAAGCCGGTGATCGTCGCGGCCAACAAGTCCGAGGGCAAGGCCGGGGACACCGGCGCCGCCGAGGCGCACGGTCTGGGTCTTGGCGAACCGATCCAGATCTCCGCCGAGCACGGCGAGGGTCTCGCCGATCTCTATTCCGCCTTCCTGGCCTATTCCCCCATGCTGGAGGACGAGGAGGAGGACGAGGGCGAGCGGGGCGAAAAGCCCGTGCGCATCGCCATTGTCGGCCGTCCGAACGCGGGCAAGTCGACCCTGGTCAACCGGCTGATCGGCGAGGACCGCATGCTGACCGGCCCCGAAGCCGGGATCACCCGCGACGCCATCCCGGTCGATTGGGAATACGACGGTCGGCCCGTGCGGCTGGTCGACACCGCGGGCCTGCGCCGCAAGGCCAAGGTCCAGGAAGGCCTGGAGAAGCTCTCCACCAGCGACACCATCCGCGCCATCACCTTCGCCGAGGTGGTGATCCTGGTGATGGACGCCAACAACGCCTTCGAGACCCAGGACCTGCAGATCGCCGACCTAGTCGAGCGCGAGGGCCGGGGCCTGATTTTCTGCATCGCCAAATGGGATCTGGTGGAGAACCCGCAGGAACGGCTCGCCGAACTGCGCGAAACCGCCGAGCGGATGCTGCCCCAGGTGCGCGGCACGCCGCTGGTCGCCCTTTCGGCCGAAACGGGCAGGGGCGTCGACAAGCTGATGCCGGCCGTCTTCGCCCTGCACGAGAACTGGGGCGTCAAGGTCAAGACCCGCGACCTGAACGACTGGCTGGCCATGGCCGTGCAGCGTCACCCGCCCCCGGCGGTCTCGGGACGCCGGATCAAGACCAAATACATGGCCCAGATCAAATCGCGGCCGCCGACCTTCGTGCTGTTCGCCAGCCGGGCGGCCGATCTGCCTGACCAGTACCGGCGCTATCTGGTCAATTCGATGCGCGAGAGCTTCGATCTGCCCGGCGTGCCGATCCGCATCTCGATGAAGTCGAACAAGAACCCCTACGCCGACGAGAGCGAGGGCGCGCGCAAACAGGTGATCGCCGCCTATCCGGTCAGCCGCAACCGTCACATCCCGGCCGAGGCCGCCGCCGAGGAAGGCGAAACTCCGCAGGCGGCTCCCAAGCCGAAGCCCAAGGCCAAGCCGAAGGCCGGCAAGGCCGAGCCCAAATCGACGCGGGTTAAGTCGGCCAAGGCGATGAAGCCGGCGGCCAAGCAGAAGAAGGCTCAGGAGTTGAAGCAGCTCCTGGGGACGCGGCGGAAGACGGTTCCCCGCATCCCGACCACCCACAAGCTCAGGAAGCCGGGACGGAAGTCGCGGCCCACTCCGAGAACCTGACCCGGCGCGGCGGCTCGATGTCGCCGCGCGCCAGCTCGACCATCAAGGGCGCGATCCGCTCGGGAGGATTGATCGTGTCCGGATCGGCGCCCGGGAAGGCCGTGGCGTGCATCTTGGTCCGCATCTGGCCCGGATCGACGATGCAGCAGCGCACGGCCGTGTGCTCCATCTCCTGGGCGTAGCACTCGACCAGGGACTCCAGGCCCGCCTTGGTCGCGGCGTAGGCGCCCCAGAAGGCGCGGGGCTCGGAGCCCACCTTGCTGGTCAGGAAGATCGCCCGCGCCGCCTCGGAACGCCGGAACAGCGGATCGAACGAGCGGATCAGCCGGAAGGTCGAGGTCATATTGACCGCCACCGCCCGCTCCCAGGTGTTGGGCTCGAGGTGCGCGACGGGGGTGATCAGGCCAAGCTCGCCGGCGGCGTGAACCAGGATGTCGAGCTTGCCGAAGCGCTCGAACAGGATGGCGCCGAGCTGGTCGATCTCCTTGCCGTTCTTCAGGTCGAGCGGCACGAGCACGGCGCGCTGGCCGGTCGCGGCCAGGATCTCGTCGTCGAGCTCCTCCAGCCCCGCCTTGGTGCGGGAGACGGCGATGACGCGGGCGCCCGCTTTGGCGAGCGCGAGGGCGGTCTGATAGCCGATGCCGCGCGAGGCCCCGGTGACCAGGGCGATCCGTCCGGAAAGCCCGCTCACGCCGTGGCCAGGAAGGACAGCTGGCGGGTCGTGCTGGCGTTCAGGCCTTCGGCGATCTCGCGGTCGAGAAGGCGCGTCGGGTAGTCGCCAGTGAAATAGTGGTCGGTGAACTGGGGCAGCTCAGCGTTGCGGCCGGGCTCGCCCAGCGACAGATAGAGGCCCTCGACCGAGAGGAAACCCAGGCTGTCGACCTCCAGCATCTGGCGCATTTCCTCCAGTGTCTTCTGGGCGGCCAGGAGTTTGTCGCGGTCGGGCATGTCGATTCCATAGAAGTCCGGCCACATGATCGGCGGCGAGGCGGAGCGCAGATGCACCTCCTTGGCCCCGGCCTCCCGGACCATCCGCACTATCTTCACCGAGGTGGTGCCGCGCACGATGGAGTCGTCGATCAGGACGACCCGCTTGCCCTCGAGCACGGCGCGGTTGGGGCTGTGTTTCATCCGCACCCCGAGCTGGCGCACCGCCTGGGTCGGTTGGATGAAGGTGCGGCCCATATAGTGGCTGCGGATGATGCCCATCTCGAACGGCAGGCCGCTCTTCTGGGCGTAGCCTAGGGCGGCGGGCACACCGCTGTCGGGCACGGGCACCACGACATCGGCGTCGGCCGGGGTCTCCACGGCCAGACGCGCGCCCATGTTCTTGCGCACCTCATAGACCGAGCGGCCGTTCACGACCGAGTCGGGGCGGGCGAAATAGACGTATTCGAACACGCAGGGCCGCGCCTTGGCGGCCGGGAAGGGCCGCAGCGAGGTGACGCCGTCGTGGTCGATCACCACCACCTCGCCGTGTTCGATGTCGCGCACGAACCGGGCGCCGATCATGTCGAGGGCGCAGGTCTCCGACGCTAGCACCGGCTTGCCGGCGAGGTCGCCCAGAACGAGCGGCCGGATGCCGAGCGGGTCTCGGGCGCCGATCAGCTTCTTGTTGGTGATGGCCACCAGGGCGTAGCCGCCCTCGATCTGGCTGAGGGCGTCGATGAAGCGCTCGACTACCTTGGGCCGGCGCGAACGGGCGATGAGATGCAGGATCACCTCGGAGTCCGAGGTCGACTGGAAGATGGCGCCTTCGCCGACCAGGCGATGACGCAGGGTCAGGAAGTTGGTCAGGTTGCCGTTGTGGGCGATGGCGATGCCGCCGCTCTCGAGGTCGGCGAACATCGGCTGGACGTTTCGCAGGGTCGAGCCGCCGGCCGTGGCGTAGCGGGTGTGGCCGATAGCGGAGTGGCCGGGCAGGCGCTTGACCAGGTCCTGGCTGCCGAAGGCCTCGCCGACCTGGCCGATGTGACGCTCGGTCGAGAAACGCTGGCCGTCGTAGGCGGCGATGCCGCAGGCTTCCTGACCGCGATGCTGGAGGGCGTGCAGGCCAAGCGCCACAACGGCGCTGGCGTCGGGGGTTTCATTGACGCCGAAGACGCCGCATTCGAGCCGGGGCCGGTCGTCGTCGGGGTCGCGGACAAAAGACTCGGTCATCGGGAACGCTCCACGAGGGCGTCGATATCATCGCGCGCCGCCTTGCCATAGCCCGGCGTCGCCTTGGCGGCGGGTGGTGGCGGAGGTGTGGTTTCCGTGGCGGGTTCATCGACCGCGCTGACGGCCGGTTCGGTGGCGCGTTCCAGGGCGGGACCCAGCCGGCCGGCGGCCTTCATGCCCTTGGGGGCGAACACCTCGATCGCCTCGGCCGAGGCCTTGGCGAGCGGCAGGAGGCGGGCGTTGGCGATCCAGCGCGGGATCAGATCGGTCGGGGTGGCGGCGTTGAAGACCAGATAGAAGACGCCGAGGAAGATCAGGGCCCGGATCACCCCGAAGCCGAGGCCGATGGTCCGGTCGAGTGTGCCGAGCGCGGCCTGGGAGTGCAGCCGGGCCGTGACCCAACCGCCGGCCATTCGGAAGACGATGTAGACGATGATGAAGACCACCACGACGGCGAGGGCGTTTCCGGCCCAGTCGGGGTGGATGGTCTGGCGCGCCAGGGGGCCGGCGAGGGGCAGCATGATCACCGAGGCCAGGGCGGCGACGCCGAAGGCGAGCACGGTCACCATCTCGCGCACGGCGCCGCGCGAGAAGCCCACAAGCCCGGAGATCACAAGCACGATCAGGGCGATGACGTCGAAGAGGGTCACGGCGCTCTCCCTAGACTGTCACGGGGGTGGAGCCAATCATGTCAGCGCCAGATCTCGTCACTAATGCGTCGCACGGCGTCGGCGAGGCCCTTGACGCCCGCCACGGGCAGTGGAGCGCCGTCAGCGGCCGCGATCGGACCGAGCACGCGCCCGAAGCCGAGCTTGGCGGCTTCCTTCATCCGGCCTTCCATCCGTCCGACGGGCCGGACCTCGCCCGAGAGGCTCACCTCGCCGAAGACGACGCAGTCCTGGGGCAGGGGGATGTCGAGGGCCGAGGAGGCGAGGGCCGCCGCCGCCGCTAGATCGGCGGCCGGCTCGGTGATGCGCAGACCGCCCGCGACATTCAGATAGACGTCCTTGTCGCCGAACCCGAGACCGCAGCGCGTCTCCAGCACCGCCAGCAGCATGGCGAGGCGGCCTGAATCCCAGCCCACAACCGCCCGCCGGGGCGTTCCGTAGGCGGACGGAGCCACCAGGGCCTGGAACTCCACCAACACCGGCCTCGATCCCTCGACGCCCGCGAAGACCGCCGCGCCCGCCGCCCGCTCACCGCCCTCGTTGAGAAAGAGGGCCGAGGGGTTCTTCACCTCGCGCATGCCGGCGTCGGTCATCTCGAAGACGCCGATCTCGTCTGTGGCGCCGAAACGGTTCTTCTGGCCGCGCAGGATGCGGAACGGGTAGCCGCGCTCGCCCTCGAAGGCGAGAACCGCGTCGACCATATGCTCCACCACGCGCGGACCCGCGATCTGGCCGTCCTTGGTGACGTGGCCGACGAGGATCACGGCCGAGCCGCCCTTCTTGGCCAGCCGCACCAGTTCGGCCGCCGCGCCGCGCACCTGGGTGACCGAGCCCGGCGCGGCCTCCATCTGGTCGCTCCACATGGTCTGGATGGAATCGATCACCACGATGTCGAAACGGTCGCGCTTCAGGCCTTCGAGGATGACGCGAAGATTGGTCTCGGCCGCGAGCTTCACCGGCGCATCGCCCAGCCCCATTCGCTGGGCGCGGGCGCGGACCTGCTCGACGGCCTCTTCGCCGGAGATGTAGGCGACGCTTGCGCCCCGCATCGCCGCCGCGCCGCAGACCTGCATCAGCAGGGTCGATTTGCCGACGCCGGGGTCGCCGCCGATCAGGATGGCCGAGGCCGGGACGATGCCGCCGCCGCAGACGCGGTCGAACTCCTCGACCCCGGTCTGAATCCGTGGCGGGGCGACGGTTTCGGTCTCCAGGGTCTCGAAATTGAGGGCCGGACCGCGGCTCTTGGCGCCCTGTGGCTTGAGCGCCCCCGGCGGGCCGGCGCGGGTCTCCTCGACCAGGGTGTTCCAGGCGCCGCAGGAGTCGCAGCGGCCAGCCCATTTGGAATGGACGCCGCCGCAGGACTGGCAAACATAGACGGCGCCGTCGCGGGCCATGGGCTCTCCGAATCAGGGACGCCCAGTCTAGCCCACCCAGTCGGGCGAGAGCGCGGCTACGCGGTCGCGATCCGCCAGCAGATCACCGGGCCGTCTTCCTCATCGATACGCTCGCTGGTCTGGACGAAGCCGTTTCGCTCCAGCACACGCCGCGAGGCCGGATTGTCGATCGAGGTGGCGGTCACCGCGCCGACGCGTGGGTCCCGACGCGCCCACACCAGCAGGTCGGCGACTGCGCGAGCTGCATATCCCCGGTCCTGACAGGAGGGGGCAATACCGTATCCGATATGAATCTCGTCGCCTACGGGTGGGCGCACCAGCGAACATAGGCCGACAAGCTCGCCGCGCTCGACCACCATCCAGGCCGCGGGCGCAAAGGTCGGCCGGATGGTCTGGGCGAGGTCGCCCAGCATTTCCAATACAGCGGTCGGCGCGACCGCGTCTTCGGACAGGCGCAGATCGCGGGGCGGTATCCCGGAGATCATGGCCTCGAAGTCCTCGGCCGTGGCCTCAACGATCATCTTGGCTCAACTCTTCCTCGTCCGTGATCGGCCCGTCTGCGCGCCCCGCCACGAACTGCTCGACCAGCGGATTGCCCGAGCGGTCGATCTCCGCCGCCGGGCCGCGCCAGACGATCCTGCCCTTGTGCAGCATGGCGATCTCGTCGGCGATGGCGCGTGCCGAGACCATATCATGGGTGATGGAGACGGCGGTGGCGCCCAGCCGCTTCACCTGCTCGACGATCAGATTGTTGATCCGGTCGGCGTTGATCGGGTCGAGGCCCGTGGTCGGTTCGTCGAAGAAGATGATCTCGGGCCGGGCGACCACGGCGCGGGCGAGGCCGACCCGCTTCTGCATGCCGCCCGACAGCTCGTTCGGCGCCAGATCCGCGACGTCGGCCTTGAGGCCCACCCGCTCCAGCGCCTCGACCGCCCGCTCACGTGCGGGTTTCCGGGCGACGCCGTCGGCGTTCAGCAGGCGGAAAGCGACGTTTTCCCAGACGCTCAGGCTGTCGAACAGGGCCGCGCCCTGGAACAGCATGCCGAAGCGGGCGGCGTGGGCGGCGCGGGCCTTGCCCTTCAGGTCGGTGACGTCCTGGCCGTCGACCAGCACCCGCCCGGCGCCCGGCTGCATCAGGCCGATGGCGATCTTGATCGAGACCGACTTGCCCTGGCCCGAACCGCCGATGATGACCAGCGACTTGCCGGGCGCGACGGCGATGTCGACCCCGTCCAGCACCACCTTGGGACCGAACGCCTTGCTGATCGCACGAAGTTCGAGCTTGGGCGTCATTGGGTGAAGACGCTGGTCAGGAGGTAGTCGGCGGCGAAGATCAGGATGGCGGCCGAGACCACGGCGTGGGTCGCGGCCTGTCCGACCCCGCGTGCGCCGCCGGTGGCGTGATAGCCGTGATAGCAGCCCATAAGCGCCACGATGAAGCCGAACACCGCCGCCTTGATCAGGCCAGAGACCACGTCCCATTGCGTCAGGAAATCCCAGGTATTGGTCACATAGACCGTGCCGCTGAAATCCAGCGTCTGGGTGGCGACGAGCCAGCCGCCGGCGATGCCGATGATGTCGGCGACCGTGGTCAGCAGCGGCAGGGTGAGCACCGCCGCCAGCAGGCGGGGCGCGACCAGATATTTGAACGGGTCGGTCGAGAGGGTGCGCAGGGCGTCGATCTGTTCGGTCGCGCGCATGGCCCCGATCTCGGCGGCGATGGCGGCCGAGACCCTGCCCGCCAGCATCAGGGCGGCCAGCACAGGCCCAAGCTCGCGGGTGATCCCGAGCGCCACGATCTGCGGCATGATCGACTCGGCGTTGAACCGTCCGCCGCCGGTGTAGATGTTCAGGGCCAGCGCCGCGCCGGTGAAGACGGCGGTCAGGCCCACCACCGGCAAAGAGAAATAGCCGATGGTCAGGCACTGGCGCAGGAACTGACCGAAGAAGAGCGGCGGCGCGACGATGGCGGCCACGCCTCGGCCCGCGAAGATCGACACCCGCCCGGCGGTGCGCATCAGGGCGATGGTGGAACGGCCGACCGCCTGGACGGGGCTCAAGCCACGGTTCCGATGTATTGGCGCTCCGCCCTGCGGCTCAGTCCGGTCAGGATTTCGTGCGCGACCGAGCCGGCGGCGGCAGAGAGGTCGTCGAGCCTGGCGTTCGGGCCGAGCAGCTCCAGCCGGTCGCCGACCCGGGCGCCGGGGCAGGCCGCCAGATCGACCACGATCATGTCCATGGTGATGGCGAGGAAGGGACACAGGACGCCGTCCAGCGCCGCCGCGCCGCGCGCGTGGGCGGTTCGCAGAACCCCGTCGGCGTAGCCCGCGCCGGCGACGGCGACCCGCATCGGGCGATCGGCGGTGAACATCTTGCCATAGCCGACCTGATCGCCGGGCCGCAGGTCTCGGATCTGCAGGATGGGCGCATCCAGCGTGGCCACGGCCTTGATCCGCGCATCGGGCGTCTCGAACGGACCGCCGCCGTAGAGGCTGATGCCGGGCCGGACGAAGTCGTAGCGGTAGGCCTCGCCCTTGAAGGCGCCGGCCGAGGCCGAAAGGCTGGCGGGGCTGTGGGGAAACAGCGGCCGCACCTCGCGGAAGCGCGTCAGCTGCCCGGTTGTCCGCGCGTTGTCGGCCGCTTCGGCGGAGCCGAGGTGGCTCATCACCATCTCGAACCGGCGGTGGGCCAGCGCGCCGGCATCGGCCGGGGAGACCCCGACCCGGTTCATGCCGGTGTCGATGTGCAGGCCTGCGATCCCGTCCCAGCGCGCGACCTGTTCGGCGCTGGCCAGGACGGGGGTGAGGTGGAAGTCGCGCAGCAGCTCCTCCTGGCCCGCCAGGGCGCCGTCGAGCACATAGAGGGTCGCGTCCCGCGCGCCGAGTTCGCGCCGGAGCGCCGCGCCTTCAGACGCGCGGGCGACGAAGAAGCGGCGGGCGCCCAGCGCCCAGAGCCGACGCGCGACCGGGCCGACGCCCAGGCCATAGCCGTCGGCCTTGACCACGGGGGCGATCTCCACGCCGCCGCCCTCCGCCTGGATGGCCGCGTAGTTGGCGGCCATGGCGTCGAGGTCGATCGTCAGTCTGGATTCGGGAGACATGGCTCCCCTTATCACCGGCTCAGCGAGGATCGTAGCGGCCTTCGCGGGCGAGGTTGCCGAACTTGGTCAGCTCCTCGTTGAAGTGCAGCTTCACCGTGCCGATCGGACCGTGGCGCTGCTTGCCGATGATCACCTCGGAGATGTTGGCGATCTGGTCCATCTCCTCCTGCCAGGCGAGGTGTTCGGGCGTGCCCTCGCGCGGCTCGGCGCGGCTCATGTAATAGGCCTCGCGGTAGATGAACATGACGACGTCAGCGTCCTGCTCGATCGAGCCGGATTCGCGCAGATCGGAGAGCTGCGGCCGCTTGTCCTCGCGGTTCTCGACCTGACGGGAGAGCTGGGACAGGGCCAGGATCGGCACCGACAGCTCCTTGGCCAGGGCCTTCAAGCCGCCGGTGATGGCGCTGACCTCCTGCACCCGGTTGGTTTCCTTGCCGCCGCCGTCGGCGGTCAGCAGCTGCAGGTAGTCGACCACGATCAGGTCGAGGCCCGACTGGCGCTTCAGTCGCCGGGCGCGGGCCGCCAGCTTGGCGATCGACAGGCCGCCGGTGGCGTCGATGAATAGGGGCGCGCCCTGAATCTCCAGCGCCGCGTCGCGCACGCGGCTGAACTCGTTCTTATCGATCTCGCCCTTGCGGATGCGGTCGGACGAGACACCCGAAACCTCGGCCAGGAGGCGCATGGCCAACTGCTCGGCCGACATTTCCAGCGAGAAGAAGGCCACGACACCGCCCTGGGCGGTCTTCTTGGAGCCGTCGGGCTTGATGTCATAGGCGTAGGTGCGGGCGACGCTGAAGGCGATGTTGGTCGCCAGGGTCGTCTTCCCCATCGAGGGACGGGCGGCCAGGATCAGCAGGTCGGAGGGGTGCAGGCCGCCGAGCTTCTGATCCAGGTCGATCAGACCGGTCGAGACGCCCGCCAGCCCGCCGTCGCGGCTGAAGGCCTCGGCGGCCATCTCGACCGCGCCGTGCAGGGCGTCGCCGAAGGTGACGAAGCCGGTCGAGGCGCCGCCGGTCTCGGCCAGATTGTAGAGCTGCTGCTCGGCCAGCTCGATCTGCTCCTTGGCCTCGACCTCCATGTCGCGGGCCGCCGTGGCCGACAGATCGCCGCCGATGCGGATCAGATCGCGGCGCAGGGCCAGGTCGTAGATCACCCGGGCGTAGTCGGGGGCGTTGGCCGCCGGGGGCGCGCGGTCCACCAGATCGGCCAGATAACGCAGCCCGCCCAGGTCCTCGAACGCCGGGTCGCGGCGGAACCGCTCCATCAGCACGATCGGCTCGGCCAGCTGGCCCTTGCGGATATGCTCCTCCATCGCCTCGAACAGGCGCTGGTGGAAGGGTTCATAGAAGTGGCGCCCATGCAGGGCGTCGGTCAGCCGCTCATAGGCGTTGTTGTCATAGAGGATGGCGCCCAGCAGCGCCTGCTCCGCTTCGATGTTGCAGGGCGGGTGGTTGATTTCCGGCTCTAGGGGCCGGTTGGACGCGAGGTCGAGGGCGGGGGAAGACATTACAATAGCCATACCTCCGCCCGCGTCAGGGGGAACCGTCCCTTATGAATATGAACGGGGATGTTCATTGTATGTTCTTAACATTCATTGAGCCGTCGCGGCCAAGAAAAAAGGGCCCGGAAGCCGTAGCCTCCGAGCCCCGTTTTCCGTCGTTCAGACCAGCTTAGCCGAAATCGACTTCGTGGCTGCCGGCGCCGCCTTCCAGCATGTCTTGAGCCTGCTCGGCGGCCGCTTGGCGGTCCTCGTCGAAGGCGCTGGAGATGACGTTTTCGCCGCGGGCTTGGCGCTCGGCCTCGTCCTGGCTGCGGGCGATGTTGATGTCGACCGAGACGGTGACTTCCGCGTGCAGGCGGACCTTCACCGAGTGGACGCCCAGGGTCTTGATCGGCTTTTCCAGGATGACCTGGTTGCGATCGACCTTGCCGCCTTCGGCGGCGATGGCGTCGGAGACGTCGCGGCCCGACACCGACCCGTACAGCTGGCCGGATTCGCCGGCCTGACGGATCAGGATGTAGGAGGTGCCGTCGAGGGTTTCGCCGACCTTCTCCGCTTCGGCCTTTTGTTCGGCGTTGCGAGCTTCGATCTGGGCGCGTTGGCCTTCGAACACCTTCAGGTTGGCGTTGTTGGCGCGCAGGGCCTTGGAGCGCGGGAGCAGGAAGTTACGGGCGAACCCGTCCTTCACCGACACCACGTCGCCGATGACGCCGAGCTTCTCGACGCGTTCGAGCAGGATGACCTTCATGTGCCGGTCCCCTTACTGAACGACATAGGGAAGCAGAGCCAGGAAGCGGGCGCGCTTGATGGCGCGGGCCAGTTCCCGTTGCTTCTTGGCCGAGACGGCCGTGATGCGCGACGGCACGATCTTGCCGCGCTCGGAGATGTAGCGCTGCAGAAGCTTGACATCCTTGTAGTCGATCTTCGGCGCGCCGGCGCCCGAGAACGGGCAAACCTTGCGGCGGCGGAAGAAGGGGCGGCGGGCGGCGCCGGCGGCGGCGGGCGCCGCGGCGGGGCCAGTGTCTTCGATATCGCTCATGGCTGAGTTCCCTTAGAGGGCCAGGTCGTCATAGCCGCCGCGAGCCGGACCGTCGCGCTCGGCGCGGTCACGTTCGCTGCGCTCACGACGCTGCAGGACGGGCGAAAGTTCGAGGTCGAGCTCTTCGACGCGAACGGTCAGGTAGCGCAGAACGTCTTCGTTCAGCGACAGCTGGCGTTCGGCTTCCTGCACGGCGGCCGCCGGAGCGTCGAGCGCCAGGAGCGAATAGTGCCCCTTGCGGTTCTTCTTGATCCGGTAGGTCAGGTTGCGCAGGCCCCAATATTCGATCTTGGCGACGCGGCCGCCGCCTTCTTCGATCAGGGTCTTGAGGGTGTCGTTCAACGCCTCGGCCTGCTGGGCCGAGATGTCTTGTCGTGCAATGACGACGTGTTCGTAGAATGCCAAAGGAGGCTCCTCTTCCGAAGGGAGAAAGGCGGCGCGGGGCTCGGCGGAAGATCCGAGTCCGGCGATGGCTCCAGGCGCGTGAAATCGATGCGCAAGGACCGCCTTCCAGAAGGGCGCGGAAAATACTCGAAACCGCCCGTAATGCAAGCGGTCGCGGCGTGGCCGCTAGCGCGCCGCCGGGGTTACGGTGAAGTTGACCAGCACCTGCCCCGACGCGGCCCAGTCGGGCTTCAGCGCCTGGGCCTTCTTCAGATCCTCATAGGCGCCCTTGAAGTCCTCCAGCCACCAGCGGGCGAGGCCCCGGTTGTAATAGGCCTTCTCCGGCTCCTCGGTCCCCATCTCGATGCCGCGGGTGATCTCCGGCTCGGCCTCCTTGGCCCGGCCGAGGTTGATGAGGGCGGCGCCGCGGTTGACGAAACCCTCGCCCAGCATCGGCGCCCCGGCCTTGGCGATGTCGAAGTCCTTCAGGGCGTCGTGCGATTCGTTGCGGATCAGGTGCAGCGTGCCCCTGTTGACGTAGGTGCCGTAGAGGTCGTGCTGGTTCAGCGGCTCGGTGACCAGGGCTTCGGAGCATGCGCGGAAGGCCTCCGGCGTCGCCTTGCCGGCCTTGGCCGACAGGGAGCACTCCAGAGCCATGCCGCCGACGCTGACGGTCACCTGGGCCTTGGCGGGGAGGGCGGCGAGGCCGAGCAGTCCGGCGGCCAGCGCCATGGACATAAGGAAGCGGGAGGCCATCTCGACGTCTCCTGATCGGCTACCGCGACAGTAGCACATCGCGCGCCCGCCTTGAAGCGGCGGCGGGTTTGGCCTAGCCCTTCGGCTCCCGCGGCCCCGCCGCGCCGCCAGGAGTTTGGAATGAGTCTCGCCTTCGTGTTCCCCGGTCAAGGCAGCCAGGTGGTCGGCATGGGCGTCTCTCTCGCCGAAGCCTTCCCTCGCGCCCGCGAGGTTTTCGCCGCCGTGGACGATGCGCTGGGCCAGCACCTGTTCCGGTTGATGAAGGAAGGCCCCGAGGAGGAGCTGACCCTGACCGAGAACGCCCAGCCGGCGCTGATGGCGGTGAGTCTGGCGGTGATGCGGACGCTCGAGAACGACTTCAACGTCACCGTGGACGGCGCGGCCTTCGTCGCCGGTCACTCGCTGGGCGAATATTCGGCCCTGGCCGCCGCCGGCGCCCTGACGCTGGAGGACGCGGCCAAACTGCTCAAGCTGCGCGGCCAGGCGATGCAGCGGGCGGTGCCGGTCGGCGAAGGGGCCATTGCGGCCCTGATCGGCAAGGTCGACGTCGCCCTGGCCGAGCAGATCGCGGAAGCAGGCTCTAAAGCGGGCGTCTGCGTCGTCGCCAACGATAACAATGTCGGCAATGTCGTGATCTCGGGCTCGGCCAAGGGCGTCGCCGCGGGCATCGAATACGCCAAGACCCAGGGCGTGCGGGCCATCCCGCTCAACGTCTCGGCGCCCTTCCACAGCCCGCTGATGCAGCCGGCGGCCGAGGCCATGGCCGAGGCCCTGACGGTCGCGGCGATCGCCGCGCCCCTCTGCCCGGTGGTCGCCAATGTCACCGCCCGGCCGACCTCGGACCCGGAAACGATTCGCCGCCTCTTGGTCGAACAGGTCACCGGCCGGGTGCGCTGGCGCGAGAGCGTCCTGTGGATGGTCGAGAGCGGCGGAGCCACCAAGTTCGCCGAGGCCGGCGCCGGCAAGGTGCTGACCGCCATGTGCAAGCGCCTGGCCCCGGACGCCGAGGCCATCGCGCTGAACACCCCCCCGGACCTGGAAGAATTCGCCGCCACGCTCTAAAGGCGGCGAGAGAAAAGGAACAAGCCCCCATGTTCGATCTCAGCGGCAAGACCGCCCTCGTGACCGGCGCGACCGGCGGCTTAGGCGGCTCGATCGCCCGGGCCCTGCACGCCCAGGGCGCGGCCGTCGTGTTGTCCGGCACCCGCGAGTCGGTGCTAAAGGATCTCGCCGCCGAACTCGGCGAGCGGGCCTTCGTCGCCCCCTGCAACCTGTCCGATTCGGCGCAGGTCGACGGGCTGATGGCCGCCGCCGAGGCCGCCGCCGGGGCGGGAATCGACATCCTGGTCTCCAACGCCGGCCTGACCCGAGACGGCCTGTTGATGCGGATGAAGGACGAGGACTGGGAGACGGTCATCAAGGTCAATCTCGAGGCCTATTTCCGTCTCAGCCGCGCCGCCATGCGCGGCATGATGAAGCGCCGCGCCGGCCGGATCATCGGCATCGCCTCGGTCGTGGGCGTCACCGGCAACCCCGGCCAGGTCAACTACGCCGCCTCCAAGGCCGGCATGATCGGCTTCTCCAAGGCCCTCGCCCAGGAGGTCGCCAGCCGCAACATCACGGTCAATTGCGTGGCCCCCGGCTTCATCGAAAGCCCCATGACCGACGCGCTGAACGAGCAGCAGAAGGCCGCCATCCTGGGAACCATCCCCTCGGGCCGGCTGGGAACCGGCGACGAGATCGCCGCCGCCTGCGTCTATCTGGCCAGCGACGAAGCGGCCTATGTCACCGGTCAGACCCTGCACGTAAACGGCGGCATGGCGATGATCTGAGCCCTTCGCGCCGATTTGACCGTTTCGCCCGCGACGCTAGTCTCCCAAAAAGGAGTATGGTACGTCCGCTCGAAGTTCGGTTTCGGCGCTTGGCTTGAACCTGTCTTACTCCGCACCGTCCAAGGATTTGGCTGGGGCGGTTCACTAACCAAAGAGGCTCGAAAAGCTTATGTCCGACACTCTCGAACGCGTCCGCAAGATCGTCATCGAACACCTCGACGCCGATCCCGAGAAGGTCACCGAGAAGGCCAGCTTCATCGACGATCTGGGCGCCGACAGCTTGGATAACGTCGAACTGGTCATGGCTTTCGAAGAAGAATTCGACATCGAAATCCCCGATGACGCCGCCGAGCACATCCAGACCGTTGGCGACGCCGTGAAGTTCATCGCGGAACGCCTCGGGGCTTAACCGGATGGGGGCTAAGCCGCCCCCTTGTTCAACCCGCTCGCCCCGGCGCAAGCTCGGGGCTTCGGCCCCATCGGAGCGCGATGACATCGCGCTCCGGCTTGGTAAGCTCAGAGCGCGTGATATTGGCGAACTAGCTCGCACTTTCGCCTAACACGCTCTAGCGGCCCTTGGGCGCGTCAGGGATTAGGCTATGCGTCG
>CANJKM010000020.1 GCA_947474805.1 Caulobacterales bacterium | reverse complement strand
TGGCCTATTTCGAGTGCCTGCACGAAGTGAAGCTGATCGTGGACCTGATCTACGAAGGCGGCATCGCCAACATGAACTACTCGATCTCCAACACCGCCGAGTACGGCGAGTATGTCACCGGCCCGCGCATCGTCACCTCGGAGACCAAGGCCGAGATGAAGCGGGTGCTGGAGGACATCCAGTCGGGCCGTTTCGTGCGCGACTTCATGACCGAGAACGCCGCCGGCCAGCCGAGCTTCAAGGCCACCCGCCGCCGCGCTTCGGAGCACCAGATCGAGGAAGTCGGCGAGCGTCTGCGCGCCATGATGCCCTGGATCAAGAAGAACCAGCTGGTCGACAAGGCCCGCAACTAAGACATCCGCCCCGCGCGGATTTGAAGGGCGGCTCGGGCGACCGGGCCGCCCTTTTTCATGCTTGCGCCGCGGTGCGTGCGCCAGGCTGAGAGATGGGGCGCGGCCAGCCATTTGATCGCCGGAGAAACCTGGCCGTGGGGCGGGACCCAGGCAGGCGCTCTCCCCCGCAGGGCGGGTTAAACCGACAGGACCTGACCGGCGATACTTTCTAAAAACAATTGTCCATGAGATTGAGATTTATCAATGCGCAGCAAAAATTAGCCAAACCACACCAATCCTCAGATGGTGTGCAAATTCAATCAAATAATCGCAAGCGCAAGCAACCTATTTTTTACTTACTCGTTCAGGCTGCGGGGCGCATTCCGCTCCCCCTGGAGAACCCCATGCGGAAGTTTCTAGCTGCCAATTTAGCGGCGATAACGGCCCTGCTTAGCTGCGCCGGCACGGTCAGCGCCGGCCCAGCCGCGCCCATTCCCGCCAGTTTCGCCACGGCGACCGACCAGGGCCAAGCGATCCTGCAGACCGTGCAATACGCGCCCAACGGTCGCGCAAACACCAACGGCCGGAACCGATCCGGCCAACGATCGGCTGCTCGGGCGCCCAACCGCGAGGCGTTCCGAGATCGCCGCTACGTGGACCGTTGTCAGGGGCGCGGCTACTATGATCGCAACTACGGTTCGACGCGCCGTGACAACAGTTCGGCCCTGGCGGCGGGCTTCCTCGGTTTTGTCCTTGGCGCGGCGATCGCGGGCTCATCAAACGACCGCACCTACGCCACGAGCCGCCTGAGCGACCAGAGCTGGACGTCCAGCTGTACGCGTCGATATCGCTCTTTCGACGCGCGTAGCGGCACCTATCTGGGGTTTGACGGCTATCGTCACTATTGCCGCTGATGCCGATGGTTGGCGGCGTCCGGTTGGGGACGTCGCGCCTATGGCCCTGTCGTGTCACGGGGGTGTCAACGCTCTGACGTTGTCCCCGGTCGCGCCGGTCGGCCAATCTCAACCCGATCGATGCGCTACGCCATGAGCGGGCCGCGGAGCCGCATGATCGGGCTGTGGGCCGCCCTCCTTGCCGCGATGGCGTTGGCGATAGGGGGCGCGTGGCGCCTAACCCGACCCCCGAAGGTCGAAATCCACCTCGTCCGCGCCACGACCATCGAGCGCGTCCTGGCCGTTGTCGGCAGGGCGCGTCCCACGACCCTATTGGATGTCCGTTCGCCCAATCCCGGTCAGGTCATACAGGTCCTGCATGATGACGGCGATCGCGTCGCACTGGGCGAGCCGTTGGCGGTTATCAAGGCCACGGTCCAAGAAGCGCAGATAGCAGCCGGCGCGGCGCAAGGCCGTGCGGCTGGCGCCGAATATCAGCGCGCCCAACTGGCGTTCGATCGAATCCAAATCCTGACGAACAAGGGCGTGACGAGCAGGGCCGCCCTCGACGAGGCCCGCGCCACCCTGCAGTCGGCGCGGGCCAATCTGGACGCCGCGACCGCGACAACGGCGGCCGCTTCGGAGCTGGCCAAGCAGTTTACGGTGCGGGCGCCAATAGCGGGCGTCGTTCTGTTTCGCCCGATCGATAATGGCCAAGTCGTCGCCTCGACGACGACCCTCTTCCAGCTCGGCTCCCTCGTGGGAACGGAGATCCAGGTCCAGGTCGACGAGGCCTATGCGGACGCACTGCATCCCGGCCTGACGGCGAGGGCTGTCCTGACCGGGTCGGAGACCCGGTTCACGGCTCGCATCACGGAGGTCTCACCGCAAGTGGACAGCACGACCGGCGGCCGGCTGGTCAAACTGGTGGCGGTGGGCGGGCCCGCCATGGCGCCGGGACGTTCGATAGACGTCACCATTGTCGTGGAGCGTCGGCCCGGCGGTTTGGCCATTCCCAGAGGCTCGGTGATCGATCCCTCCACCCAACCCAGGGTCTATGTGGTGGGGGCGGACGACATCGTGAAAGAGCGCAAGATCGCGATCCTGCGCTGGCCGTCCCTTAACGCCATCATCGAGAGCGGGCTGTCGCCGGGCGACCGGATCGTGCTGAATCCGAGCGGCGTTCGTCCCGGAGCTCGCGTGGCGCCGACGGCAAGCGTCGCCCAGACGGGCGGGTGACGGTGTTCGCTTTCACGGTGGCGCGACGCTATCTGCTCTCAAATCCCCTGCAGACGATCCTGCTGGTCGCGGGCGTCGCTCTTGGCGTGACGATCTTCGTCTTCATCACCGCCCTGATTCACGGTCTTGCGATCCTGCTGACCCATCAGGTCACCGCCAATAGCGCGCACGTGACACTGGAGCCGGCGACGCGCATCGCCCGGGTGCTTAAGTCGCCTGGTGTCGATACCGAGGCCGTCGCCCTGGTCTCGACGTTCCAGCGACAGCAGATCCGAGAGTGGCGCTCGACCGTGGCGCTAGTGCGTCTTCAGCCCGGCATCTCTTCGGTCGGCGCGCAAATCACGGGGAGCGCCTTCCTCCTGAAAGGCGAGGCTTCAGAGCCCGTCGCCATCACGGGCGTCGATCCCGACTCGCTTGACGACATCACGCCGATCTCGACCCTGCTGGTCGGGGGCGACGCCAATCTCGAGGCCGGCGGGATCTTGATCGGCTATCGTCTGGCCGGCGATCTGGGAGTGTCTCCCGGCCAGCCGGTGCTGCTGAGGACCGAACGCGGCGTCGACCGCCTCTTGGCGGTGCAGGGAGTCTTCAAGACGGGCGTCCAGACCGTTGACGAGCGAGTGGCCTATCTGTCGCTACCTTTGGCGCGGCCCCTGTTCCGGCTCCCGGAGGGGGTGACCAACATCGAGGTCAAGCTTACCGACCCTCAAGGAGCGCGTCCGCTCGCCGCCTTGCTCCACGGCGCGACGGGCCTGCGGGCTACGCCGTGGCAGGACAAGAATCTTAGCCTCGACGAAGCGCTGACCGCCCAGGCCCAGACGGGTCAGCTGATCCAGATGTTTTCGCTGGTCTCCATTATCATCGGCGTCGCGAGCGCCCTGGTGCTGTCTACCTATCGGCGACGAAGTGAGATCGGGATCATGCGCGCCTTTGGGGTGTCGGGCGCCTTTGTCTCCTGGGTCTTCGTCCTGCAGGGCTTGATGATCGGACTGATTGGCGCTGTCGTCGGCTGCGTCGCCGGGTATGGCCTCTGTCTGATGTTGGAGGGGCTAACCAAGGCGGACGGAACGCCTGCGCTTCCGATCGCGCCCGAACAGGGCGGCTACCTCGCCGCGCTCGTCCTCACGACGCTGGGGGCGGTGTTGGCGTCTGTCGCGCCCGCGCGGTCGGCGGCCCGTCTCGATCCGCTGGAGGCCATCCAGCAGTGACCCGGCTGCTAGACGCACGTGGCCTGGAGATGACGTTCCGCAATGGCGACGAACCCACGCCGGTTCTAAGGGGCGTTGATGTTCAGCTTGGCGCCGGGGAGCTCACCGCCTTGATCGGCGCCTCCGGATCCGGAAAATCTACGCTCCTGTCTATCATCGGACTGCTCCTGCGTCCGACCGCCGGGACCATCGAAATCGCTGGAGAGCGCGTCGAGGGCCTCTCTGATGCGCGCCGCACGCTTTTTCGCAATAGCCGTCTGGGCTTCGTCTTTCAGTCCCATCACCTGTTGCCGGATTTCACGGCTACCGAGAACGTCGCCTTTCCGGCCGCCGCGCCCGCCGGCCGACTGACGCCCGCCATGCGCCTTCGCGCGCGCGAGCTCCTCGTGAGAGTCGGCCTCGGCGACCGAATGGATTTTCCCGCTACACGATTGTCGGGAGGGCAAAAGCAGCGGGTCGCCATCGCGAGAGCATTGATGAACCGGCCCAAACTCATCCTGGCCGATGAGCCGACAGGCGCGCTGGATCGAGAGTCCGCTGATCAGGTTCTGACCTTGATGAAGGAGGTCAACGAGCAGGACAAAGCGACCTTCCTCATCTGCACCCACGACAGCCTTGTCGCGGCGCGATGCGGCCGCAGCACCACATTGCAGGACGGGCGCGTGGTTCCCACGCCGGCGCGGGGCGAATAGGCGTCAGGTTCTGGAGGCGAGGGTCGAACGAATCCGGGTGATCCCCCAAGAGGCGGCTCACTCCCGGGTGGAGGCCCCAGCTGATGCGGCGGAGCCAGACGACAGCCCCGGCGCTATCAGGGCGCGACGGGCAGCATCACTTCGTTCCGCCGCATGAACCAGGGCGTCCAGGGCGGATTGTACTGGGCGAGCGAAGCCGGGCCGACAGCGCGGAGGCGATGCGTCCCCGCGAGCGTCTCCAGTTCGGCGGACCGGGCGGCGACGTCGTCCTTCCGCGCCAGACCGGAAAACCTGAGAACCGCAAAACGGGTGGGCTCCAGAACCCGCAGATGGACCTTGGGATCGTTCGGTTCGGGAAGCGTCTCGAGAGAATAGCCGCTCGGCATGGTGAAGCGAACGACCCAGTGGTCCGCGGTCCGCAACTGGGTCACAGGCGCGGTCATTGCGATCTTCTCGCTGGCCGGAGACTGGGCCACCGGCGCCGTCATGGCGATGCTTTGCCGCCGCCTGTTGCCGCCGAAGATATAGCCCGCCAGCAGGCGGAAGCCCTTGCTGGCCGCTTCCTTCTGATCACCGCTGACGGCCACCTCCGCGACCACGAGGGCGGGGTAGTCGCGGATTTCAAAGGCGCCTTCATGCAGCACCGTTCGGTATGCAGGTTCTTCGACCGCCATGGCGTCTGTTCCGATAAGAGCGACGCAGAGGAATGCGCCCAGGACCGCTCGCCTCAACACAATGCGTTCGCCTGGAACTCGTTCAAACGCCGCGTGAGAAAGCTGGTGAATGATCTGAGCGATGGCGCGGGTCCCCTCCTTGAGGCTGGTTCAATCGGCCAAGGTGACGGCGGGCGGGTCAAGCCACTTGCTTGGGCCGCACCCATAATCGGATTGCCGGTAAAGGCCCCGCCGGCTTGACGTCGCTCGGCTCCCCGTGGGGAGCGTTAGCGGCGCGGGGCGATGATCACCGTCGAGCCGGCGTCCCCGGTCCGACCGGTTCGTCCGGTATCGCCAGTCGCTCCAGCATCGCCGGTGTTGCCGGTGTCGCCCGTGTTGCCGGTGTCCCCGGTCGCGCCGGTGTAGCCCGTCGCGCCCGGTGCGCCAGCCGGACCCGGGGGGCCGGGAACGGCGACGGGAACGGCGACGGTAACGGCGGCGGGGGCCTCGGCGGGTGGGGCCGTCGGATTGTTGCAGGCGCACAAGGCGAGCGCAGCGGCCGCGAGGGCCGCCGATGTCAGAGACTTCATGGTCGAGTGTCCTTTGTCTGCCCCCGGAGCCGAAGGCGAGCTCATTCTGCGGCTTGTTGTCTTCGAAGGCGGCCGCAAGCTGGCCGACATCGTCTCACCAGAACCGTTGCCGTGGACTTGGGTTCCGCCCCGTATTCGAAATGCTTGAGAGGACGCTTGAACGCTCCCTGAAAGAGGGCAAATCCCCGCCAGCCGTGAGCGCGCGATTCAGACGCAACACGGACGCGGTGACCAGCGACGTCGTTGGACGCGCTGCAGGGCCGGTCAGCGTGGAGACTGTTTGCACAGGGGTGACGGGCGGGCCGTCGCGCAGGTACATAATCGGCGCTGTTTCGTCGTCTTGCCTCCCGCGCCGCGCCGGGCCATGTCACGCCCATGCGGCGCATCACCTCCATCTTCCTGGCCGGACCCGACCGCTGGTTTCCGGAGGCGGACGCCCACCTGGCCCAGGCCGCGGCCATGATCGAACTGGCCGGCTTCACGCCGCTGATCGGCGCGGGCGAGGGGATGATCGAGACCGAGCGCTCCGAGGTGATGGCGCGCGAGACCTACGCCAAGACCCTGGAGACCCTGCGCGGCGCCGACGCGGTCGTCGCCAACCTCACCCCCTGGCGCGGCGTCGGGGCCGATCCCGGCACGGCCTTCGAGGTCGGGTTCGCCGCGGCCCTGGGCAAGCCGGTGTTCGCCTTTCTCAACCTCGCCTCCGAGGACGAGGCCGACGTGCGCGGCCGGGTCGAGGCCCAGTTCGGCGCCTCGCCCGACAAGACCGGCGTCTGGCGCGACGGCGAGGGCTGCGAGATCGAGGACTACGGCCTGCCGGAGAACCTGATGCTCTGGGCCGAGGCCCGCCGCTTCTACGTCATCGTCACGCCCGAACCCATCGGCGACCTGACCGGCCTCGAGCTCTGTCTCGAGGCCGTCGGGCTCTATTCGGAGTAGCTCCCATGACCGACCTGTCCATGACCCTGGCCAAGCAGGCCTGGGCCGAGTTCGGCGGCGACCCGGCCCTGGCCGACCGCTGGCTGACGTTCGAGGGGGAGGGGGCCCTGCCGTCCGCCTTCGCCGTTACCGACGTGGCGGCCGCCTCCATGGCCTCGGCTGGGCTGGCCCTGGCCGAACTGCTCGGCGGGGCGCCCGTGACGGTCGACCGCCGCCTGACCGCCTTCTGGTTCGGCTGGTCGATCCGCGAGATCGGCTGGAAGCGGCCCTGGCACTGGGACCCGATCGCCGGCGACTACAGGACGGCGGACGGCTGGCTCAAGCTCCACCCCAACGCGCCCGCCCACCGCGCCGCCGCGATGAAGGTGCTGGGCGGTCCGCTCGCCGACCGCCCCGAGACCGAGGCCAAGATCGCCCTGTGGAAGGGCGCCGAGCTCGAAGCCGCCATCGTCGCGGCCGGCGGCGCCTGCGCCCAGATGCGGACCCAGGCGCAGTGGGCCGAGCACCCGCAGGGCAAGGCCGTCGCCGCCGAGCCCCTGGCCTATGTCGAAACCTTCCCCGAGGTCGCGCCCTCCGCCTGGCGGCCGACGCCCGGCCGGCCGCTCCAGGGGCTGAAGGTGCTCGACCTGACCCGCATCCTCGCGGGGCCCATCGCCGCCCGCTTCCTGGCCGGCTATGGCGCTCAGGTGCTGCGGATCGACCCGCCCGACTGGGACGAGCCCGGCATCATCCCCGAGATCGCGCTTGGCAAGCGCTGCGCCCGCCTCGACCTGAAGACGCCGCAGGCCCGCGCCCGCGTCGAGGCGCTGATGTCGGAGGCCGACATCCTGCTGCACGGCTATCGACCGGGCGCGCTCGACGCCCTCGGCTTCAGCCCCGAGCGCCGCCGCCAGATCCGGCCCGACCTCGTCGACGTCAGCCTCTGCGCCTATGGCTGGACCGGGCCCTGGGCCGGGCGGCGCGGCTACGACAGCCTGATGCAGCTCTCGACCGGCATCGCCGAGACCGGGATGCGTTGGGCCAAGGACGACAAGCCCCATTCCCTGCCGGTGCAGGCGCTCGACCACGCCACCGGCTATTTCCTGGCCGCCTCCGCCCTGCGCGGTCTGGCGGCGCGCGTGCGGGGCGAGGGCGGGCGCCGGGCCCGCCTGTCGCTGGCACGCACCGCCAAATTCCTGACCGACGCCGGCCCCAACCCCGACCAGCCCGCCTTCGCCCCCGAGACCGAGGCCGATTGGGCCAGCGAGATCGAACAGACCGGCTGGGGCCCCGCGCGCCGGATCAAGGCGCCGATGCTGGTGGATGAAGCCCCGATGGGCTGGGACCTCGGCGCGCCCGAGCTCGGCACGCACGAGGCGGCCTGGGTTTAGAGCCAGTCGATCCCGGCCTCGCCGCGCAGGATGGCCTCGGCCTCCTGCGTGTGCTTGGCGTCCGAGCGGTCGTGCAGCACCAGCGGCGGCAGCAGGATCAGCGGCGCCTTGCCGTCCTTTTTCGTCCGCACCAGCACCCGCTTGGCCGGCTCGTCGGCGTAGGGATGGATCGGCCGCACCTGCAGCGATCCGCCCAGCAGCGCCATCAGGTCGCCCAGCCGGTCGGCCCGGTGGATCACCGTGACCGCCCCGCCGCGCTTGACCCCGTCCAGCAGGAAGCGGGTCCAGGCGCCCAAGCCCCCGTCCGCCATCCAGGCGCCGGTCTTGGCCGGATGCGGCCCGCGCAGGGCGTTCGGATCGTCGAAGAAGGGCGGGTTGCAGAAGGCTGCGTCAAAGGGTTTCAGGTCGAGCGCCTTAAAGCCCGCGTCCACATCGCCCCGCGTGACGAAAAGATGGTCCGCCTCGCCGGTGTTGGCCTCGGCCAGGACCAGGGCGGAGAGGTCGCGCTCGACCCCGGTGAAGCTGGCCCCCGGATTGCGCCAGGCGGCCTGCAGCAAGGCCGCGCCGGCCCCGCAGCCGGCCTCCAGCACCCGCTCTCCGGGCCGCGCCGAGACGGCGGCGGCCAGTAGGGCGGCGTCCATGCCGGCGCGATAGCCCTTCATGGGCTGGCGGACCACGAGCCGGCCTCCCAGCAGGCGATCCTCGGTGATTTGGGTCTCGTCCATTTTCCGCACGATCACGCGAGACCATTGCGCCCGCGCCGGTTTGACCATAGCAGGAAGGCGAGCCTGAAAGGGCGGTTTTGGGAGTGGAGAATTGACGGTTCAGCCGGCGACGCTGGAGCGCCCCAAGGGCTCGGCTGACCTTCTGGTTCGGCTGTCGGCCGACGACATGGCCGCCGTCGACGCCCTGATCCGCGAGCGCTGCGACAGCCCCGTTCCCCTGATCCCCGCCCTGGCGGAACATCTGATCGGCGCCGGCGGCAAGCGGGTGCGCCCGATGCTGACTGTGGCGGCGGCGCGTCTATCTGGTGGTCGATATGTGACCCCGGACGGCCCTTTGAAGCTCGCGGCCTCGGTCGAGTTCATCCACACCGCCACCCTGCTGCACGACGATGTGGTCGACGGAAGCCAGCTGCGGCGCGGCAAGGTCGCGGCCCATCTGATCTGGGGCGGGGCCTCCAGCGTGCTCGTCGGCGACTTCCTGTTCGCCGGGGCCTTTGAAATGATGGTGGAAGCCGGCTCGATGCGGGCGCTCGACATCCTGGCCCGCGCCAGCCGCGTGATCGCCGAGGGCGAGGTGCTGCAGCTCACCCGCGCCCACGACCTGGATCTCGACAAGGCCACCTATCTGCAGATCATCTCGGCCAAGACCGCCGAACTGTTCGCCGCCGCCGCCGAAAGCGGCGCGGTGGTCGCGGGCGCCAGCGACGCCGACGCGGCCTCGCTGCGCAGCTACGGCATGAACCTCGGTCTCGCCTTCCAGCTGGTCGACGACGCGCTCGACTACGGCGGGGTGTCCGAGGTGCTCGGCAAGAACACGGGCGACGACTTCCGCGAGGGCAAGGCGACCCTGCCGCTGATCCTGGCCCTGCAGCGCACCGGCGAGCGCGAGGCGGCCTTCTGGGACCGCACGGTCGGCAAGCTGAAGCAGGAAGAGGGCGACTTCGAGCGCGCCCGCAGCCTGATCCTGGACTCCGGCGCCCTGAAGGCGACGCTGGATCTGGCGCAGGACTACGCCGAAAAGGCCAAGGCCGATCTGGCGGGCTTCCCGGCCGACGATTGGCGCCTGTCGCTGGAGGCCCTGGCCGACTTCACCGTCAGCCGGGCGTCCTGAGCGTCCGCCGCATCAGGGTCCAGCCAACAGCGGCGACGGCGACCCCGGCCGCGACGACCAGAGCGCCCATATCGCGCGGCGCGAAGGCGCCCGCCGCCGCATAGACGGCGACCAGGCCCCACATCCGAAAGGCCAGGGCCGCGTGGCTCTGGCCCGTGGCCGTCAGCCAAAGTTGGTAGTTGTGCTCGCGGTGGGCGTCGAACAGCCGCTTCTTCTCGCGCGCCCGCACCAGCAGGGTCAGCAGCACGTCGGTCAGGAAGGGCGTGAGGGCGGTCGGGATCAGCCACAGGGGCGCGGCCCCTC
Source organism: Caulobacterales bacterium (assembly GCA_947474805.1). Lineage (GTDB taxonomy): Bacteria > Pseudomonadota > Alphaproteobacteria > Caulobacterales > Caulobacteraceae > CANJKM01. The sequence continues at coordinate 13,990 of CANJKM010000020.1, read as the reverse complement.
GGCCGTCGGCGCCCGCCCCGACCAGGGCGAGGGCCGCCAGCAGGAAGCCGCCGAATAGCGAGCCCGCGTCGCCCTGGAAAAGGCGGCCGATCGGCAGGTTCCACGGTAGGAAGCCGAGAAGCGCCGCCGCGCCCGTGATCGCCGCCGCCGCCAGAACCGGGGCGCCGCCCAGCAGGGAAACCAGGCCCAGGGCGAGCAGGGCGATCGCGACCGAGCCGGCGGCGAGGCCGTCCGAGCCGTCCATGAAGTTGACCGCATTGGCGACCACCACCAGCCACAGGGCCGAGCCCAGCACGCCGACGGGCAGGCCGAGCACGATCTCGCCCGAGCCCAGCGGCAGGCCCTCGGCGCGCGCGACCAGGAGGGCGAAGGCGAGGGAGGCGACGAGCTGGACCAGGAGCTTCAGCTTGGCGCCGAGGTCGTAGAGGTCGTCGACCGCGCCCATCAGGCCCAGGAGGCCCGCGAACCCGACCGCCATCGCGACGCGGATGGTCTCGACCCGGTCGCCGGGCGCGAGAGCGCTCGCCAGCCACAGGCCCGCGGCGGCGGCGGCGATGACCGCGAGGCCGCCGGAGGTGGCGGTGGGGATGGAATGGGAGCCGCGCGGGCGGGGCCGGTCCATAGGCCCGCAGGCCGCGACAGCCCCCGCGCCGCAAAAGGCGATCAGGGCCGAGGCGCCGGCGGCCAGGAGGATCGCCGGCGTCATGGCTCTAGGTCAGGCTGGCGCAGAAGCGCTGGATGCGCTGGCAGGCGTCTTCCAGGGTCTTCAGCGAGGTGGCGTAGGAGACGCGGAAGAAGGGCGACAGGCCAAAGGCGGTCCCGTGCACGGCGTTGCAGCCTTCCTGCTCCAAGAGCTGGACCACGAAGTCCTCGTCGGTCTCGATCACCTTGCCGCCGATGGTCTTCTTGCCGATGGTCCCGGCGCAGGACGGATAGACGTAGAAGGCGCCTTCCGGGGTCGGGCAGGTCAGGCCCTTGGCCTGGTTCAGCATCGAGACCACCAGGTCGCGGCGTTCCTTGAACAGCAGCTGGTTCGGCTTGATGAAGGCCTGGGTGCCGTTCAACGCCTCGACCGCCGCCCATTGAGAGATCGAGCAGGGGTTGGAGGTGGTCTGGCTCATCACCTTGCCCATGGCCTTGATCAGGCCCTCGGGACCGGCGCAGTAGCCGATCCGCCAGCCGGTCATGGCGTAGGACTTGGAGACCCCGTTCATGGTCAGGGTGCGGTCATAGAGGGCCGGCTCGACCTGGGCGATCGTGGTGTATTCGAAGTCGTCGTAGACGAGATGCTCGTACATGTCGTCGGTCAGGATCCAGACGTGCGGGTGGCGAAGGAGCACGTCCGCCAGGGCCCGCAACTCGGCGCGGGTATAGGCGCCGCCGGTCGGGTTTGACGGCGAGTTGATCAGCAGCCACTTGGTCTTGGGCGTGATCGCCGCTTCCAGCGCCGCCGGCTGCAGTTTGAAGCCGGTCTCGATGGTGGTCTCGACGATGATCGGCTCGCCGCCCGACATCAGCACCATGTCGGGATAGGAGACCCAGTAGGGCGCGGGGATGATCACCTCGTCGCCCGGCTCGACGCTGCAGAAGAAGGCGTTGAACAGCACGGCCTTGCCGCCCGGCGAGACGTTCACCTGGCTGGTCTTGTAGGTCAGGCCGTTCTCGCGCTGGAACTTGGCGACGATCGCCTCCTTCAGCTCGATGATGCCGTCGGTGTTGGTGTATTTGGTCTTGCCGTCGCGGATCGCCTTGATCCCGGCTTCCTTGATGTTGTCCGGGGTGTCGAAGTCGGGCTCGCCGACCGAGAGGGAAATGATGTCTCGGCCCTGGCGCTGCAGCTCGCGCGCCTTGTCGGTCGCGGCCAGGGTCGCGGACGGCTTCACGCGGGCGAGGGCGGCGGATTCGCGGAACATGGGAGGTCCTGAGAACGGGTGTTGCGTTGCGGCGCCGTGCTTAGGACTCTCGCGCGCGGGTGTCCACCCGGAGGACGGGTTTACGGGCGCTATTGCAGCCCGCGCAGGCCTCTCAGCCCCTCGGGCTTCTTCGGCTCGGCGACGGCCAGGTCCTTGGACTTGTCGGCGCCCTTGAGCGCCTGACCGAACAATTTGGACTTCTCCTCCAGCCGCCTGGCCGCGATCTCGCAGCGGGGCGGCAGCTCCCACATCAGCCAGGACCACATGCGGGTGCGCGGCTCGGCGGCGCTGGCCGCGGCCCAGATGCGCTTGCCCTGGATGTCGTTGGCGACGCCCAGATCGTGGATGTTCTTGGGGCTGGCGGCCTCGGCCGCCTTCAGGGCGCGGGAATAGAGGGCCAGATACTCGCGCCCGGCGTCCATCTGCTTCTCGTCGCCGGCGTCAGAGCCGGGCGAGACGCTGTTCAGCTCGTCCTTGACCTTGCCGTAGAGCTCCATGTGGCCCGACAGCGCCCCGTGGCACCAGGCGACCAGGCTGTAGTCGTCGGCCGGATCGAGGTTGTTGGGGGTTTCGTTGGGCGTCAGCCGCGCCGCGGCGGTCATGGCGGGCTCAGCGGTCGGGGCCTTGGGCGCGGGCGGGGCCGCGACGGGCGGCGGGGTCGCCGGGCGAGCCAAGGGACTGGTGGTCAGCGGACCGACGTCGCCGAGGTCGACGGCGGGGGCGGCGGCGAGCGCCAGGGCGAGGATGAAAGGAACCATGACGCAGGAACCTAGCACGCCCCGGTTCGGTTCCGGAACGTCCGTCGAGCACCCTTAACCGTATCAGCCGCTGCTACGGTTTGCGCGATTTCTCTTGAACCGTTAGATTGCAAGGCCTGATGAGCCTCTGGCGCGCCCTGACCAAGTTCCTGGCCCCCCAGCCCGAATGTCTCGGGCCGGAAGCCGCGAACAATGATCCCGCCTTCTCCGCGGCGGTGACGGCGCTTGGGGCCAAGCTGGCGCGCGCCGACGGGGTGTCCGTGCCGGTGGAATACGACAGCTTCGTCGAGGCCTTCCCGCACGACGCCCAGGCCCAGCCCCAGGTCGGCCGCTTCTACAGCCTCGCCGCCCAGACCACGCTCGGCTTCGAGGGCTACGCCCGGCGGCTCGGTCATCGCTACGGCGGCTGCCCAAGCCTGCTCGAATCGGTGATCGACCGGCTCTTCTACGTCGCCAAGGCGGACGGGGCGGTGACGCGCGACGAGCTCGACTATCTGGAACGGGTCTCCGAACTGTTCGGCCTGGGCGCCTTGCGCTTCCGCCGGCTGAAGGCCGCCCACCTCGGGATCAAGGTCGACGACCCCTATGAAATCATCGGCGTCGAGCCGGAGGCCTCGGACGAACAGGTGAGGGCGGCCTGGAAGAGGGCGCTCTCCGAACACCATCCCGACCGCGTGGCCGGCCAGGGCCTGCCCCAGGCGGCCGTCGAGGCGGCCGGCGCGGCCGCCTCGGCCATCAATGCGGCCTACGACGAGATCGTGCGCGAACGGCGGGCGCTGGCGGCGGCCGCCTGATCACTCGACCGCATCTCAGGCGCGAAATACGACGCCACATTGACGCCGCGACCCGGGCGCACCAATTTGACTTACCGGAATTCAGGCCGGAAGGGCGCACCATGGGCCAGCTGACCATCGACCACGCGGGAAAGCCGCTCTCCGGCGGCCCGATCGCGGGTCTCGCTTGGCTCGTCGGCGGGATCGCCAGCCTGGCCGCCGCCGCCGTCGCCGCCGTGCTGACGGTCGTCTTCGCCGCCACCCTGGCCGTCGTCGCCCTGATGGGCGTGGCCCTGTTCGCCCTGTTCGCGGTCGCCGCGCGCGGCCGCCGCCGCCGGGCCATGGCCGCCGCCGACGACGGGATCATCGAGGCCCGCAAGGTCGGCCACGCCTGGGTCGCCTACGGCTGGGACCGCCAGGGCCGCTGATCTGTTGACCGAGTACGGCGTCGAAGAGGCGCCTTCCCCCAATTTCGACGCGCGACGCGGCCCGCCCGACATGGTGGTGCTGCACTACACCGGCATGACCACGGGCGACGCGGCGCTGGAGCGCATGCGCGATCCGGAGGCCAAGGTTTCGGCTCACTGGATGATCGAGGAGGACGGCCGCCTGTTTCGCCTCGTGCCCGAGGAACGGCGCGCCTGGCACGCGGGCGTCTCCTTCTGGAAGGGCGAGCGGGACATCAATGCGGTGTCGATCGGGATCGAGCTGGTTAATCCCGGCCACGAGTTCGGCTACCGCGCCTTCCCCGAGGCGCAGATCCTCAGCCTGCTGACCCTGCTCGACGAGATCCGCACCCGCTGGAGCATCCCCAACGGCCGCATCCTTGCGCATTCCGACGTGGCCCCCGCGCGCAAGACCGACCCGGGCGAGCTGTTCCCCTGGGCGACCCTGGCCGCCGCCGGCCACGGCCTCTGGGTCGAGCCGCGGCCGTCCCCCGGCGAGCCGCTGGGCCTGGGCGAGGAAGGCACGGGGGTGTTCGCCATGCAGGCGGGCCTGACGCGGCTCGGCTACGATCTGCCGCCCTCGGGCGGATACGATGAGGACACGGCGACGGTGGTCTGCGCCTTCCAGCGCCACTGGCGGCCGTCGAAGGTGGATGGGATCGCCGACGGCGAGACGCGCGCGCGTCTCGTGGCGTTGCTGCGGGCCACATAAGTCTTCGTCATCGCCCGACTTGATCGGGCGACCCAAGCGAGGTGGGCGGATGCGGGAACTGTGGCTTGGGTCCCGCGATCCGCTTCGCGGCCGGAGGATGACGGCTAAATTCTAAGGAACCGACGCCCCGTAGATGGCCTCGCCGATCGGGCCGCCGAACAGGTCGAGGACATTGCCGAGGCTGGCGCCGCCCTGGTTGCGTTCGGCCAGAGTCTCGTTGGACAGGCTCCAGCGCAGGCCGATGCGGAAGGCGTCGGACTTGATCGCGGCGTTCGACAGCTTGCCGTGCTGATAGCTGCCCACGATCGAGACCGGCATGTTCGACAACCGGTACTCGGCGCCGAGCCCGACCGAATAGCCGTGGTCGCGCGAATTGTTGCTGCGGGCGTCCAGATAGCCGGCGTTGGCCGACAGGCGGAAGTTCTCGGTCATGAACATCCGGCCCTCGACCCGGCCCGCGATCAGGGTGGTGTTAGACAGCTTGTTGATCTGGCCGTAGCCGAGCGAGCCATAAAGGCTGGCCCCGGTGAAATAGGTCTCGGCCTCGACGCCCGCGCCCCAGGCGTCGACGTTGCTGGCCTTGGAGCCGCCGACAAAGACGCCGACCCGGCCGTAGGGATTGCGCGCGAACAGGTGGAGGGTCGGCGAGCCGACCCACTGGCTGTCGAGCGGATAGTCGTAACGGGTGGCCTTCAGGTCGAGCTGGGCGCCGATGTGGCCGCGCAGGGGCAGGTCCAAAGCCATCTCGCCGCCCCAGCTGTTGGCGGTCGAGCGGGTGGCGGTCGTTGTGGTGCTGGAGGTGTCGTAGAGGCGCGTCGTGCCGTATTCGGCCCCGACATAGCCCCGCAGCCCGTCCGGCCGGATCGGCATCTGGGCGCGCGCGCCGGTCGCGGCGAACAGCAAGGGCAGAGCGGCTAGGGCGAATCGCAGACGCAAGGCGGCCTCCATATCCGCGACAGCAATGCCCCGGCATGGTTAATGGCGGGCTAAGACTTGGGGCGGCGCGAAACTTGACCGCGAAGGGCGCTGGGCGCATTTGAGCTGCGGGCCAGACGGCCGGGCGGTCGCTTTCGCACTCGTGCGGGAGAGGAAAGTCCGGGCTCCACAGCGATACGGCGGCGGGCAACACCCGCCGGGGGCGACCCTAGGGATAGCGCCACAGAGAGTAGACCGCCTTCGCCTCGGCGAAGGTAAGGGTGAAAGGGTGGGGTAAGAGCCCACCGCGGACCTGGCGACAGGGACGGCATGGCAAGCCCCGCCGGGAGCAAGACCGAATAGGGACCACGCGCCTGCTTGCAGGTAGGGCCATCGCTGGCCCGAGGGGTCCGGGTAGGTCGCGAGAACCGCGTCGCAAGGCGCGGTCCAGAGGAATGATCGTCGCGTCCGGGTATACCCGGGCGGCACAGAACCCGGCTTATAGGCCGTCTGGCCCATCCATCGCCTTGCCAACCCTGAGGCGCACAACGGGACGGCGCCTCAAGTAATGTTCTATGTATGTTCTGTGGATAATCTTGAAATCCCACAGCGAACACCTAGCTGCGCAGAAAGTCCGCTTCGGTGTCATTGTATCCCATTCAATCCCATGTTAACCCAAATGCACGGCGCGCTTCGGGGGCAATTGGGTGTTTCTCTCCACGTTCGAGAAGCAACTGGACAACAAACGGCGCATCGTCGTGCCGGCGGAGTTCCGCGCCCTGGCGGCCGCGCCCTTCGGCGGGGTCTTCTGCTTTCCGGCCATTGAGGCCGACTGCATCGAGGGCGGCGGCCAGGCCCTGTTCCAGCGCTACCAGTCCCTGATCGAGGAGTTCGCCACCGGCGACCCGCTGCGCAGCGCGCTGGAGACGGTGGTCTATGGCGGCGCCAATCAGCTCGGTTTCGACAGCGCCGGCCGCATCACCCTGCCCGAGGCGCTTTGCGAGCAGTTCGGCCTGACCGACTGGGTCGCCCTGGTCGGGCTCGGCGACCGCTTCCAGATCTGGCCGCGCGACGCCTTCCGCGCCCACCGTGAAGCCCAGCGCCAGGCCGCCCGAGAGGGCCTCGCCGCCCACCGGTCCGCCCAGCGCCTGCAGAAGACCGAGGCGGCATGAGCGAAGCGCCCCACGTCCCTGTCCTGCTGGCCGAGGTGGTCGAGGCCATGGCTCCGGCCCCTGGCAAGCGGCTGGTTGACGCGACCTTCGGCGCCGGCGGCTATAGCCGGGCCTTGCTGGAGCGGGGCGCCGACGTGACTGGGCTCGACCGCGACCCGACCGCCGCCCGCTTCGCCGAGCCTCTGACCAAGGAATTCCCCGGGCGCTTCCGCCTGCTGGAGCGCCGCTTTTCCGACCTCGCCGAGGTGATGGGGGAGGGGGGCTGCGACGGCGTCGCTTTCGATCTCGGCGTCTCCTCCATGCAGATCGACGAGGCCGAGCGCGGCTTCTCCTTCATGCGCGACGGCCCGCTCGACATGCGGATGGGCGCGGACGGCCCCTCGGCCGCCGACCTCGTCAACACCCTGGAGCCCGCCGCGCTGGCTCGGCTCATCTGGGAGCTCGGCGAGGAGCGGGGTTCACGCCGCATCGCCGCCTTCATCACCCGCCGCCGCGCCGAGCAGCCGTTCGAGCGCACCCTTGACCTCGCCGCCGTGGTCGAAAAGGCCCTGGGCGGCCGTCGCGGCGCGCCGGTCCACCCCGCCACCCGCACCTTCCAGGCCCTGCGCATGGCGGTGAACGAGGAGATGGAGGAGTTGGAGGCTGGTCTCGTCGCCGCCGAGCACGCCCTGGCTCCCGGCGGCCGTCTGGCCATCGTCACCTTCCATTCGCTGGAGGATCGGATGGTGAAACGCTATCTGGCCGCCCGCTCGGGCCGGATGCCGTCGGCCTCGCGCCACCGGCCGCTCGCCCCCGAGGGGCCGCCGCCGAGCTTTGAGCTGCTCTTCACCAGCGCCCGCGCCCCGACCGAGGCCGAGGTCCGCGCTAACCCCCGAGCCCGCTCGGCCAAGCTGCGCGCCGCCGTCCGAACGGCCGCCCCGGCCTGGAAGGCGGCGGCATGAACCTGAAGGCCCTGTTCGATCGCCGCATCAAGGGCTTCCGCGCCGTCGAGGTCGCCGCGTGCGGCTGCCTGATCGTGCTGGTGCTCGGCGTCTACCTAGCCAAGACCGCCGGCGGCCGCGAGGGCGCCGAGATCGTTCAGATCAACCAGGACATCCGGGCCGAGGAGCGGCGTCTGCGATTGCTCCGCGCCGAGCTCGCGCATCTGGAGCGGCCCGAGCGGATCGAGCATCTGGCGACCACCTATCTCGGCATGGTTCCCGTCCCGGCCAAGCGGGAAGCCCTGCCCGAGGGTCTCTCCGAGGTCGTCCATCGGGGCGAGACGGCCCGATGAGCCTGGTCCACCACACCTCCTCCGGCCTCTGGCGCCGCCTCATCGAGGGCGTCTGGCAGGTCGAGCACGCCTTCGAGCGCAACAAGGCCAAGGGTCGAGCCGCCGACGACACCCGACTGCGCATCTTCTTCGTCCTGTCGCTGTTCGCCCTGGCCTTCCTGCTGCTGGCGGTCGAAGCGACGCGGTCGGCCCTGTTCTCCGACGCCGGGAAGGGCTCGGGCGCGCTCGACTTGCCGCCCGAGGCCCGCGCCGATCTGGTGGACCGCAACGGCCGGCTGATCGCCGTCGATCTTGTGCATTACGGCCTCTATCTGAACCCGAACGAGATCTGGGACCGGGTCGAGACCCGGCGGGGAATCCGCGCCGCCCTGCCGCGTCTTTCGGCCGCCCGGCTGGAGAAGGCCCTGGCCTCTGGCCGCCGTGAGTATCTGATCGGCGGCCTGACCCCGCAGGAGCGCGCCGCCGTCCACGACCTTGGCCTGCCCGGCGTCCAGTTCGAGGAAGAGACCCGCCGGGTCTATCCGCTGGGCAACAGCGCCTCGCACCTGATCGGCTTCTCCGACACCGCCGGCCACGGCCTGGCGGGCTCAGAGCGGGCGCTGGATCCGCTGATCCGCAACGCCGCCCACACCGGCGCGACCGTGCCCCTGGCGCTCGATCTGCGCATCCAGGGCGTGCTCGAGGAAGAGCTGCGCAAGGGTCGGGCCGAGTTCAGCGCCGACAGCGCCGTGGGCATAGTCACCGATGTCCGCACCGGCGAGATCCTCGCCCTGTCGAGCCAGCCCGACTTCGACAGCGCCGCGCCAGGGGCGGCGCCCCAGCCCAATCTTGTGAATCACGCGGCCGCCTCGGTCTATGAGATGGGCTCGACCTTCAAGATCTTCACCCTGGCTATGGGGCTGGATTCCAAGGCGGCGACCATCAACACAATGTTCGACGCCAACGGTCCTTTGCACATGGGCTCGCGCGTCATCCACGACTACCACGCCGAACATAAGGCCATCTCGCTCAGCGACGTTTTCATCCTGTCGTCCAACATCGGCACCGCCCGTCTGGCGTTGAAGGCCGGTGAGGCGAATCTGGTCAATTATTTCAAGAGGTTTGGCCTGCTGGAGCCGGCCAAGACCGAGCTGGCCGAGGCGGCCCGCCCGATCACGCCGCGCGACTGGAACGCGTCCACCGTCGCCTCGGCCTCCTTCGGCTACGCCATCTCGGTCAGCCCGCTCAATGTCGCCGCCGGCGTCGGGGCGATCATGAACGGCGGGGTCTACCACCCGCTGACGGTGCTGAAGCGCAAGCCGGGCGAGAAGATCGAGGGTAGTCATCGCGTGGTTTCCGAGGAAACCGCGCGTCACATGCTGGACCTGATGCGGCTGAACGTGCTCAAGGGCTCCGGCGGCAAGGCCGACGCGGCCGGCCTTCGGGTCGGGGGCAAGACCGGCTCTGCCGAAAAGGCCGGTGTCGGCGGCTATCAGCGCAAAAAGCTGGTCTCTTCCTTCGCCGCCGTCTTCCCGACCGACGGCCCCGTCGACGGTCCGCGTTATCTGGTGCTGATCCTGATGGACGAACCCAAGGCGACCCCCAAGACCTTCGGCTTCGCCACCGCCGGCTGGAACGCCACGCCGGTCGCGGGCCGGGTGATCGACCGCATCGCGCCCTTCGTCGGCGTGCGTCGCGCCCCCGCCACGCCCTTTGCGCCCTCGGGCGGCGACCGGGTCCCGGTCGGCGACGACGTGTCCGGGATCGAGCAATGATCGCGAAACGGCTGTCCGAACTGGTGATGCGGCCGCTGGCGGTCGATCCGATGGTTTCGGGCGTCACCGCCGACAGCCGTCAGGTCCGCCCCGGCTGCCTGTTCGCCGCCCTGCCGGGCTCCAAGGCCGACGGCCGCGCCTATGTCGAACAGGCGCTCCAGGCCGGCGCCGCCGCCATCCTGGCTTCCGAAGAGATGCCGCTGGCCGGCGTACCGGTGGTCTGCTCAGCCGATGTGCGCCGGGCCTACGCCCTGGCCGCCCGCGCCTTCTGGGGCGCCCAGCCGCAAACAGTGGTCACCGTCACCGGCACCAATGGCAAGACCTCGGTCGCCACCTTCTGCCGCCAGATCTTCACCAAACTGGGCCGCAAGGCCGCCAGCCTCGGCACGCTCGGCCTGCAGACCTCCGACGAGGCCCTGACCCCGCCGGGTCTGACCACGCCGGACGCGGGCGAACTCGCGCGCCTCGCCGCCCTGCTGGCCGGGAAAGGCGTCACCCATCTGGCCCTGGAAGCCTCCAGCCACGGCCTCGACCAGCGCCGGCTCGACGGGCTGGAAATCCAGGCGGCGGGCTTCACCCAGCTGTCGCAGGACCACCTCGACTACCACCACGACATGGACGAATACCGCCGCGCCAAGCTGCGGCTGTTCGAACAGCTGCTGCCGCGCGGCGGTTCGGCGGTGCTGAACGCCGACGCCCACGACTTCCCCGCCTTCGCCGGCTCGGCCGTGCTGAATGGCCAGCGGATCATCACCGTGGGCGAGAGCGGCACCGGCCTGCGCCTGATCGAACGGACCCCAACGCCCCAAGGCCAGCGACTGAAGATCGCCTTCGAGGGCCGAGATTATGACGTGGCCCTGCCGCTGGCGGGCGCCTTCCAGGCCTCCAACGTCATGATCGCCGCCGGCCTGTGCATCGCCGTGGGCGAGGCGCCCGAGGCCGTGCTGGCCGCGCTGGAGACCATCGAGGGCGCCCCCGGCCGGATGCAGCGCGTCGGCTCCGGCCGCCAGGGCGGCGAGGCCTATGTCGACTACGCCCACACGCCCGACGGCCTGCGCACCGTGCTGGAGGCCCTGCGCCCCCACACCAAGGGGCGGCTGATGGCGGTGATCGGCGCCGGCGGCGACCGCGACAAGGGCAAGCGGCCGCTGATGGGCGAGGCCGCCGCGATCCTGGCCGATCTGGTCATCGTCACCGACGACAATCCGCGCAGCGAGGACCCGGCCGAGATCCGCAGCCAGGTGCTGGCCGGCGCGCCCGGCGCGCTGGAGGTCGGCGACCGCCGGGCAGCCATCCGCGCCGCCGTGGCCCAGCTGCGCGAGGGCGATGTGCTGGTCGTGGCCGGCAAGGGCCACGAGCAGGGCCAAACCGTCGCCGGCGTGGTGCATCCCTTCGACGACGTGGCCGAAACCCTCGCCGCCCTGGAGTCGGAGGGTGGTTGAGCCGCTCTGGACCTCGGCCGAGATCGCCGCCGCCACGGGCGGAATAGCCAGCGCCGCCTTCGTCTGCGCCGGCGTCTCGATCGACAGCCGCTCCATCGAGACCGGCGATCTCTTCGTCGCCCTGGCCGGCGAGCGCGACGGCCATGAATTCCTGCCTGGCGCTTTCCAGCGCGGCGCGGCCGGGGCCCTGGTTTCAAAGCCCTCGGACAAGCCCAGCGTCATGGTCGGCGACACCTTCGTCGCCTTGCAGGCGCTGGGCCTCGCCGCCCGCGAACGCGCGAAAAACGCCCGGCGCTGCGCTGTCACCGGCTCTGTGGGTAAGACCAGCCTGACCCAGGCCATCGCCGCGGGCTTGGCCAAGGCCGGGCCGAGCCACACCTCGGTCAAGTCCTACAACAACCACATCGGGGTCCCCCTGACCCTGGCCCGCATGCCCAAGGCGACCGAGCGGGCGGTGTTCGAGATGGGAATGAACCACGCCGGGGAGATCGGACCGCTGTCGCGGCAGGTCCAGCCGCACGTCGCCCTCATCACCACCATCGGTCCGGTGCATATGGAGGCCTTTCCCGATGGCATGGAGGGGATCGCCAAGGCCAAGGCCGAGGTGTTCGAAGGTATGGAGTCCGGCGGCCTCGCCATCCTCAACGCCGACGACGGCTGGGGCGGCTTCCTCGCGGGCGAAGCCAAGAAGCGCGGTCTGGAGGTCGCGGCCTTCGGGAGCCAGGCCGGCGTCGACGCCCAGCTGCTGGGCTTCCAGGTCGAGGGCGACAGCGCGGTGGTGCGCGCCCGACTGCACGGCGTCGACTTTCCCTTTCGCATCGGCCAAACGGCGCCGCACTGGGGGCTGAACGGCCTGGCCGCCCTCCTGGCGATGGAGGCGATGGGCGTCGATCTCGAAGTCGCGACCCAGGCCTTGGCCGCCTACACCCCGCTCGCCGGTCGCGGCCTCAGCCGCAAACTCCATATCGGCGGAGCTTCAATCCTGCTGATCGACGAGAGCTACAACGCCAATCCGCTGTCTATGCGGGCCGCCTTCAAGGCGCTCGCCGCCCGGCCGGGTCGAAAGGTCGCGGTCCTCACCGACATGCTCGAACTCGGCCCCGAAGCCGCTACCTGGCACGCGGGTCTCGCCGAACCGATCGAGGACGCCAGCGTCGACAAGGTCTTTCTGGCCGGTCCGCTGATGAAGAGCCTCTGGGACGCCTTGCCGCCGTCCCGTCGCGGGGCCTGGGCGGAAAGTGCGGACAAACTGTCGCCCCTGGTGCTCGACGCCCTCGAATCCGGCGACACGGTGATGGTGAAGGGCTCCAACGGTTCCGCGGCGGGCCGGGTGGTGAAAGCCATCGAAGCGGGCGCGCTCGAGACGGCTGGGGAGGGCCGCTAGATGCTGTTTGTTCTGTTCCAGTATCTCGACCCCGAGCACCATTATGTGCCGTTCTTCAACCTGATGCGGTACCTGACCTTCCGCACCGGCGCCTCGCTGTTCACGGCCATGATCGTCGTCTGCCTGATGGGCAGCCGCTTCATCAACTGGATGCGCGCCAAGCAGGGGCGCGGCCAGCCGATCCGCACCGACGGCATCGAGCGGCACGTCATCGAGAAGAAGGGCACACCCACCATGGGTGGGTTCATGATCCTGGCGGGCGTGCTGATCGGCACCCTGCTTTGGGCCGACCTGACCAACGGCTATGTCTGGGTGGTGTTGCTGGTCACAGCCGCCTACGGCGTGCTGGGCTTTATGGACGACTACGCCAAGGTCACCAAACAGACCACGGCGGGGGTTTCGTCCTGGGTCAAGATCATCGTCCAGTTCGCCGTCGCGGGCCTGGCCACCTTCGCCATGATCAAGCTGGGCGAGGCTTCGCCCAACACCATGGTCACCACCGCCGTAGCCTTCCCAATATTCAAGCAGCTTCTGCTCGATCTGGGCTGGTTCTACATCATCTTCGGGATGATCACGATCGGCGGCTTCTCCAACGCCGTAAACCTGACCGATGGGCTCGACGGCCTCGCTATCGTGCCGGTGATGATCGCGGCCGGGGCCTTTGGCTTCATCGCCTACCTCGTCGGCAATCTGAAGTTCGCCGACTATCTCGGGGTCCATTTCGTTTCAGGGTCGGGCGAATTGGCCATCATCTGCGGAGCCCTGATCGGGGCGGGGATGGGCTTCCTTTGGTATAACGCCCCGCCGGCCCGGATCTTCATGGGGGACACCGGCTCGCTCGCTCTCGGCGGCGCGCTCGGGACCATGGCCGTGGCCACCAAGCACGAGATTGTGCTGGGGATCATTGGCGGCCTGTTCGTGCTGGAGGCCGCCTCGGTCGCCATCCAGGTCATCTATTTCAAGGTCAGCGGGGGAAAACGCATCTTCCTCATGGCCCCCATCCACCACCATTTCGAAAAGCTCGGCTGGAAGGAAAGCACCATCGTGATCCGCTTCTGGATCATCGCCATGGTGCTCGCCCTTGTCGGCCTCGCCACCCTGAAACTGAGGTAGGCGAACCATGATTCCGGTCCAGGGTTTCGAAGGCAAAACCGTCGCGGTGTTCGGGCTGGCCCGCACCGGGCTGACGGCCGCCCGCGCCCTGATCGCCGGCGGCGCGACCGTCGCCGTCTGGGACGACAAGGCCGAGGCGCGCGAGGCCGCCGCCGCGGAAGGCCTGCCCGTCGTCGATCTGACGCAGGCCGACTGGTCCGGCTTCGCGGCGCTGATGATCTCGCCCGGCGTGCCGCTCACCCACCCCGAGCCGCACTGGACGGTGAAGAAGGCCAAGGCCGCCGGGGTCGAGATTCTCGGCGACATCGAGCTTCTGGCCCGCACCATCGCCGCCT
>CANJKM010000019.1 GCA_947474805.1 Caulobacterales bacterium | reverse complement strand
GGGATCGGCGGTCAAGCGGGCGGCTTAGAGCCTATTGCCTATTTTACCGCGTTGCCGATGGTGTTGAACTTGCCGCGCAGGTTGGTGCCCACGGTTGTGACCGCGGTGATGATGACCACGGCGATCAAGGCGGCGATCAGGCCGTATTCGATGGCGGTTGCGCCGGATTCGTCTCTGCAGAACCGACGAACGAAGTTAGTCATCCCAAACCCCACGATTGGGCGCGAACATCGGTGTCCGCAGGGTCTGCATAGACCGCCCGAGTTAACGTGGGGTTCTCGCTGTTAGTGAAGTCGTTGCTGCTTGAGCATTTTTCGCCGATCGCCGGAGCGCACGCTAAGGTCGAAGGCGTCGTTCTCGCGCCGCAGTCTTAGCGCCACCTCGACCCCCGACGTTCCGAGAGACCAGAGCGCCAGATAGAAGTCCGCGAGACTGGAGACGCTGGTTCCGCCGACGGCCAGCACGACATCGCCGATCTGCAGCCCGGCCCGGTGCGCCGGTCCGCCCGGCGCGACCCCGGCGATCATCACATGGCCGTCGACTTCGTGGGCGAAGACCCCGAGCCACGGCCGAACCGGGGCGGTCTTCAGCCCGGCGATGAAGCGGTCGAGGTCCTTGGGCAGGAGCTCGACCGGAATGGCCATGTTCAGCATGCTGGCCCGCCCGCCGGGGCCGGTTTGGCGCTCGACCTGCAGGGAGCCGATTCCCAGCAACTCACCCTCGGCTCCGATCACGGCGGCTCCGCTCCAGTGCGGATGATGAGGCCCGGTGAAGATGGCGGCGTCCAGCAGATACTCCCAATAGCCGGCGAACTCCTCGCGGCTGACGATCTCGCCGGCCACCGCATTGGCGCGGCCGCCGACACCACCGACCACCACTTTCGAGCCCGGTCCCGCGGCGCGAGAGTCGCCGATCTTCAGGGCGGGGATGTCCAGCGGATCCAGAGCCTGGACGAAGCCGAAACCGGTGGCCTGGTCGAAGCCAAGACCGTGGCCCTCGACGACGCGGCCGAAGCCGGTGGTCAGTCGGATCGTCTCGGCCTCGGTGACCAGATAACCCACGGTCAGGATCAGGCCGTCTTCGCGGACCAGCACCCCGTGGCCGGACCGCAGCGTGCCCAGCGTCTCGGCGGTGAAGGCGTCCTCGGGGACCTCGGACTCCAGCCCGACCACGGCGCTGAGGGCGCGGTCGAGGTCGAACCGATAGTCGCCGGCCTGGGGCCTAACGGCGGCGGGAACCTCCCCGCCGATGCGCTTCGCCATGGATCAAAAGCTCCAGTCTTGGAGCGGATATAGGGCCTCTTCAGCGCCGCCGATACTGGGAGCTCGGGGACCAATGAGGTTCACGCCGAATTTACCAGGTTTGGGGCAGGCTGGTGCGCATGAAGGCGCAGCTCGCCATTTTATCCGCGATCGCTCTGTTGGTGGCGCTGTCTCCTGGTGCGCGCGCGGCTGACCTGACGGTCTCGGTGCGCACCGCCGCGGGCAAGCCCGTCGCCGACGCCGTGATCATGGTCTATCCGCAGGCGGGCGGCGCGCCCCGGCCCAGCGGGACCTACCGCATGACCCAGCATCACATGATGTTCGATCCCTTCGTCATGGTCGCGCCGGTCGGGGCCGAGGTCTCCTTCCCCAATCTCGATACCGTCCGTCACCACGTCTATTCCTTCTCGCCGACCAAGCCGTTCGAGCTGAAGCTCTACGCCAAGGGAGAGGCGCCCTCGGTGAAGATGGACAAGGCCGGAATCGTGGCGCTCGGCTGCAATATCCACGACGCCATGGTCGCCTTTATCCGGGTGGTCGACACCGCCTACGCGGCCAAGACCGACGCTCAGGGCAAGGCGACGATCCACGACCTGCCGGGCGGCGTGGCGTCGCTGCGGGTCTGGCACCCCTATTCCAAGGCCAAGGCCGGTGAGACCGCCCGCGCGATCAACCTGGCCCGCGATGGCGCCGCCGCCGAGGGCTTCACCCTCGAGCTGCGCGCGGCCCCCGAAATGAAACACTACTGATGTTCCGCCGCCTCTCCACCCGTCTGACCGTGCTCTACGCCGGCCTGTTCGCCGTGGCCCTGGGGATGGTGGCTCTCGCGGTCTATACCGCTGTCGCCGCTAACGCCGCCCGCGCCGTGCGGGGCGAACTTCAGGCCAACGCCACCGTATTCGACCGTCTGTGGGACGTGCGCTCGGGCCAGCTGCGCGATGGGGCGGTAATCCTGGCCCGCGACTTCGGCTTTCGCGAGGCGGTCGCCACCCACGACAAGGCCACGATCGGTTCGGCCCTCGAAAACCTGAAGGTCCGGCTTGGGATCGATTTCGCCTTCATCGTCGGGGTGGACGGCGAGGTGGCCGGCGCCGACCCCAAACTCCTGGGCTCGGCTGGTGAAGCGGTGCGCAAGGCGCTCGACAATGGCGAGGCCCAGCTCGGCGATCAGGCCGGCGCCGGCGGCGTCTTCGTGCTGGGCGACACCCCCTATCAGGCGGTCTCGGCTCCCATTCTCTCGCCCTCGCTGGTCGGCTGGGTGGTGTTCGCCTCCAAGCTCGACCGCACCGAGATGCGGCAGCTGGAAGATCTTTCGGCCATCCCGCTCAGCGCCGCCGTCCTGCACCGCAACCCAAAGGGGGCCTGGGTCGAGGGCGACGCCGAAGGCTCGCCCATCCTGACCCGTTTCGTCGAGGGCGCCCTCTCGGCCAAGGTCAAGGGGCCCGGTGAGCTGGCCACGCCCGAAGGGCAGGCTATCGCCATGGTCTCCAAGCTCGACGCCATGACCTCGGAAACGCCGGCCGTCCTGATCTTGCGCTATCCGCTCGACAAGGCGCTGGCGCCTTATCAGAGCCTGCTCGGCGGAATTCTTCTCCTGGGGTTCATCGGCCTCTGCCTGGTGATCGCCGGCAGCTGGGCCCTGGCCCGCAGCGTCAGCAAGCCGATCTCCCAGCTGAACGAGGCGGTGAAGCGGCTCGAGCGCGGAGAGAACGCGGAGGTCTCGATCAAGACCAATGACGAGATCGCCGCCCTGGCCGACAGCTTCAACGGCATGGCGACCTCGATCCGCGAACGCGAACGCAAGATCACCCACCTGGCCATGCACGACCCCGACACCAACCTGCCCAACCGGCGGTCGCTGCTGCAGGGCCTCGCCAGCCTGGTCGAGTTCTCCGGGGATAAGCTGGTGGTGACCGCCGCATTCGGGATCGATCGCTACACCCAGGTCCGGGCCGCCATCGGCCACACTCTCGCCAGCGCCCTGGTCGGCGAGGTGGGCGCGCGTCTGCGAAACCTGGGTCCCGGCCTGCCCGTCGCCCGGCTCGCCGGTGACCAGATCGGCCTCGCCTTCACAGCCGAGGACCTAGACAGCGCGCGCCGTTGGATCGCCCAATTGCAGACCGCGCTGGAACAGCCGCTGGAGCTGGACGGGGCCAAGGTCGACGTCACCCTGACGGCCGGCCTCGCCGCCCACCGCATGCACGGGACCGAACCCTCCATCCTGATCGAACGGGCGGTGATCGCCATGGATCAGGCCCGCGAGGCGCGCGCCAAACTGGCCGTCTTCGACCCCGAGGCCTACGGCGATCCGGCCGCCAACCTCTCCTTGATGAGCGAGTTGCTGGGGGCGATGGAGACCGGCGAACTCTATCTGCACTATCAGCCCAAGCTGGATCTGCGGAGCGGCGCCGTCGCGGGCGCCGAAGCGTTGGTGCGTTGGAAGCACCCGAGGCGCGGCCAGCTCTCGCCCGAACTCTTCGTCGGCATGGCCGAGGAAACCGGCCACATCCGTCAACTCACCGACTGGGTGCTGGAGCGGGCCATCGCCGAGCAGGCCTATATGGCCGAGGCCGGCCAGCCGCTCGCCATCTCGATCAATGTCTCGGGCCGATTGATCGGCGACCCCGCCTTCGCCGAGGCCGCCCTGGCTATGGCCGCCACGGCCCAGGCGCCCCTCTGTTTCGAGATCACCGAGACCGCCGTGATCGACAACCCGGCCCTGGCGCTAGAGGCCGTCGACCGTTTCGCCGCCGCCGGGATCGGCATCTCGATCGACGACTATGGCTCGGGCCTGTCCTCGCTCGCCTATCTGAAGCGGATCCGCGCCAACGAACTGAAGATCGACAAGGCCTTCATCCTGACCATGGCCGACAGCCAGAGAGACGCGCTCCTGGTCCGCTCGACCATCGATCTGGCCCACGGCCTCGGGCTGAAGGTGACGGCCGAGGGAGTGGAGACCGAAATGGCCCTGGCCCTGCTGACCGGCATGGGGTGCGACCAGGTGCAGGGTTATCTGACCGCACGTCCGATGGCCTTCGGCGCGCTCGGGGACTTCCTGGTCGCGCACGCCATCCACAACGCCCAGCCTTCGCCGTCGCCGGCTTTGGCGGGCGTCGCTCGGCGCCGGGCATGATCCGCCGTCTCGGCCCTTGCCGGTTCCTGGCCGTCGCTCTGAGCTTTGGGTTTTTGGGGGCCGGCGCTCCTGCCGCGCACGCCGAGATGGACCTGTTCTCGCGCCGGGCCTTCGCGGGGGTCGTCGACTTGCGGCTGGCCACCGCAGACGGCGAGAAGACTTTCGTCGACGGTGGCTTCGGCAAGCTGCGCTACGGCGGCGACCGCTCGGGCGACTGGAGGGTGAAGGCGCAGGTCGCCGATGTCGCCCTGATCTGGAAGCCGCAATTTTCCGGCGCCTTCTCAGGCCTGGTCGATGTGGAGGCCCAGCCTGAGCAGCGACCGAGCCCTGACCTGGTTCAGAGCTTCGTCGTCTTCAAGCCCGTGCCCAAGAGCGATTTCCGCTACAGCGCCCGCGCCGGCCTCTACTGGCCCGAGATTTCGCTGGAACACGGCGGCCCGGCCTGGACGGTCGCCGAGACCATTACGCCCTCGGCCATCAACGCCTGGGTCGGCGAGGAGGTGAAGGTGCTGGGGGCCGAGGCCCATGTGCAGAACCGCTTTGGCGGTCACGAGATCGGCCTGACCGCCGGGGTCTTCACCGACGACGACACCTCCGGCACGCTACTGTCGTTCCGGGGCTGGGCCCTGCATGACATCAAGTCGACCGCTGCGGACCGTTTCCCGCTGCCGACCCTCTCGCCCTATATGCGGACCAAGCAGGCGCCCGACACCCGCTCGCGGCGTGAACTGGACAATGAGGCCGGCTGGTACGCGCGGCTCGAATGGCGCCCGCCCGCGCCCTTCAGCCTTAACGCCTTCTACTATGACAACCGCGGCGACGGGGTCAGCGTCATCAACAAGCAGTGGTCCTGGGACACCAAGTTCTGGAATTTCGGCGCCGCCGCCCGCGTGGGCGACAAGCTGCACCTCTCCTCCCAGCTGATGTTCGGGCGGACGATCATGGGCTTTCCGAGCGCGACCGGCCGCTGGGTCGATATGAAGTTCGCCTCGGCCTATCTCCTGGCCACGCGCGAGATCGGCGAGGATTCGGTTTCCGGCCGGTTCGACTGGTTCGAAACCAAGGACCTGACCACGCCCCAGGACAACGCCAACGAAGACGGCTGGTCGGCCCTGGCCGCCTACCGCCACAGGCTGAACGAGCACCTGAACCTGTTCGTCGAGGCCACCCATATCGAGAGCGCCCGGCCGGGCCGGCTCTATGGCGCGGTTCCGGCTGAGCAGAATCAGAACCAGCTGCAGGCCTCGCTGCGGATCAGCTTCTAACCGGCGGCGCGCGCCGCGCCGGCCACCATCGACAACAGGCGCGGATCGAGCGCCGCCGCGCCGCTGGCGAGCCCCTGGCTCCAGCCGCGCACCAGGGCGTGCGAGAGCAGGGTCGCCGCCTTCACTCGCCCGCCCACGCGCCGCGCCTGGCGCCGCTGATAGTCGGCGGCGCTCTGTCCCCGCAGGTAGGTCTCGGCGGCGACTTCTGCGCTGTCCAGCGCCAGGGCCATGCCCTCGCCGGCGAAGGAGGGGATGACGGCCGCCTGGTCGCCAAGACGCCAGACGCCGTCGTTGGTTCTCTGCACATGGCCGTAGGGGATGGCGCTGACGGCCAGCGGCCTGGACCACAGGGGCGAGGCTCCCTCAAGGCGGGCTTGCAGGGCGGGATGGCGGCGCAGTCTCGCGAGCAGACCCGGCCAGTCGCCGTCGCGGCGGAAGACCTCGCGGCGCACGACGAGGCAGAGGTTGGAGATCCCGTCCTCGACCCGCTCCATCCCAGCATAGCCGCCCTCGAACAGGTGCAACTCCACCGCGCCAGCCAGTGCCTGTGTCGCCGCCTCGGTGAGCCGCCAGTGGAGCTTGAAGCCCAGTAGGTCGCCGTGCAGGCCGTCCGGCCGATGGCGGCCCCGCAGGTCGTGCTTGCCAGTGGCCAGGAAGACAGCGCGCGCCTCAAGGGTTTCGCCGCCGGCGGTCGTCGCCCGCCATCCCTCTCCGGCGCGCTCCAGCCCGGTGACGCGCAGGCCGCGCCGGATTTCGGCCCCGGCCTCGGCAGCGCGGTCCAGCAGGGCCTCGTCCAGGACGCGGCGCGACAGGCTGAGGGCGTGGAAGGGTAAGGGCGCCTCGATGGCGCGCTTCCCGTGGAGCAGACGCACCCGGTCGATCGGGTGGGCGGCGGCAAGATCGAGACCGAGCGCCTGAAGCTGGGCGACCCCGCTCTGGCTGAGAAACTCCCCGCAGACCTTGTGGTGAGGGCCGGGTTCGCGCTCGACCAGGAGCACTTCGCGCCCCGCCCTGGCCAGCCGGATCGCCAGGGCCGCACCCGCCGGGCCGCCGCCGACGATCAGCGCCGGCCTCATGCCTTCACACGGGCCAGACAGAGCCGGAACGGGAAGCGCCCCCGGACCTCGACGGCTCCGGGGGGCAGCCCAGCCTCGGCCAGTCGGGCGCGCCAGTCGCTCGGCGTGAAGGCGCGGGCGATGGAGACGACGCCGTCGTGGCCGACGAACCTATGCCAGCGCATCAGTCGAGCGAGGACGCCAAACCCCCAGCGGGGGAAGGAGTGGCGGCGCAGATCGTTGACGAACCAGCCGAGCCGCGCGGTCCGTTCGCTCCAGGCCAGGAAGAGGGGCAGCTCCTCGTCGGTCAGATGGTGGGTGAAGAGGGAGCTGATGATGATGTCGGGGTCGAGGTCATGGGCGAAGGCGTCGCCGGTCAGCCATTCGATCGGGGCGTTGGTGGAGGTCGCGCCGATCGCGGCGCGGGCGGCCCAGGGGTTGAGATCGACACCGATCAGCTTCACCGGCACGCGGCGTCGACGCGCCCAGGCGGCGATGCTCCGCAACATATCGCCATAGCCGGCGCCGACATCGACCAGCCGCAGCGGGCGGTCCTTGGGCAGGCGGCCGTCTCGCCTCAGCCGCTCCAGGAAGGCCAGTGTCGGACGGTGGGCGAGGGTCAGGACATTGACCTTGGCCAGATCGGCCAGGCAGGCGCGATAATCCGCATAGTCCGCGCAGTCGGTGTCCATCAGTTCCGGTGCGGTGGAGCGGCGGGACAGGTCTGTCATCCGGCCACCGTGAAGCTCATGGTCTCGGCCGTCAGGCCGGGTCCGAAGGCCATGGCCTTGCCGCGCTGGCCGGGGCGCCCGTCGCGCAGCATCTCGGCCAAGACGAACAGGATGGTGGCCGAGGACATGTTGCCATAGTCGCGCAGCACCGCCCGCGAGGCGGTCATCGAGTTCGGCGGCAGGGCCAGGGCCGTCTCGACCGCGTCCAGCACCGAGCGGCCGCCGGGGTGGACGGCCCAGAGGTCAATGTCCTCGACGGCGGCGTTTCCTAGCAGGGCTTCCTTGCAGCCGCGCAGGGCGGCCCCGACAGAGGCCGGGACCTGGCCGGAGAGGAACATGTCGAAGCCCTTGTCGCCGATCTTCCAGGTGATCTGGCCGGCGGCCTCGGGGGCTAGCAGGGTCTTGAAGCCGTCGAGCGACAGGCCGGTGGCGTCGTTGCTCACCAGGGCGGCGGCGCAGCCGTCGGCGAAGACCAGGAAGCTCAGCACCTGCTCCAGATCGGTGGTCTCCTGAAGGTGCAGGCTGCAGAGCTCCAGACTGACCACCAGGACCTTGGCCTCGGGCTCTGAGCGGACGATGTGGCGGGCGGCGCGCAGCGCGTTGATCGCGGCGTAACAGCCCATGAAGCCGATCACGGTGCGCTCGATGCTGGGGTTCAGGCCGCAGAGGCCGATCAGCTCCAGGTCGACGCCCGGCGCATAGAGGCCGGTGCAGGAGGTGACGATCAGGTGGGTGATGCTGGAAGGGTCGTCGAGATTCAATCCCTTAACCGCGCGCTGGGCGAGGCCCGGGGCGAAGCGGGCATAGACGGCCATCCGCTCGGCGGTCGTGGGGAAGGCGCCCAGTTTGTAGAAGTCGTGGGCGCCGATCTCGGCAGTTTTTGAAGACTCTGGGCCCTCGCCATAACCCAGCACCGACCAGCGGTGCTCGATCTGGCTGCGGGTCGCCAGGCGGTCGAAAAGAGGGGCGGAGCGGCTGCCGGCGAGCAATCCGCCGGCGAATCCGATGAAGGCTTGATGCACGTCGTTGGGGGGAACGACGGCCGAGACCGCATTGAGGTAGGCCATGGTGTCCTTTGTCTCGACCGAGACAGGAAGTCCGCAGCCCCCCACCGGGTTCCGGAAACCTATTCGGGCAGTTTCAACAGATACTCGCCATAAGGTGAATTCCGCATCGTCCCGGCGCGGTTCATCAGCTCCTGGCGGCTGATCCAGCCCCGATTGTAGGCGATCTCCTCGAGGCAGGCGATCTTCAGTCCCTGGCGGTGTTCGATGGCGCGGACGAACTCGGATGCTTCCAGCAGGGCGTTGTGGGTGCCGGTGTCGAGCCAGGCGTAGCCGCGGCCCATCCGCTGCACGTGCAACTGGCCCATTTCCAGATAGGCGCGGTTGACGTCGGTGATCTCAAGCTCGCCGCGCGAGGAGGGTTTAACGCCCTTGGCGATCTCCACCACCTGCTCGTCATAGACATAGAGGCCGGTGACCGCCCAGTTGGAGCGGGGGCTCATCGGCTTTTCCTCCAGCGCGATCGGGCGGCCCTCGTCGTCGAGTTCGACCACGCCGAACCGGTCCGGGTCGGCGACGTGCTGGGCGAAGACGGTGGCGCCGCGCTTGCGGTTGCGGGCGTCGTTGAGCAGGCCCTCGATATTGGCGCCGTAGAAGAGGTTGTCGCCGAGCACCAGACAGACCGGACCGCCGTCGATGAAGTCTTCGCCGACGATGAAGGCGTCGGCCAGGCCGCGCGGCTTTTCCTGCACGACATAGGAGAGGCGCACCCCCCACTGCGAGCCGTCGCCCATCATGGCTTCGAACATGGGGGTGTCGCGCGGGGTGGAGATGATCAGGATGTCCTGGATGCCCGCCATCATCAGCACCGACAGCGGGTAATAGATCATCGGCTTGTCGTAGATCGGCAGCATCTGCTTGGAGAGGCCGGCGGTGAGCGGCAGGAGGCGTGTCGCCGATCCTCCCGCCAGAACGATACCCTTCAAACGCTGTCTCCCCTGTAAGGCCGCGCTCTTAGGCTTCGGCGCGCGCCTTGCAAACCCTGTCGGCGGCGATGATAACCGCGAAACAGGCGGCCCGCACAGGGCAAGAGGACGGCCCCAAGATGAGCTTCGCGACGCCGCTCGCCCTGCCCGAGGTGCTGCTGATCGAACCCAAGCGGTTCGGGGACGCGCGCGGATTCTTCGTCGAGACCTATAACCGCGCACGCTGGGAGGCAGCGGGCGTCACGGGCGAGTTCGTCCAGGACAACCATTCGATGTCGGCCGCGTGCGGAACGGTGCGCGGTCTGCACTTCCAGGCCCCGCCGCGCGCCCAGGCCAAGCTGATCCGCGTCGCGCGCGGCGCCGTGCTCGATGTGGCGGTCGATATCCGCAGAGGCTCGGCGACCTATGGCCGGCATGTCGCGGTCGAGCTCAGCGAAGCGAACGGTTTGCAGCTCTATGTGCCGGAGGGCTTCGCCCACGGTTTCCAGACCCTGAGCGAGAAGGCCGAGGTTCTCTACAAGGTCACCGACTATTACGCCCCCGAGGCGGAGGCGGGGCTCTTGTGGTGCGATCCGGCCTTGGCCATCGACTGGCCGATCGCGCCGGGCGAGGCGACGGTGAACGCGCGCGACGCGGGCTTTCCCCTCCTGGCCGAGCTTGAGAGCCCTTATCCATGAAGACGCTGGTGACAGGCGGCGCGGGCTTCATCGGCTCGGCGGTTGTGCGCGGGCTGATCGGGGCCGGCGAGGCGGTGGTCAATGTCGACAAGCTGACCTACGCGGCCAACCTGTCCTCGCTGGCCGAGGTTTCCGGGAGCCAGGCCTACGCCTTCGTCCAGGCCGATATCGCCGACGCGCCCGCGATGGCCGCCGTCTTCGAGACGCACCAGCCCGACCGGGTGATCCATCTGGCGGCCGAAAGCCATGTCGACCGTTCGATCACGGGCTCTGGACCCTTCGTCGCCACCAATGTGGTGGGCACGCACGTCTTGCTCGACGCCGCCCTGCATCACTGGCGCGGACTGAAGGGTGCGGCGCGCGACGCCTTCCGCTTCCTGCATGTCTCGACCGACGAGGTTTACGGCAGCCTGGGCGAGACGGGCCTGTTCACCGAGAATACGCCCTACGATCCGCGCTCGCCCTATTCGGCCTCCAAGGCGGCGTCCGATCACCTGGCCTCGGCCTGGTTCCACACCTACGGCCTGCCGGTGGTGATTTCGAACTGCAGCAATAACTACGGCCCCTATCACTTCCCTGAAAAGCTGATCCCGCTGACCATCCTCAACGCGCTGGAGGGCAAGCCCCTGCCGGTCTATGGCGACGGCTCCAATGTACGCGACTGGCTCTATGTCGAGGACCACGCGCGGGCGCTGACCCTGATCGCTGAGCGAGGCGAGCCGGGCCGCACCTACAATGTCGGCGGCCGCAACGAGCGCAGCAATCTGGTGGTGGTCGAGACCGTCTGCGACCTAGTCGATGAGTTGGCCGGTCCCATGGGCTCGGGGTCGCGGCGCGAGCTGATCACCTTCGTGTCGGACCGCCCGGGCCACGACCAACGTTACGCCATCGACGCCACGCGGCTGGAGACCGAACTCGGCTGGCGGGCGCAGGAGACCTTCGACACCGGTCTGCGCCGCACGGTGCAGTGGTATCTCGACCACCCCGACTGGTGGCGGCCGATCCGCGAGGGCCGCTACGCCGGCGAACGGCTCGGACTGGTCTGATGCGGGCCTTGCTGGTGCTGGGCCGGAGCGGCCAGGTCGCGCAGGCGCTGGCGCGGCTGGCGCCGGAGTTCGGCTATGCGGCGAGCTTTGTGGGCCGGGCCGAGGCCGATCTCGCCCACGCCGAAGCGGCGTCCCTGATCGCGCGGCATGATCCGGCCCTGATCATCAACGCCGCCGGCTACACCGCCGTCGACAAGGCCGAGAGCGAGCCCGAGGACGCCTTCGCCCTGAACGGCGACATGCCGGGCAGGTTCGCCCGCGCCGCCGCGGCGGCCGGCGTTCCCTTCGTTCACATCTCGACCGACAGCGTGTTCGACGGCGGACTGGGCCGCCCCTATCGCGAGGACGATGCGCGCGCGCCGATCAATGTCTATGGGGCCAGCAAGGCGGCGGGCGAGGACGCGGTGCTGGCGGCGGGCGGAGCGTCGGGCATCCTCCGCACCGCCTGGGTCTATGGGCCCGACGGGGCCAATTTCGTCCCGACCATGCTGCGGCTGGCCCGGGAGCGCGACGCGCTGAATGTGGTGGGCGACCAGTATGGCTCGCCGACCTGGGCCGAGGATGTCGCCCGCGCCTGTCTTCTGGTGGGCGCGGCCCTGGTCGAGGGCAGGGCGGAGGCGCGGGGCGTCTTCCACGCGGCCGGCGGCGGGGGGGCGAGTCGCGCCGAGCTGGCGCAGGCGACCTTCGAGATTTCGGCGGGGCTGGGCGGGCCCTCGGCGCGGGTGACGCCGGTCGGAGCCGAGACCTATCCGGTGATCGCGCCCCGCCAGGCCGACAGCCGGCTGGACTGTTCGAAGCTGGAGGGCGTCATCGGCTGGCGGCCGCCGCCCTGGCGCGAGAGCCTGGCCAGGGCGATGCCGGCCATCCTGGCCGCCGGCTAGCCGTTCGAAAAAGGCAGTCGCCGGCCGCTAAGGGAAGCGACCGGCGACGCCAAGGTGTCAGTGCTCGAAGGCGTGAGCCAACGAGCCGCCGGGGGGCTCCACAGACACCTTGGAACCGGCTCGGGCCTTACGCTGGATCCAGTCGCGGATCAGCTCGATGCAGGTGTGATCGACATGGCGCAATTCGGTGACATTGAGCGTCACCGGGCCAGTCTCCGGCGCCGCATCCAGGCTGGCCGAAAGTTTCGGCAGAGACAGGAAGGTCGCCTTGCCGTCGAGATCGATCTGGGTTTCGCCGTTGACCTCTGTCTGGGTGGTCTTCAACCGCAGCCCCTTGATGTTGGCGAGGTGGGGCACGAGTTCCAGCGCCGCCAAGCCCAGGCCGACGAGCACACCGGCCAAGAGGTCGACCGAGACGACGGTGACGAAGGTGCCGATCCAGGTCAGGGCCGGCAGGACGCCATAGCTTTTGTAGAGGTGGACGACGTCCTTGAAGTTGACCAGCCGCCAGCCGGTCACCACCAGCACGCCGGCCAAGGCCGAGAGCGGAATCATCCGCAGTAGGGCCGGAGCGAGGGCGACGAGCGCGAGCAGCCAGAAGCCGTGCATGATGGCCGAGAGACGGGTTTCGGCCCCCGCCTGGACGTTGGCCGAGGAACGAACGATCACCCCGGTCATCGGGAGGGCGCCGCATAGGCCGCAGAGGAGGTTGCCCACGCCCTGAGCCGACAGCTCCTTATTGAAGTTGGCGCGGACCTTGTCCTGCATCTTATCGACCGCGGCGGCCGAAAGCAGCGTTTCAGCGCTGGCAATGAAGGCTAGGGCCAGGGCGCTGAGCAACATGGTCGGGTCCGACAGCCGGGCGAAGTCGGCCACGCTCGGAACCGAAAGCGCGGCGATCAGCGAACTTGGAACCTCGACATGCTTGATCGCCAGGGTCATGGCCCCAGCGATGGCCGAACCGGTCAAGACTCCGAGAAGGGCTCCGGGGATCAGCTTCAGTTTGGCCGGGCGCAGCTTCTCCCAGCCCAACATCACCGCGATGGTCAGGACGCCGATCAAGAAGGCGGACTCGGCCGGGCCGAAGTTCGTGGGCGACAGGCTGAGCAGGGCTCCGGGAATGGCCGCGATATTCTCAAGCCCGTGCGGCTTGGACTTGGCGTCCATCAGCACATGGAACTGGCCCGCGACGATCAGCAATCCGATCCCCGAAAGCATGCCGTGAACCACGGCTGGCGAGATGGCCCGGAACCACTGGCCGAGCTTCAAAACGCCGGCTGCGAACTGGATCAGGCCCGCGACGACCAGGATCGGACCGAGCGCGTTGAGCCCGAACTGCTGCACCATGCCGAAGACGATGACGGCCAGACCCGCCGCCGGGCCGGAGACCTGCAGCGGCGAGCCTGAGATGGCGCCGACGATGATGCCCCCGATGATGCCGCTCACGAGTCCTTTCTCAGCCGGCACGCCTGAGGCGATGGCGATGCCCATGCACAGCGGCAGGGCGACAAGGAATACGACGATGGAGGCGGTGAAATCGCGGGTCAGCGTCCCCCCGGACAGCTTTGCGATCATTGTTCGGCAGCTCCTTTATTGTTCATTATTCCGCAGCGTGCAGGAAGAAGGTGTTGGCGACGCGGCGTTCGGCCGGGCGCACGGCGACCGGGAGCGGCTGGCCGGTCGCGACGCGCCGGAAGCCGCTATCGCCGTCGAGCGCGAGGATGTCGCCGCTGGTGAGGTCGAAGAACCAGCCGTGAAGGGTCAGTTCCCCACGGGCCAGGGCGGCGGCCACCGAAGGGTGGCTGCGGAGATGGTTGATCTGGAACAGGACGTTCTCCTGAGCCAGGGCGGCGGCCTTCTGATCCGGGTCGAGATCGGCCGGATAGGCGCTCTCTATAACCTGGCGAGCCGCGTGGCTGTGGCGCAGCCATGCCGTGACGTTGGGCATGGAGTCCAGGCTGCCGGGTGACAGAAGCGCCTTCATCGCCCCGCAGTCCGAGTGACCGCAGACGACGATGTCGCGCACCTTCAAGGCGTCCACGGCGTATTCAATGGCCGAGGAGACCCCGCCGTTGGCTTGGCTGAACGGCGGCACGATGTTGCCGACATTGCGGGTGACGAACAGGTCGCCGGGGCCGCTTTGCGTGATCAATTCGGGCGCAACCCGGCTATCGGCGCAGGAGATCACCAGGGCCTGGGGCTGCTGACCCTCGCGGACCAGCCGCTGATAGAGTTGTTGCTGGTTGGGAAAGACTTCGCAGCGGAAACGCGTCACGCCGCTCATTATACTGTCCATCACGGGGTCTCCGAACCAAGCCAAGGGGAGGTTGGCCTCGAACCAAGATGGGTGACTGACCTTGCGCCAGTGCTAATCGAGCGTGACAAAATGTGTCCGCTCAGGGCCGTCGCCTGACCGCGTTCAGGCGGCGCGCGGAAGAAACAGCTCGGCGCAGAACCCTCCGCCTGAGAGATTGGCCAGGATCAGACGCCCGCCTTCGCGCTCTACGGCCTGTTTGGCGATGGCCAACCCGAGGCCTGCGCCCCTTGTGTCCCGACCGCGCGCGCTGTCCACGCGATAGAAGGGCTCGGCCAGCCGTTGCAGCTCGGCCTCGGGCACGCCCTCGCCTGGATCCTCAATGCGGATATGGACCTCGTGACCGGCGACCTTCAGCCGGATATGGGCCGCCCCGCCGTATTTCAGGGCGTTGTCCACGAGGTTGGAGACAGCCCGCTTGATGTTCACCCGGCGCACAGTGACGAGGAGGTGGTTGGGGCCCTCGTAATCGACCTTCATTCCCAGATCGGCCAGCATCTCGGCCTGGGTGGACAGTTGCGCCGCAAGGTCGACCAGTTGGGGCGCCTCCCATTCGGCGTCTCGGCCGGCGTAGTCGACGATCGACTCGATCAGTCCTTCCATTTCGTCGACGTCCTGCTCCAGCCCCTGTCGCAGCTCCGGGTCGTCGACGAAGCCCATCCTGAGTTTCAGCCGCGCGATCGGGGTGCGCAGGTCGTGGCTGATGGCCGCGATGGCTCGGGTGCGGTCCTCGATCATTCGCGAAAGGCGCGCCTGCATGGCGTTGAAGGCGCGCGACAAGCGGCGGAGGTCGCCTGCGCCGGTCTCGGGCGCGAAAACGTGCTTGTCGCCGCCGATCTGGTCGATGATGGCGGTCAGGCCGCGAAGGGGCGCGCCGAGGCTGTGGATCAGGGCCAGGGCGGCGGCCAGCACCGCGCCAGCCACGATTACCGCCGCCAGAAGGCCCCGAACGACCGCCGGGCTGAGAAAGGGCGCCTCACGGGCCTGGAACTGCAGGAAGCTGCCCTCGGTCATCTTCAGCGCCCCGATCACCCGGCCCCGGTCGCCTTTCTGTCGGTTGGCGAAGCGCAGCTCGCGGCCGCGCAGCTCGGGCCGCTCGCGCAGCAGGGCGGCGAAGCGGCGCGGTGGTTCGGCGGTGGCGGCGGCCAGGATAGTCGGCGGCTGGGGTGACCAGCCGATCTGCATGGTCGGGGTCGAGAGGGCGTCAAGAACCTCGGCGCGCCGATCTTGGTCGGCGCCCTTCAGCAACCGCTCGGCGATCACCAGTCGGTCGACCAGGAGCTGGGCTTCGTCCTCGTCCGCGCGCAGCAGCTCGGCGTTCTCATAGACGAAGGTGGAGGCGGCGAATTCGAGGATGATCGCGCCCAGCAGCACCAGCATGACCCGGCCGATCAGGCCGCGCGGCCAGGCGGCCAGGATCACAGGCGTTCAACCGGCGCGGCGAACATATAGCCGACGCCGCGGACGGTGCGGATCAGGGGGTCGGCGTCTTCGCCCTCCTCCTCCAGCTTACGGCGCAGGCGGCTGACTAGGACATCGATGGAGCGGTCGGAGACATCGCCCAAACGCGAGCGAGACAGCTCCAGAAGCCGGTCGCGGCCGATGACCCGCTGGGCGTTCTCCAGGAAGCTGACCAGGAGGTCGTGCTCGGCGCCGGACAGCTCGACGCGGGCGCCGGAGGGGGCGCTGAGGGTTCGGCCCCGCTGATCGAGGGTCCAGCCGCGGAATTTCATCAGGTCCTTCTTCTGGGCGCCGAACTCGGCGGTGATCGGGCCGCGCCGCAGCACCGCCCGCACCCGGGCCAGAAGCTCCTTGTGGCCGATGGGCTTGGCCAGATAATCGTCGGCGCCGAGCTCCAGCCCCAGCACCCGGTCGATCTCCTCGCCGCGGGCGGAGACCATGATGATCCGCATTTGGCTCTTGGCGCGAAGCTGGCGGCAGATGTCGAGGCCTGAGGCGCCGGGCAGCATCACATCGAGCAGCACCAGGTCGTAGGGGCTCTGGTCGAGCATCCGCCACATCTCGCCGGAATCGCCGGCGCCGACGGCCTCCATGCCGTTCTCCCTCAGGGCCCTGACCATCAGGACCCGCAGGCCGGGGTCGTCATCAACTACGAGAATCTTGGGCAAGGCGAAGGTCCGTATGAGCGGCGGAGTAAACTTTAGTCGCCCTCGTCCGGCAACCCGCCCCAGGTTCGCGGCGAAGACAAGGCAACGTATGTTTCAAAACATGGAGGCGGCGGTCGCGGGGGCTATTGCGAGCAAAGAAAAGGCCGCGCCCGAAAGGACGCGGCCAGGGCCTTGCTGGGGAAGTAAATGAGCGGCCGGCCCCACGAGGGAGGCCGGCCTGGAAGACTAGAACAGGAAGCCGATTTCGAGCAGGCCGCGCAGCTGGCTGGACTTGTCGCCCTTCAGCCCGAAGCCGGTCGTGTAGTCGCTGACCTTGGTGTAGGAGGCCTCGCCGCGGGCGAAGAAGATGCCCTTCTGGTAGGTCGGGGTCACGGTCAGCGACCAGGCGTCGGCGCCCGGGCCGAAGAATAGCGGGCTGGTCACGCCGCCGCCCTTGGAGCTGGAGATGTATTCGCCGCGGAAGGCCCAGGCGAACTCAGGCGTGACGCTGTACTTGCCCAGGAGGGCGACGCCCGTGGTCGAGGCCGCCTTGGTCACGCCGAGCGAGGGCATGGCCGGGATGTGGGTGTACTGGAAGTAGGGGGTGATCGTCAGCGGACCCGATGTGTGGGTGTAGATGACGTTCAGCACTTCCTGGTTGTTCTGCAGGAGCGGGGTGTAGGTCGGCGAGCCGCCCGAGGTGGCCTTGGACAGATTGCCGCCGCCCGAGACGACCAGAACGTTATTGGCGTCGAACTTATAGGAGGCGAGGGCGGTCACCCAGCTGTAGCGGTTGGAGTAGAAGCCGTCGTTGACCGACACCGATAGGGCGAACGGGCCGCTGGTGTAGTTGGCCTGAACGCCGCGGTTCACCGCGTTCTCCTGGTTCCAGACCAGGCCGCGCTGAATGTTGGTGTTCTGGAAGGTGTAGGTGTACTCGGCGCCGTAGAGGGTCGCCAGCTTGCCGACCTGGACGTTGATGTTGGCGCTCGGAGCCCAGGTGACCCAGCCCTGCGGGAGCAGGCCGAACGAGTTCTTCGTGTTGTCCGAGGACTTTGTGTAGGGGATTTCGAGCACCGGGATCGAGTAGGCGCCGAACTGGGCGTAGAACTGGATCGGGCCGTCCGTCTTCTGGATGAAGACCTGGGCGTTCGAAATGTCGCCGCGGGACTCATAGTCGAGGCCGACCTTGTTGTTCTGGACATAGCCGAGGCCGGAGACGACGCCGGTGACATTGATCTCGCCGAGCGGACCGCCGTCGAACTTGGTCGGCTTCACATTGGCGCTCAAAGGCGCGGTCATGGCCGGGGTGGCGAGCGGGTCGGCGTTGGCCGCGCCGGCGCCGAAGGCGAATAGGGCGGCGGCCGAAACGCCGGCGAGGCTCAGGCGGCGAAGAACCGTCTTACGGGCTTTGGAAAACTGCATTCTGGATATCCCCTTGTTCGACAGCGCCCGAATCTCGGGGCGCCGGTTCCCCGACTTGACGAGGTGACCGCACATTCCCCGATCCATCCGGCGCTCCCCAGGCGAAGGGGGGGTGGGGTGGGGCGTTTCGACGGTTCTGCTCAAAAAAGCGCCACTCAGTTGGAGCGGCGCCCGCATTAAGGGCGCCCGATTTCTGTGCGGATCGTCCGATGTGCGAATCCGGCGCACTGATGACCGGCGTTTAGTCACCCAGGCTCCCCTCGAGCGTCGCCAAAAAGAACAAGTTGCGAACATGGAACAAAGAGGGTACGACTTTCTCATCGGGATGGGCGGCTCGGCCGCTCCTGGTGACGGAATCATGCAAGGGTGAGGGCTGGATCGATGAGTCAGGCGGCGTTGAAACTCGTGGGACGCGAAGACACCGATAAACAGAAGGCTCTCGAAGCCGCCCTGGCCCAGATCGACCGCGCCTTCGGCAAGGGCTCGGTGATGAAGCTCGGCTCGCACGGCAAGGTGGTCGAGATCGAGTCGATCCCGACCGGTTCACTGGGCCTCGACATGGCGCTGGGCATCGGCGGCCTGCCGCGCGGCCGGGTGATCGAGGTGTTCGGCCCCGAATCCTCCGGCAAGACCACCCTGGCCCTGCATGTCGTGGCCGAGGTGCAGAAGCGCGGTGGGGTCGCCGCCTTCGTCGACGCCGAGCACGCGCTCGATCCGGTCTATGCCCAGAAGCTGGGCGTCAATCTGGATGATTTGCTGGTCTCCCAGCCCGACACCGGCGAGCAGGCGCTCGAGATCACCGACACCCTGGTCCGCTCCGGCGCGGTCGAGATCGTGGTGATCGACTCGGTCGCCGCCCTGACCCCCCGGGCCGAGATCGAGGGCGAGATGGGCGACAGCCTGCCCGGCCTGCAGGCGCGTCTGATGAGCCAGGCGCTGCGCAAGCTGACCGGCTCCATCTCCAAGTCCAAATGCATCGTGCTGTTCATCAACCAGATCCGGATGAAGATCGGTGTGATGTACGGCTCGCCGGAAACCACCACCGGCGGCAACGCGCTGAAGTTCTACGCTTCGGTCCGCCTCGACATCCGCCGCACCGGCTCGGTCAAGAACCGCGACGAGATCGTAGGCAACAACGTCCGGGTGAAGGTGGTCAAGAACAAGGTCGCGCCGCCGTTCCGCGAGGTCGAGTTCGACATCATGTACGGCGAGGGCATCTCCAAGCTCGGCGAGATCATCGATCTGGGGGTGAAGGCCGGGGTGGTCGAGAAGTCGGGCTCCTGGTTCTCCTACAACTCGACCCGGATCGGTCAGGGCCGCGACAATGCGCGCGAGTTCCTGAAGGCCAACCCCGCCATGGCCGACGAGATCGAGGCGGCGGTGCGCCGCAACGCCGCGCCTTTGGCCGAGGAAATGCTGGGCGCGCCCGAGCCGCAAGACGACGACGAGGATTGATCTTCAGGCAAGCAACGGCGTCGAAGGACGCCCGCTCATTTGGCTGGACGCTGGCCTCAGCGCCGCACGGATCCGCGGATGCGGGTCCGTGCTGGAATTTGGTCCAAAGGCGAGGCTTTGACCTTGTTAAGAGCCTAGGCGCTGGCTTCAGCGCCTAGGCTTTTCTATATGGACGCTCCAAAGCTTCCATCGCACGGCCGGGCCGATCCCGGCCGTGCGGCCATTCAGGGCCCACCATGCCGAGTCTCAACGAAATCAGGCGCACCTTCCTCGGCTATTTCGAGGGTCAGGGTCACGAGGTCGTTCCGTCCGCGCCGCTGGTGCCGCAGAGCGATCCCACCCTGCTGTTTGTCAACGCCGGCATGGTGCCGTTCAAGAACGTCTTCACCGGCCAGGAGACCCGCGCCATCCCGCGCGCCGCCTCCTCGCAGAAGTGCGTCCGAGCCGGGGGCAAGCACAACGACCTCGACAACGTCGGCTACACCGCCCGCCACCACACCTTCTTCGAAATGCTGGGGAACTTCTCCTTCGGCGACTATTTCAAGGAACAGGCGATCAAGCACGCCTGGACCCTGATCACCAAGGAATATGGCCTGGCGCCCGAAAAGCTGCTGGTCACCGTCTACGCCGAAGACGATGAGGCGCATGGCCTGTGGAAAAAGATCGCCGGCCTGTCCGACGACAAGATCATCCGCATCGCCACCTCCGACAACTTCTGGTCGATGGGCGACACAGGTCCCTGCGGCCCCTGCTCGGAGATCTTTTACGACCACGGCGAACTGATCCCCGGCGGGCCCCCCGGCTCGGTCGACCAGGACGGCGACCGGTTCGTCGAGATCTGGAACCTGGTCTTCATGCAGTACGAGCAGTTCGCCGACGCGAGCCGCAAGCCGCTGCCCAAGCCATCGATCGACACCGGCATGGGCCTGGAGCGCCTGGCCACCGTGCTGCAGGGCGTTCAGTCCAACTATGACACCGACCTGTTCCGCACCCTGATCGCCGCCTCCGAGGCCGAGACGGGCGTGAAGGCCGAGGGCGAGCGCGCGCCCTCGCACCGGGTGATCGCCGACCACCTGCGTTCGATGAGCTTCCTGATCGCCGATGGGATCACCCCGTCGAACGAGGGCCGCGGCTATGTGCTGCGCCGGATCATGCGCCGGGCCATGCGCCACGCCCACCTGCTGGGCGCGGCCGATCCCCTGATGCACCGGTTGGTTCCGACCTTGGTTTCTGAGATGGGCGAGGCCTATCCGGAATTGAAGCGGGCCCAGGCCTCGATCACCGCCACCCTGCGCGACGAGGAGGAGCGGTTCCGCCGCACCCTCGGGCGCGGGATGAGCCTGCTCGATGAGGCGACCGCCGGCATGACCGAGGGCGGCGTGCTTTCGGGCGACACCGCCTTCAAACTCTACGACACCTATGGCTTCCCGCTCGACCTGACCCAGGATGCGGTGCGCGCCAAGGGGCTGACGGTGGACACCGACGCCTTCGACGCCGCCATGGATCAGCAGCGTCAGATGGCCCGCGCCGCCTGGACCGGTTCGGGCGACCGGGCCGCCGGGGCCGAGTTCCTGACCCTGCGCGAGCGCCTAGGGAAGACCCAGTTCGTCGGCTACGATACGGTCGAAGCCATCGGCGAGGTGATAGCCCTTGTCCGCGAGGCCGCCGAGATCGACGAGGCCGCCGCCGGCCATACGGTCGAGGTTCTGGTCGACAGGACCCCCTTCTACGCCGAGAGCGGCGGCCAGGCGTCCGATGCCGGCGAGGTCGATTGGCCGACCGGCGGGGGCAAGCTGGTGGCCGTGACCAAACAGGCGGGCGACCTGCACGTGCACACCATTACCGTGGAGGCGGGTTCGCTGAAGGTCGGAGACCGCATCCGTCTCCTGGTCGACGCCGAGGCCCGCACCCGAACCGGCGCCAACCACTCGGCCGCCCACCTCGTGCATCAGGCGCTGAAGAATGTGCTCGGCCCGCACGTGGCCCAGAAGGGCCAGCTGGTCGACGACGAAAAGATGCGCTTCGACTACAGCCATTCGGGTCCGCTGACGGCCGAGGAGCTCGACCAGGTCGAGGCCGAGGTCAATGCGGTGATCCGCCAGAACCAGGCGGCCAACACCAAGGACATGGCGCCGCAAGAAGCCATCGAGGCCGGCGCCGTGGCCCTGTTCGGCGAGAAGTACGGCGACAGCGTGCGGGTGCTGACACTGGGCCGCGCCATCGGCGGCGAGGGAGCCTATTCGGTCGAGCTGTGCGGCGGCACCCATGTGGCGCGCACCGGCGACATCGCCCTGTTCAAGATCGTGGCCGAGACCGGCATCGCCGCCGGGGTGCGTCGGGTCGAGGCCCTGACCGGGGAGGCGGCGCGCCGCTATCTGCTCAATCAGGCCGGTGTGGCCCGGGGTCTCGCCGAACAGTTCAAGGTCCCGGTGGCCGAGCTCCCGGCCCGGGTCGCGGGCCTTGTGGACGACAGAAAGAAGCTCGAGCGCGAGCTGGCCGACACCAAGCGCAAACTGGCCATGGGCGGCGGCGGCGTGGACGGCCCGACGATCGAGGATGTGGGCGGGGTGAAATTCCTCGGCCGGGTGCTCGATGGCGTCGACGGCAAGGGCTTGCGGCCGGTGATCGAGGAATACCGCGCGGCGCTGGGCGGTCCCGGCGTGGTGGTGGTGGTGGGCGTCGCGGACGGCAAGGCGGCGGTCGCCATCGCTTCCAGCGCGCCCGGCGTCAGCGCCGCCGATCTAATCAAGGTCGGGGTGGTCGCCATGGGCGGCCAGGGCGGCGGCGGCAAGCCGGACTTCGCCCAGGGCGGCGCGCCGGACGGGTCGCTGGCCCAGGCGGGGGTGGATGCGGTGAAGGCCGCGCTGGCCGGCTAGCCGACGGCGAACAGGCCGATCTTGTTGCCGGTCGGGTCGCGCAGATAGGCGCCGTAGAAGCCGCTGGTCGCTTCGGGCGGCCGGAAGCCAGGCGCGCCCTCATCCGTGCCGCCATTGGCCAGGCCCGCTGCGTGGGCCGCGGCCACCGCTTCCTTGGACGGCGCCTTGTAGGCGATCATGATCCCGTTGCCCGCCCGGGCCGGCTCGCCATTGGCGGTCGCGCTGGTGACGGCCGTGTGGCAGGCGTACATCGACTTGTCGTCGCTGATCCCGCCATAACCGAGCCAGCCGCCGCCCTCGGTCTTGCGTTCCGAGCCGATGGCCCCGAACACCGCATCGTAAAACTTCCCCGCGGCCTCGCCGTCCAGCGCGCCGATGGTGACATAGCCGATCATGATCCGTGCTCCCCTGACGCGGAGCCGGAATTTGACGTCAGGACGTCGAACAAATCAAGAACTATGGCTGTCGGGCCGCAGGCGGCGCGGACGCAGGCAGGGTCACGGCGACGAGCCGCCAGTCGAGCCAACCCTTTCGCTGCAGCGTGAAGATGGTCTCGCGGGCGGGCAGGGCGGGGTCCTTCACGCCGAGGCGCGCCCGCTTGCCGTCCCAGAAGCGCACCGACGGAAACGGGCCTTCGCCGGAGACGGTTGGGACGGCGCCGGCGTGCTCCATACCCAGGCTCATCCGGGCCAGTGACAGCGGGGTCAGATAGGCGTCGACGTCGGCGGGCTTGGCCTCGGGCTCGACGAATTGGCGGCGCAGGGCGCCCAGCGGATCGTGCAGGAAGTCGGGCGGCGGGGGCCGGGTGGCGGCTGGGGCGGGGCCGATTTGCTGGCGCAGGCTGGCGCGCACCGCGCCGTAGTCCACCAGTTCCGACAGGGCGGCTGTGTCGCCGAACACCGCCGCCGACCGAAGCGACCGGAAGGCCCAGAGCGGGGCCGCCCCGAAGGCGATGGCGAAGGCGACGAGCGCCCCCAGCAGCAGATACGAAAACCGCAGCCCCCCGCGATGGGGAGGCTGCGGCTGATGGTAGTAGGGCGGCCCGTAAGGCCGCTCGGCGTCGTGGGGGCCGTAGTGCCGTTCGGCAGGCCGCCGACCGGGCTCACCGCGCGAAGCGGAAGGGCCGGGCCGAAGCGCGCCGAGCGGCTCTTCTTCCATTTAGGCGGCCATGGCTTTCGACAGGTTCTCGGAGATCTTGTCGAGGAAGCCTTCGGTGGTCAGCCAAGTCTGATCCGGGCCGACCAGCAGGGCCAGATCCTTGGTCATGTCGCCGGCCTCGACGGTGTCGACCGAGACCTTTTCCAGCAGGTCGCAGAAGCGTGCCAGCTCGGCGTTGTTGTCGAGCTTGGCGCGGTGCTTCAGGCCGCCGGTCCAGGCGAAGATCGAGGCCATCGAGTTGGTCGAGGTCTGCTCGCCCTTCTGGTGCTGGCGGTAGTGGCGGGTGACGGTGCCGTGGGCGGCCTCGGCTTCCACCGTCTTGCCGTCCGGGGTCATCAGAACCGAGGTCATCAGGCCGAGCGAGCCGTAGCCCTGGGCCACGATGTCGGACTGGACGTCGCCGTCGTAGTTCTTGCAGGCCCAGACGAAACCGCCCGACCATTTCAGGGCGGCGGCGACCATGTCGTCGATCAGCCGGTGCTCATAGGTCAGGCCTGCAGCCTTGTACTGGTCCTTGTAGTCGCTCTCGAAAATCTCGGCGAACAGATCCTTGAAGCGGCCGTCGTAGCGCTTGAGGATGGTGTTCTTGGTCGAGAGATAGAGCGGGAAGCCACGGTTCAGCGCGTAACGGAACGAGGCGTGGGCGAAGTCCCGGATCGACTGATCCAGGTTGTACATCGACATGGCGACGCCGGCGTTGGGGAAGTCGAACACGTCGCGCTCGATCTTGTCGCCGTTCTTGCCTTCCCAGGTCAGGGTCAGCTTGCCGGGGCCGGGCACCAGGAAGTCGGTGGCGCGGTACTGGTCGCCGTAGGCGTGACGGCCGACCACGATCGGCTGGGTCCAGCCGGGCACCAGTTTCGGGATGTTCTTGCAGATGATCGGCTCGCGGAAGATCACGCCGCCGAGGATGTTGCGGAT